>NZ_VWXC01000034.1:0-31592 GCF_011752685.1 Candidatus Pantoea communis
AATTTGCCTGGCGGCTGTAGCGCGGTGGTCCCACCTGACCCCATGCCGAACTCAGAAGTGAAACGCCGTAGCGCCGATGGTAGTGTGGGGCCTCCCCATGCGAGAGTAGGGAACTGCCAGGCATCAAACAAGTGAAGAAACCCTGAACGAAAGTTCAGGGTTTTTTTACGTCTGCGAATCGGCGAAATCAGGGCTAAAAGCCACGAAAACATCCCACCCGTGACTAACTGATCGGGTAAACTACGGCCAGATAAATCAGTAAAGGCCGTGAAATGTCCAGCCCCCACACTTCTCTAAAAGTTTTCAACACACTGGGTCTCGAAGTCAGTGCACAAGCGCTGTATATCGCAGACACATCCGAAGCCATCATGAACGCATGGCAAGCAACTCAACAGGCGAATCAACCTTTCATCGTATTAGGTGAGGGCAGCAATGTGCTATTCCTGGAAGACTTTGATGGTGGCGTGATTATTAACGCCATCAAAGGTATTTCACTTGAGGAAGAGGCTGAATCATGGCATTTGCATATCGGTGCAGGTGAGAACTGGCACGAGCTGGTTGAGCATACTTTAAAGAAAGGTATTACCGGCCTGGAAAATCTTGCGTTAATTCCCGGCAAGGCTGGTTCAGCGCCTATCCAGAATATTGGCGCTTATGGTGTTGAATTTAAAGATATTTGCCACTACGTCGATGTGCTGCATCTACCCACACAAAAAATCAGTCGCCTGGATCGAGAAGCGTGTCAGTTTGGTTATCGTGACAGTATCTTTAAGCACGAGATGAAGGATAATCACGTTATAGTTGCTGTCGGACTTCGTTTGGCAAAGCAATGGAAGCCGGTACTGAATTACGGCGATTTAGCGAAACTGAACCCGGCCACTGTATGCGCATGGGATGTATTCAATGCCGTCTGCCAAATGCGCCAGAGCAAATTGCCCGACCCGCGCGTAACGGGAAATGTAGGCAGTTTTTTCAAAAATCCGCTTATCACACTCAAGTTGGCTAATGAGTTATTAAAAGCATGGCCGGGGATGCCGCATTATCCGCAGGCAAATGGTGACGTGAAATTAGCGGCAGGTTGGTTGATCGATCAATGTCATCTAAAGGGATATCAGGTAGGTGGCGCTGCGGTACACCGTCACCAGGCACTGGTGTTAATCAATGAAAACCAGGCAACGCCAAAGGATATCGTTGCTTTAGCGCACGAGGTGCGAAACCACGTGGGTGAAAAATTCAATGTTTGGCTCGAGCCAGAGGTTCGCTTCATTGGTGCTCAAGGCGAACGTAACGCCGTTGAGGTCATTTCATGAAAGATAATAGTGTTCCGCTGAAATTGGTCGCGCTGCTGGCTGATGGAGAATTCCATTCAGGCGAGCAGTTGGGTGAAGCATTGGGTATGAGCCGTGCAGCCATTAATAAGCATATTCAAACCCTGAAGAGCTGGGGTCTGGATGTTTATACCGTAACAGGAAAAGGATATAGCTTGCCTGCCCCCATTCAATTGCTGAATGAAGCCGATATTCTTTCGCATCTGCATCAACCAGATTTAGATGTCATCCCTGTGATTGATTCTACCAACCAGTATCTGCTGGATAGGATGGATCAGTTGCCTTCTGGTCATGCCTGTATTGCAGAATATCAGCAAGCAGGCCGTGGCCGCCGTGGCAGAAAGTGGTTTTCTCCTTTTGGTTCTAATCTCTATCTGTCGATGTACTGGCGACTTGAGCAAGGTCCCGCTGCAGCAATGGGACTCAGCCTGGTGATTGGTATCGTGATGGCCGAGGTGATTCAGTCATTGGGTGCACCTGATGTGCGTGTCAAATGGCCCAATGATCTTTACCTGAACGATCGTAAATTGGCCGGGATTCTGGTTGAACTAACCGGCAAAACAGGCGATGCAGCGCAAATTGTCATGGGCGCAGGCGTCAATCTGGTGATGCGCTCAGAAGGAGCCTCTGAAATTAATCAGGGATGGATTAATTTGCAGGAAGCCGGTGTAGAAATTAATCGCAATGAGCTGGCTGCAAAAATCATTAATCATCTGCGTGAAGCACTGCCGATTTTCGAGCGAGATGGATTGGCACCGTTTGTAGAGCGCTGGGATGCTCTGGACAACTTTATCAATCGCCCGGTTAAGTTGCTGATTGGCGATAGAGAAGTCCATGGCATTGCACGTGGTATTGATAAGCAGGGTGGTTTATTACTGGAGCAAGAAGGTGAAGTGAAATCCTGGGTTGGTGGTGAGATTTCGCTGCGACCTGGTAATTAATCTGAATTGACCTAAAAAAATCAAACGCCCTCGGAAATAAGGGCGTTTAAATATCAAAAATTATTTTCTCAAGCGAACACTTTGCACGGCATGATCTGCAGATTTGGTCATAATCAGGCTGGCACGCTCTCGAGTTGGAAGGATATTTTCATTGAGATTCAGCCAGTTAATCTCTTTCCATAACCCGCGAGCAATATTTTCCGCCTCATCTTTGGGGAGCTGAGAATAATGGTGGAAATAAGAATCTGGATCGCTGAAGGCACCTTCGCGGAATTTTAAGAAACGATTAACATACCAACGTTCTAATAATGCTTCAGGTGCATCGACATAAATTGAGAAGTCGACAAAATCAGAAACAAATACATGATGCGGATCGTGGGGATAATCCATCCCGCTTTGAAGCACATTTAAGCCTTCCAAAATCAAAATATCAGGCTGTTGTACCACCTTATCGCCATCCGGGATCACATCATAAATAAGGTGTGAATAAACTGGCGCAGTGACCTGACTAGCGCCTGATTTCAAATCGGATACAAAATTCACCAGACGATGCATATCGTAAGATTGCGGGAAGCCTTTCTTCTTCATTAGCCCCCGTTCTTTCAACACTGCATTGGGGTGTAAAAAGCCGTCAGTTGTAATCAACTCGACTTTACGATGTTCTGGCCAGCGACTAAGCAGCGCCTGCAACACACGCGCGGTTGTACTTTTACCTACAGCAACACTGCCGGCAATACTGATGATATAGGGAATCTTTTGCCCGTTAGTGCCAAGGAACTGCTCCAGCACGGCCTGACGGCGCAGATTAGAACTGATATAGAAGTTAAGCAGACGTGAGAGCGGCAAATAGATTTCAGCAACCTCTTCTAAGGAGAGATCTTCATTGATACCGCGTAGTCGTTCAATTTCGCCTTCAGCGAGCGTCATTGGCACTGAGTCGCGCAGGGCGGCCCATTGCTGACGGTCAAACTGCAAATAGGGTGTAGTGAGTGGTGTCGTTTTTTTACTCATAAGTATGCATCTGACCGCAAATCCCGGCTCATCAACATCTTGTAGCGTCTGGCATACAATGATGCGTCGAGCTCAGTTGCACGTCATAGGGGGTAAGTAACGAGAACAATGGGCTGGAGGGTAACACCAGTGTCACTTTAAAAAGAAGCAAATTGATAAACCTGAGCACGCTTTCGTAAGCGTGCCCGCATTTTTATTATTGCTTAGTCGCTTATTACAATCGATTTTGCTGTAGCACCGCGTAAAATCTTTTCAGATTTTCCCTCGCTGACAACGTTGAGCCGTCTTCAGACAATCAATAATGCCTCCCTCTTTAACACGCCGACAGTGGCATCCGTTAACGAACAATCCCGTCTTGCATTGTATTAGTTGAAAAAATGTTCAATCAAACCCGATCCAATAAAAAAAAGTTGCGCACTTTTAAATGAAAAATGGCGTTGTGCTTCTGGCGTGCGACGACCAAACCACGATAAGCCTCTGTAAATCACTTAGTGCAGTGGCGTAAAAACACACTGCATTTGGACGAAAATACTGCAAATGATGAGCGGTTTGCGATGTTTTGCACAAATAGTAGGCGATAGAACAATTTTGATAATTTTTTTGTTGCATCCTGGGCGCGGTCTTCCTAGAATGCGCTCCACTTGATGCCGGCTTAGCTCAGTTGGTAGAGCAACTGACTTGTAATCAGTAGGTCACCAGTTCGATTCCGGTAGCCGGCACCATCAAGTAGGTGGGATTCCCGAGCGGCCAAAGGGAGCAGACTGTAAATCTGCCGTCACAGACTTCGAAGGTTCGAATCCTTCTCCCACCACCATCTCAACCACTTGGTTGAGCGCCAGATAAAATCTTTATCTGGCGGGTGAGTTCATCTCTCTCACCTTCGAATTCAGATTGCGGATTTTCGCAATCAAAGTCAGCCAGAAACTCTGGCAGGCTCGAATAATAGAAGGTCTTCTTTTATTATTCATAAGCTACAGAAAGAACAGGTAGCCGAGTTCCAGGATGCGGGCATCGTATAATGGCTATTACCTCAGCCTTCCAAGCTGATGATGCGGGTTCGATTCCCGCTGCCCGCTCCAGATGTGCTGATATGGCTCAGTTGGTAGAGCGCACCCTTGGTAAGGGTGAGGTCCCCAGTTCGACTCTGGGTATCAGCACCACTTCCTTTATCTCTCTCCTGATTCTCTCTCTGTAAACCAAACAGTCAGGCATTGCCTGGTTGATATGACGATATCTTCGATATATCCGTGTCTTAGAGGGACTAGCGATGGCTAAAGAGCAATTTCAACGTAACAAACTGCACGTAAACGTGGGCACCATCGGTCACGTTGACCACGGTAAAACCACCCTGACTGCTGCAATCACCACCGTTCTGGCTAAAACCTACGGCGGTAAAGCCAGCAAGTTCGATGAGATCGATAAGGCGCCAGAAGAGAAAGCACGTGGTATCACCATCAACACTTCTCACGTTGAATATGAAACCCCGACTCGCCACTATGCGCACGTTGACTGCCCAGGCCACGCCGACTATGTGAAAAACATGATCACCGGTGCTGCGCAGATGGACGGCGCGATCCTGGTTGTTGCTGCGACTGATGGCCCAATGCCACAGACCCGTGAGCACATCCTGCTGGGTCGTCAGGTTGGCGTTCCTTACATCATCGTGTTCCTGAACAAGTGCGACATGGTTGATGACGAAGAGCTGCTGGAACTGGTAGAGATGGAAGTTCGCGATCTGCTGTCAGCCTACGACTTCCCAGGCGACGATACTCCAATCATCCGCGGTTCTGCTCTGCAGGCACTGAACGGTGTTGCTGAGTGGGAAGAGAAGATCATTGAGCTGGCTGGTCACCTGGATAACTACATCCCAGAGCCAGTACGTGCAATCGACCTGCCGTTCCTTCTGCCAATCGAAGACGTATTCTCAATCTCTGGCCGTGGTACTGTTGTTACCGGTCGTGTTGAGCGCGGTATCGTGAAAGTAGGCGACGAAGTTGAAGTTGTTGGTCTGAAAGACACCGTTAAGTCTACCTGTACCGGCGTTGAAATGTTCCGCAAACTGCTGGACCAGGGTCAGGCAGGCGAGAACTGTGGTATTCTGCTGCGTGGTATCAAGCGTGAAGATATCGAGCGTGGTCAGGTTCTGGCTAAGCCGGGCACCATCAAGCCACATACCCAGTTCACTTCAGAAGTTTACGTACTGTCTAAAGACGAAGGCGGCCGTCATACTCCGTTCTTCAAAGGCTACCGTCCTCAGTTCTACTTCCGTACTACTGACGTGACCGGTGACGTTCAACTGCCAGAAGGCGTTGAGATGGTAATGCCAGGCGATAACGTAAAAATGACCGTTACCTTGATCAAGCCAATCGCTATGGATCAGGGTCTGCGTTTCGCAATCCGTGAAGGCGGCCGTACTGTTGGTGCGGGTGTTGTTGCTGAAATTATCGCTTAATTGCGATAACATTTGACGCAATGCATATGGAAAGGGCATCATTTGATGCCCTTTTTGCACGCTGTTACATAGAACCTGGCTCATCAGTGATTTTCGATCATAATCATTGCTGAGACAGGCTCTGGTTTACGGCGTCGGATACCGAGTTACGCCCAAAAGCTCATTCGGTTTGGATGCCTCGCTCTGCGGGGCAGAATTGTTTCTGAATTATTGTGGCAGGTTGGTTTATGAGTGCGAATACCGAAGCTCAAGGGAGCGGGCGCGGCCTGGAAGCGATAAAGTGGGTTGCTGTCATCGCGTTGCTGTTAGTCGCCATCGTTGGCAACTATCTCTATCGCGACATTACGCTGCCTCTGCGCGCGCTGGCTGTCGTAGTACTGATTGCTGCGGCAGGTGGCATAGCGTTGCTGACTATCAAAGGCAAAGCGACTGTGGCTTTTGCTCGTGAAGCAAGAACCGAAATGCGTAAGGTCATTTGGCCGACTCGCCAGGAAACATTGCACACCACGTTAATCGTTGCCGCGGTCACTGCCGTGATGTCACTGATTTTGTGGGGGCTGGATGGAATTCTGGTCCGTCTGGTATCGTTTATCACTGGCCTGAGGTTCTGAGATGTCTGAAGCTCCAAAAAAACGCTGGTACGTCGTTCAGGCGTTCTCCGGTTTTGAAGCCCGCGTAGCGAAGTCGCTGCAAGAGCATATCAAACTGCACAACATGGAAGAGCTGTTTGGTGAAGTCATGGTGCCGACTGAAGAAGTCGTTGAAATCCGTGGTGGCCAGCGCCGTAAAAGCGAACGTAAGTTCTTCCCTGGCTATGTGCTGGTCCAGATGGTGATGAATGACGCCAGCTGGCACTTAGTGCGTAGCGTACCACGTGTCATGGGCTTCATTGGCGGTACTTCTGACCGTCCTGCGCCGATTAGTGATAAAGAAGTCGATGCGATTATGAACCGCCTGCAGCAGGTAGGTGATAAGCCGCGTCCAAAAACGCTGTTCGAGCCAGGCGAGATGGTGCGCGTCAACGACGGTCCATTTGCCGACTTCAACGGTGTGGTCGAAGAAGTGGATTACGAAAAGAGCCGCCTGAAGGTCTCTGTTTCCATCTTTGGCCGTGCAACACCAGTAGAACTCGACTTTGCTCAGGTGGAGAAAGGTTAACCCTTTTGTTCACTTCATAGCTCTTGCGGAAGGCGCGAAATTTACCTATAATTCCGCGCCTTTTGTTTTTATGCGCTGGTGACAGCGTGTGAATCGTAATCACGGGGAGCCTGTTTTCAGGCGCTATAACCCATTTGAGGAATTATCATGGCTAAGAAAGTACAAGCCTACGTCAAGCTGCAGGTTGCAGCTGGTATGGCGAACCCAAGTCCACCTGTTGGTCCAGCACTGGGTCAGCAGGGTGTTAACATCATGGAATTCTGTAAAGCGTTCAACGCCAAAACAGAATCTCTGGAGAAAGGCCTGCCTACTCCAGTTGTTATCACTGTATACAGCGACCGTTCTTTCACCTTCGTTACCAAAACCCCTCCGGCTGCTGTACTGCTGAAAAAAGCAGCAGGCATCAAGTCTGGTTCTGGTAAGCCGAACAAAGACAAAGTCGGTAAAGTTTCTCGTGCTCAGGTACGTGAAATCGCAGAAACTAAAGCTGCGGACATGACTGGTGCTGACGTAGAAGCGATGACTCGCTCTATCGAAGGTACTGCACGTTCCATGGGCCTGGTAGTAGAGGATTAAGAAATGGCTAAGCTGACCAAGCGCATGAGCGTAATCCGTGACAAAGTTGACGCGACCAAGCAGTACGACATCGCTGAAGCTATTGCTCTGCTGAAAGAACTGGCAACTGCTAAGTTCGTTGAAAGCGTTGACGTTGCTGTTAACCTCGGCATCGATGCACGTAAATCAGATCAGAACGTTCGCGGCGCGACTGTTCTGCCACACGGTACTGGTCGTTCAGTACGTGTTGCTGTATTTACCCAAGGCGCAAACGCAGAAGCTGCTAAAGCAGCTGGCGCTGAGCTGGTAGGTATGGAAGATCTGGCTGACCAGATCAAAAAAGGCGAAATGAACTTTGACGTTGTTATCGCATCTCCAGATGCAATGCGCGTTGTTGGCCAGTTGGGCCAGGTTCTGGGTCCACGCGGCCTGATGCCAAACCCGAAAGTGGGTACTGTAACCCCTAACGTTGCTGAAGCAGTGAAAAACGCTAAAGCAGGTCAGGTTCGTTATCGTAACGACAAAAACGGCATCATCCACACTACCATCGGTAAAGTGGACTTCGACGCTGACAAACTGAAAGAAAACCTGGAATCTCTGCTGGTTGCGCTGAAAAAAGCGAAACCTTCACAGGCTAAAGGCGTGTACATCAAGAAAGTTAGCATCTCTACCACCATGGGCGCCGGCGTTGCCGTTGACCAGGCTGGTCTGAGCGCAGCAGCAAACTAATTGCTGCTTGAAACGGGCGAAAAATTCATCTAGAATCTTACGCCCGTTGTTCTGATTGGTCATTCAATTCAGAACCCAGATTCAAAGCCACTGATTAACAAAGCGTAATTGCCTAATTTATCAATGGCTTAGGTTGGAGTCAGGCCTTATCCTGGCCTCCGTCCAAGACCGCAGGAGCGGGATTATCTTCGGATAACTTGCTTAATACCCTGCGTAGACGGTGACAGAACCAAAAAGAATTTTTTCTTCACTGGATTCTGCTCACCGTGTAATAGCGCTCAGTGCCTTCGGGTAGCTGAGTGAAGTGAGTTCCGGGAAATTTTTCCCGGTCAAATCCAGGAGCAAAAGCTAATGGCATTAAATCTTCAAGGCAAACAAGCGATTGTTGCTGAAGTTAGCGAAGTAGCCAAAGGCGCGCTTTCAGCGGTTGTTGCGGATTCCCGTGGCGTTACCGTTGATAAAATGACCGAACTGCGTAAAGCAGGTCGTGAAGCTGGCGTTTACATGCGTGTTGTTCGCAACACCTTGCTGCGCCGCGTCGTTGAAGGAACTCAGTTTGAGATCCTGAAAGACACGTTTGTTGGTCCGACCCTGATTGCATACTCTATGGAACACCCGGGCGCTGCTGCTCGTCTGTTCAAAGAGTTCGCGAAAGCGAATGCAAAATTTGAGGTCAAAGCTGCAGCCTTTGAAGGTGAGCTGATCACGGCGGCCAATATTGACCGTCTGGCAACTCTGCCGACTTACGAAGAAGCACTGGCACGTCTGATGTCGACCATGAAAGAAGCCGCTGCTGGCAAACTGGTTCGCACTCTGGCTGCTGTACGCGATGCAAAAGAAGCGGCTTAAGGCCATCTTCTTTTCCTTCGTACTTGCTAACGTATAAACTTTTTCTGTTTTTTAGGAACAATCGATATGTCTATCACAAAAGATCAAATTCTGGAAGCAGTAGCAGCTATGTCCGTAATGGAAGTAGTTGAGCTGGTTTCTGCTATGGAAGAAAAATTCGGCGTTTCTGCTGCTGCTGCTGTAGCTGTTGCTGCTGGCCCAGCTGAAGCTGCTGAAGAGAAAACTGAATTCGACGTAATTCTGAAAGCTGCTGGCGCTAACAAAGTTGCCGTAATCAAAGCAGTTCGTACTGCAACTGGTCTGGGCCTGAAAGAAGCTAAAGACCTGGTTGAAGCTACCGGTGTTATCAAAGAAGGCATCAGCAAAGATGACGCAGCTGCTCTGGAAGCACTGCTGAAAGAAGCTGGCGCTGAAGTTGAAGTTAAGTAAGAAAACCTTCGGGTTGCAGCCTGAGTAACATCAGGCTGATGGCTGGTGACTTTTTGGTCACCAGCCTTTTTGCGCTACAGGGGAACGATGGCGTTTCGCACTGTTTGTCCATTGTTTCTCTTCAATATCTTTTTCTATCGACGACTTAATATATCGCTTTCCTGTGAGGGTTCCCTGCCTGCACAACGGCGATGAAATGATTTAAGAGTGATAGAAAGATGTATTGCATGGGGTGCACCGCATCGCATGAAAAACAAAATAGTGTTGCATGAACTGTCCCTTCAGGACGGACAGCGTGGTTCGACATGTCAGCTAGCTGAGGAACCCTATGGTTTACTCCTATACCGAGAAAAAACGTATTCGTAAGGATTTTGGTAAACGTCCACAAGTTTTGGACATACCTTATCTCCTTTCTATCCAGCTTGACTCGTTCCAGAAGTTTATCGAGCAAGATCCAGAAGGCCAATACGGTCTGGAAGCTGCCTTCCGCTCCGTATTCCCAATCTCAAGCTACAGCGGCAACTCTGAGTTGCAGTATGTCAGCTACCGTTTGGGCGAGCCGGTCTTTGACGTAACTGAATGTCAGATCCGTGGCGTGACCTATTCGGCACCGCTGCGCGTGAAACTGCGTCTGGTGATCTACGAGCGTGAAGCGCCGGAAGGCACCGTAAAAGACATCAAAGAACAAGAAGTGTACATGGGTGAAATTCCACTCATGACCGACAACGGTACCTTTGTTATCAACGGTACTGAGCGTGTTATTGTTTCTCAGCTGCATCGTAGTCCTGGCGTGTTCTTTGACAGCGATAAGGGTAAGACGCACTCGTCTGGTAAAGTGCTGTATAACGCACGTATCATCCCTTACCGCGGTTCATGGCTCGACTTCGAATTCGACCCGAAAGACAACCTCTTCGTCCGTATTGACCGTCGCCGTAAGCTGCCGGCCAGTATCATTCTGCGCGCGCTGCACTACACCACTGAACAAATCCTTGATCTGTTCTTTGATAAAGTGGTGTATGAAATCCGCGATAACAAACTGCAGATGGAACTGGTGCCTGAGCGCCTGCGTGGTGAAACCGCCAGCTTCGATATCGAAGCCAATGGCACGGTCTACGTTGAGAAAGGTCGTCGCATCACTGCGCGTCATATTCGTCAGCTCGAAAAAGACGGTATTCAGCACATTGAAGTGCCAGTCGAATATATCGCTGGCAAAGTGGTCGCTAAAGACTACGTCGATCTGAACACCGGTGAACTGATCGTTCCTGCGAACATGGAACTTTCACTGGATCTGCTGGCAAAACTGAGCCAGTCAGGCCACAAACGCATTGAAACGCTGTTCACCAACGACCTGGATCACGGCCCATACATTTCAGAGACCCTGCGTGTTGACCCAACCAACGATCGCCTGAGCGCGCTGGTTGAGATCTACCGTATGATGCGTCCTGGTGAGCCGCCAACGCGCGAAGCTGCAGAGAACCTGTTCGAGAACCTGTTCTTCTCAGAAGATCGTTACGATCTGTCTGCAGTTGGCCGTATGAAGTTCAACCGTTCACTGTTGCGTGATGAAATCGAAGGTTCAGGTATCCTGAGCAAAGACGACATCATCGAAGTGATGAAAAAACTGATCGGCATCCGTAACGGTATTGGCGAAGTCGATGATATCGACCACCTCGGCAACCGTCGTATCCGTTCAGTCGGTGAGATGGCTGAGAACCAGTTCCGTGTGGGCCTGGTGCGTGTTGAGCGTGCTGTTAAAGAGCGTCTGTCTCTGGGCGACCTCGATACCCTGATGCCTCAGGACATGATCAACGCCAAGCCTATTTCGGCGGCGGTGAAAGAGTTCTTCGGTTCAAGCCAGCTGTCCCAGTTTATGGATCAGAACAACCCGTTGTCTGAGATCACGCATAAGCGTCGTATCTCTGCCCTGGGCCCAGGCGGTCTGACGCGTGAGCGTGCAGGCTTCGAAGTGCGTGACGTACACCCAACCCACTACGGTCGTGTATGCCCAATCGAAACGCCAGAAGGTCCGAACATCGGTCTGATCAACTCCCTTTCTGTTTATGCGCAGACTAACGAATACGGCTTCCTTGAGACTCCGTATCGTCGCGTGGTAGATGGCAAAGTGAGTGATGAAATTCATTACCTCTCTGCAATCGAAGAGGGTAACTACGTTATCGCTCAGGCGAACACCAACCTTGCTGAAGACGGTAGCTTTGTTGACGATCTCGTCACTTGCCGTAGCAAAGGTGAATCAAGCCTGTTCAGTCGTGATCAAGTTGACTACATGGACGTTTCGACCCAACAGGTCGTTTCAGTCGGTGCGTCACTGATTCCATTCCTGGAGCACGATGATGCTAACCGCGCCTTGATGGGTGCGAACATGCAACGTCAGGCAGTACCAACTCTGCGCGCTGATAAGCCGCTGGTCGGTACGGGTATGGAACGCGCAGTAGCGGTTGACTCCGGTGTAACTGCCGTAGCGAAACGTGGCGGTTCCGTTCAGTACGTTGATGCTTCTCGTATCGTTATCAAAGTTAACGAAGATGAGATGTATCCGGGCGAAGCGGGTATCGACATCTACAACCTGACCAAGTACACCCGTTCTAACCAGAACACCTGCATCAACCAGATGCCATGTGTGTCCCTGGGTGAGCCAATCGAACGTGGCGACGTGCTGGCAGATGGCCCGTCTACCGATCTCGGTGAACTGGCGCTGGGTCAGAACATGCGCGTGGCGTTCATGCCATGGAACGGTTACAACTTCGAAGACTCCATCCTCGTTTCTGAGCGTGTTGTCCAGGAAGACCGTTTCACCACTATCCACATCCAGGAACTGGCGTGTGTGTCTCGTGACACTAAGCTGGGGCCAGAAGAGATCACCGCTGACATCCCGAACGTGGGTGAAGCTGCACTCTCCAAACTGGATGAATCCGGTATCGTGTATATCGGTGCGGAAGTGACCGGTGGTGACATTCTGGTCGGTAAAGTGACGCCGAAAGGCGAAACTCAGCTGACGCCAGAAGAGAAACTGCTGCGTGCGATCTTCGGTGAGAAAGCGTCTGACGTTAAAGACTCTTCTCTGCGTGTTCCTAACGGTGTTTCCGGTACGGTTATCGACGTTCAGGTCTTTACTCGCGATGGCGTAGAAAAGGACAAACGTGCGCTGGAAATCGAAGAGATGCAGCTGAAGCAGGCTAAGAAAGACCTGTCTGAAGAACTGCAGATCCTCGAAGCGGGCTTGTTCAGCCGTATTCAGGCTGTACTGATCTCAGGTGGCGTTGAAGCTGAGAAGCTGGACAAACTGCCACGTGAGCGCTGGTTGGAACTGGGCCTGACTGACGAAGAGAAGCAAAACTCTCTCGAGCAGCTGGCTGAGCAGTATGACGAGCTGAAGCACGAGTTTGAGAAGAAACTCGAAGCTAAGCGTCGCAAAATCACTCAGGGCGATGATCTGGCACCAGGCGTGCTGAAAATCGTGAAAGTGTACCTGGCGGTTAAACGTCAGATCCAGCCTGGTGACAAGATGGCAGGTCGTCACGGTAACAAGGGTGTTATCTCTAAGATCAACCCGATCGAAGATATGCCTTACGATGAGAACGGTACGCCGGTCGATATCGTACTGAACCCGCTGGGCGTACCGTCACGTATGAACATCGGTCAGATCCTGGAAACCCACCTGGGTATGGCGGCTAAAGGCATTGGTGAGAAAATCAATGCGATGCTTAAGAAGCAGGAAGAAGTCGCCAAACTGCGTGAGTTCATCCAGCGTGCTTACGATCTGGGCACTGACGTGCGTCAGAAAGTTGATCTGAACACCTTCACTGACGACGAAGTTCTGCGTCTGGCTGAGAACCTGAAAAAAGGTATGCCAATCGCAACGCCAGTGTTTGATGGTGCGAAAGAGAGCGAGATCAAAGAGCTGCTGCAGCTCGGCGGTCTGCCAGCTTCTGGCCAGATCACCCTGTTCGACGGCCGTACCGGTGAGCAGTTTGAGCGTCAGGTAACCGTAGGTTACATGTACATGCTGAAACTGAACCACCTGGTCGATGACAAGATGCACGCCCGTTCTACTGGCTCGTACAGCCTTGTTACTCAGCAGCCGCTGGGTGGTAAAGCGCAGTTCGGTGGTCAGCGCTTCGGTGAGATGGAAGTGTGGGCACTGGAAGCATACGGTGCTGCTTATACCCTGCAGGAAATGCTGACCGTTAAGTCTGATGACGTGAACGGCCGTACGAAGATGTATAAAAACATCGTCGATGGCAACCATCAGATGGAACCGGGCATGCCGGAATCCTTCAACGTACTGTTGAAAGAGATCCGCTCGCTGGGTATCAACATCGAGCTGGAAGACGAGTAAGCACTCGTAAGTACTGGTTACGGGACGCGCACTTCGGTGGGCGTCCCTGAGAGTTCCACTCCGACGGGAGCTAATCCGTGAAAGACTTACTTAAGTTTCTGAAAGCGCAAACTAAGACCGAAGAGTTTGATGCGATCAAGATCGCTCTGGCCTCGCCAGATATGATCCGTTCATGGTCTTTTGGTGAAGTTAAAAAGCCAGAAACCATTAACTACCGTACCTTCAAGCCGGAGCGTGACGGTCTTTTCTGCGCCCGTATCTTTGGGCCGGTAAAAGATTACGAATGCCTGTGCGGTAAGTACAAGCGTTTGAAACATCGCGGTGTGATCTGTGAGAAGTGTGGCGTTGAAGTTACACAGACCAAGGTTCGTCGTGAGCGCATGGGCCACATTGAACTGGCTTCACCAACTGCGCACATTTGGTTCCTGAAATCACTGCCTTCGCGTATCGGCTTACTGCTGGATATGCCACTGCGTGATATCGAGCGCGTACTGTACTTCGAATCTTATGTTGTGATCGAAGGCGGTATGACCAACCTGGAAAAACGTCAGATTCTGACCGAAGAGCAGTACCTTGATGCGCTGGAAGAGTTCGGTGACGAATTCGACGCGAAGATGGGTGCGGAAGCTATCCAGGCGCTGCTGAAAAATATGGATCTGGAGCAAGAGTGCGAGCAGCTGCGTGAAGAGCTGAACGAAACCAACTCCGAGACCAAACGTAAAAAGCTGACCAAGCGTATCAAGCTGCTGGAAGCGTTCGTACAGTCTGGTAACAAGCCAGAGTGGATGATCCTGACCGTTCTGCCGGTTCTGCCGCCAGATCTGCGTCCGCTGGTACCGCTGGATGGTGGTCGTTTCGCTACGTCGGATCTGAACGATCTGTACCGTCGCGTCATCAACCGTAACAACCGTCTGAAGCGTCTGCTGGATCTGGCTGCGCCAGATATCATCGTACGTAACGAAAAACGTATGCTGCAGGAAGCGGTAGATGCCTTGCTGGATAACGGCCGTCGCGGTCGTGCCATCACTGGCTCTAACAAACGTCCTCTGAAATCTTTGGCCGACATGATCAAAGGTAAGCAGGGTCGTTTCCGTCAGAACCTGTTGGGTAAACGTGTTGACTACTCTGGCCGTTCTGTAATCACCGTAGGTCCATACCTGCGTCTGCATCAGTGTGGTCTGCCGAAGAAAATGGCACTGGAGCTGTTCAAGCCGTTCATCTACGGCAAGCTGGAGCTGCGTGGCCTCGCGACCACCATCAAAGCTGCTAAGAAGATGGTTGAGCGTGAAGAAGCTGTCGTTTGGGATATCCTGGACGAAGTGATCCGCGAACACCCAGTACTGCTGAACCGTGCACCAACCCTGCACCGTTTGGGTATTCAGGCATTCGAACCTGTTCTGATCGAAGGTAAAGCGATCCAGCTGCACCCGCTGGTTTGTGCGGCATATAACGCCGACTTCGATGGTGACCAGATGGCAGTTCACGTACCGCTGACGCTGGAAGCTCAGCTGGAAGCGCGTGCGCTGATGATGTCTACCAACAACATCCTGTCACCTGCGAACGGCGAGCCAATCATCGTTCCTTCTCAGGACGTTGTACTGGGTCTGTACTACATGACCCGTGAGAAAGTGAATGCGCGCGGCGAAGGCATGGTGCTGACTGGCCCGAAAGAAGCTGAGCGTGTTTATCGCGCTGGCCTGGCCGAGTTGCATGCTCGCGTTAAAGTGCGTATCACCGAGTACAGCAAAAACGAACAAGAAGAGTTCGTCGCGAAAACCAGCTTAATCGACACCACCATTGGTCGTGCGATTCTGTGGATGATCGTGCCGAAAGGTCTGCCATACTCCATCGTCAACCAGGCGCTGGGTAAGAAAGCTATCTCTAAGATGCTGAACACCTGTTACCGCATCCTGGGCCTGAAGCCGACCGTTATCTTCGCTGACCAGACCATGTATACCGGCTTTGCTTACGCAGCCCGTTCAGGTGCCTCTGTAGGTATCGACGACATGGTGATCCCGGCTAAGAAAGCGGAAATCGTGGCAGAAGCAGAAGCGGAAGTTGCTGAGATTCAGGAACAGTTCCAGTCTGGTCTGGTAACTGCTGGCGAACGTTACAACAAAGTCATCGATATCTGGGCCGCAGCAAACGAACGCGTTTCCAAGGCGATGATGGACAACCTGCAAACCGAAACCGTGATCAACCGTCACGGCGAAGAAGAGCAGCAAGTCTCGTTCAACAGCATCTACATGATGGCCGACTCCGGTGCGCGTGGTTCTGCTGCACAGATTCGTCAGCTGGCCGGTATGCGTGGTCTGATGGCTAAGCCAGATGGCTCAATCATCGAAACGCCAATCACCGCGAACTTCCGCGAAGGTCTGAACGTACTCCAGTACTTCATCTCGACGCACGGTGCGCGTAAAGGTCTTGCGGATACCGCACTGAAAACCGCTAACTCCGGTTATCTGACGCGTCGTCTGGTAGACGTTGCACAGGATCTGGTGGTTACCGAAGACGACTGTGGTACTTTCGAAGGCATCATGATGACTCCGGTCATCGAAGGTGGCGACGTTAAAGAACCACTGCGTGAGCGTGTACTGGGTCGTGTGACTGCTGAAGACGTACTGAAGCCAGGTACTGCTGACATCCTGATCCCGCGTAATACGCTGATCGATGAGCACTGGTGTGATGTGATCGAACTGAACTCAGTTGATGCGATCAAAGTGCGTTCTGTTGTTGGTTGTGAAACCGACTTTGGTGTGTGTGCACACTGCTACGGTCGCGACCTGGCACGTGGTCACATCATCAACAAAGGTGAGGCCATCGGCGTTATCGCAGCACAGTCCATCGGTGAGCCGGGTACACAGCTGACGATGCGTACGTTCCACATCGGTGGTGCGGCATCTCGTGCGGCTGCTGAATCCAGCATCCAGGTGAAGAACAAAGGTACCATCAAGCTGACCAACGCGAAGTCTGTAACCAACTCCTCCGGGAAACTGGTTATCGTCTCTCGTAACGTTGAGCTGAAAATGATCGACGAATTCGGTCGTACCAAAGAGAGCTATAAAGTTCCTTACGGTGCGATGATGGCTAAAGGTGATGGTGAGCAGGTTGCAGCGGGCGAGACCGTAGCAAACTGGGATCCGCACACCATGCCTGTTATCACCGAAGTGGGCGGTTTCATTCGCTTCACTGACATGATCGATGGTCAGACGATTACTCGTCAGACTGATGACCTGACTGGTCTGTCATCGCTGGTGGTTCTGGATTCTGCAGAACGTACTGGGGGCGGTAAAGATCTGCGTCCTGCGCTGAAAATTGTTGATGCCAACGGAAATGATGTTCTGATTCCAGGTACAGACATGCCAGCTCAGTACTTCCTGCCGGGCAAAGCGATTGTTCAGCTGGAAGATGGCGTTAAGATCAGCGCGGGTGACACCCTGTCTCGTGTTCCGCAGGAATCTGGCGGTACCAAGGACATCACCGGTGGTCTGCCACGCGTTGCTGACTTGTTCGAAGCGCGTCGTCCGAAAGAGCCAGCAATTCTGGCCGAGATCAGCGGTATTATCTCGTTCGGTAAAGAGACCAAAGGCAAGCGTCGTCTGGTGATTACACCGGTTGATGGTAGCGATCCGTACGAAGAGATGATTCCGAAATGGCGTCAGCTGAACGTATTCGAAGGTGAGCGTGTAGAACGTGGTGACGTTGTTTCTGACGGCCCAGAGTCTCCACACGACATCCTGCGTCTGCGTGGCGTCCATGCGGTTACACGTTACATCACTAACGAAGTGCAGGAAGTTTACCGTCTGCAAGGCGTTAAGATTAACGATAAACACATCGAAGTCATCGTGCGTCAGATGCTGCGTAAAGCAACCATCGCCAGCGCGGGCAGCACCGAGTTCCTGGAAGGTGAGCAGGCTGAATACTCTCGCATCAAGATCGCTAACCGCGACCTCGAAGCGAACGGCAAAATTGGCGCAACCTTTGTGCGCGATCTGCTGGGTATCACCAAAGCTTCTCTGGCAACCGAATCGTTCATCTCTGCAGCATCGTTCCAGGAGACCACACGTGTCCTGACTGAAGCAGCAGTAGCAGGCAAGCGTGATGAACTGCGCGGCCTGAAAGAGAACGTGATCGTGGGTCGTTTGATTCCGGCCGGTACCGGTTATGCTTACCATCAGGATCGTATGCGTCGCCGTTCTGTAGGTGAAGCTCCGGTTGCACCGCAGGTTACTGCGGATGAAGCCTCTGCGAGCCTGGCTGAACTGCTGAACGCCGGTCTTGGCGGTAGCGACGACGAATAATCGTCTGCGATAGCTGACCTATAAAAAACCCTGCCTCGGCAGGGTTTTTTTTCGTCTTAAGTTAGCCTTTGCGGCAGACATCGTGCCGGGTCAGGCCAATATCGCGTAGTTGTGCATCGCTCAAGTGAGACAAAATTTTTTGTGTCTCACGGCGGGCGCGCCATCTTTTGATGGCACGTCCCGTGCCGCGAACCATATCCAATAGCGTTACATCAAAGGGTTTTGCTGCGCGGTTTTGATCGAATTCCATAATGAATGCCCTCAGTCAGTTGTCTGAGTGGTATTGTCCAGTTCCTGTGCATTTCAATACAGATTCAAAAATCACTTATTATTAACATACAGATTGCGCATGATAGGATCTGAATGGTAAAAAAAGGGATGATCTGTACTGATTTAGATTCAGTGAACTCGAGGGGAATCATACGATGACGCGTTACCAACATCTGGCTTGCTTGCTCTCAGACAGGATTGAACAGGGACTCTACCGTAGCGGCGAGCGCTTACCCTCAGTGCGCACACTGAGTATTGAACACGGTGTGAGCATCAGTACCGTGCAGCAGGCGTATCACCTGCTAGAAGAGAAACAGCTTATTGTGCCGCAGCCGCGCTCTGGCTATTTCGTTGCGACGCGCAAAGCCACGCCTCCTGTTCCTGCGTTAACCCGCCCCGTACAACGCCCCGTCGAGATCACCCAGTGGGAATCGGTGCTGGAATTATTAAGCAGCCGCAACAGCGGTAACGTGCTGCAATTAGGTAGCGGCATGCCAGACCTTACCCAGCCGACATTGAAGCCATTATGGAAAATTCAGAGCCGAATGGCGCAGAAGCAGGATCTTGACCAGCTCAATTATGACAGTCTGTTAGGCGTTGCGGCCTTGCGTGAGCAGGTCGCACGCTTAACTATCGATAGCGGTTGTCAGCTCACCGCAGAGGATATTGTGATCACCACGGGCTGCCATGAAGCGCTGTCCGTGTCGATCCGTGCGGTGTGTGAACCGGGTGATATTATCGCCGTTGAATCTCCGACATTTCATGGCACGATGCAGACCCTGCGCGGGCTTGGTATCCGTGCCATTGAAATCCCTACCGATTCGGTGACGGGCATTAGCCTCGAAGCTCTGGAGTTGGCATTCGAGCAGTGGCCCATTAAAGCCGTGGTAGTCGTGCCAAATTGCAATAATCCACTCGGATTTATCATGCCCGAGGCGCGCAAGCGTGCGCTGCTGGCACTGGCACAGCGCTTTGATGCCGCGATTATTGAAGACGATGTCTACGGTGAATTGGCATGGGAGTATCCACGTCCCATTACCATTAAATCTTTGGATATGGATGGCAGGGTGTTGTTGTGTAGTTCATTCTCTAAGACGCTGGCTCCCGGGTTACGTGTTGGCTGGGTGGCACCTGGACGCTATCGCGATCGCGTCTTGCATATGAAATATATCGGCACGGGTTCAACAGCCACACAGCCGCAACATGCGGTGGCCGAATTTATTCGTCTTGGTCACTATGGGCCGCATTTACGCCGGATGCGCCAGGTTTATCAACGTAATTACGAGACTTTTAGCTGCTGGGTACGCCACTATTTCCCGTGCGGTATCTGTGTCTCGCGTCCGCAGGGCAGCTTCCTGATGTGGATTGAGTTACCTGAAGCGTTTGATGCGGTTCGGCTTAACACCGAACTTCGCACGTTGAACATTCAGGTCGCCGTCGGATCGCTGTTTTCTGCCTCGGGCAAATATCGTAACTGCTTGCGCCTGAATTATGGGTTGCCCATCAATGAGCATACAGAACAGGCCATCGCCCAACTTGGCGCTGCGGTGGAGCAGGCCATGCATGCCTGTCATATCGAAACGGAACCCGCTTCATCCCTGACTGATTAAAGTGGAAAGGCAGGGCTGGAGAGAGAGGTAGACCAGCCCTGGCCCACTGCCAGCGACAGCGGGCAGGCACACTTTATCCTGACCGGAAAAACACGCTAGCTCGCAGGAAGCGGACTGCGCGTGAGGTTCCAGCCAAATTACCCTGATTGCAGAACGTTACAACGCTTCTGCGGGCTGGGTTCCAGCTTCAACCAGTGCCAGCAGCTCCTGTGTCGCCTGACGCCAGTCTCCCGCCTGAGTAATGGCGCTCACCACGGCAACGCTTCCAACGCCAGTGGCCAAAACTTCAGGTACGCGCGCAAGGGATATACCGCCAATCGCCACAGTCGGTATATCCTGCAACCGTGCCATGTGGCGTTTCAGTTCTACGACGCCCTGAGGTTCCGAAGGCATATCTTTGGTTTGCGTAGGGTAAATGTGTCCCAGTGCAATGTAGGAAGGACGCAGCGCCAGCGCGCGGTCCAACTCGGCATCATCATGAGTCGATAACCCAAGACGCAAACCTGCCTGGCGGATAGCGTCCAGATTAGCCATGTCCAAATCTTCCTGACCAAGATGCACGCCATAGGCGTTATATTTGATCGCTAATCGCCAGTAATCGTTGATAAACAGGCGTGCACGATACTGCTTGCCCAGCGCAATTGCCTCGCGCACTGCGTCTTCTACTTCATGATCCTGGCAATCTTTGATGCGCAACTGGATGGTGCGAACGCCAGCCTCCAGTAAGCGTGCAATCCACTCTACGCTATCAACAACAGGGTACAGCCCCAGTTTCGGGGCCGTGGCTGGAAAGGCATCGGTCATACTTTTTCCTCTTTAAGGGCATCGGCGGCGTGATAAAGCTCGCCACCACGACTGCGGAAGGCATCCGACATCTGCGCCATGCCAATTTCAATGGGCTGGGCTTCTGCCTGCTGGCGAGCAGCATATTCGCGCACTTCCTGGGTAATTTTCATCGAACAGAATTTTGGACCGCACATTGAGCAGAAGTGAGCCACTTTGCCCGATTCCTGCGGCAATGTCTCATCGTGATAAGCGCGTGCCGTATGCGGATCGAGCGCCAGATTGAACTGATCCTCCCAACGGAATTCAAAGCGTGCTTTCGACATGGCGTTATCACGGATCTGTGCGCCAGGATGGCCCTTAGCCAGATCGGCGGCATGCGCGGCGATCTTGTAGGTAATCAGCCCCTGCTTCACATCTTCTTTATTCGGCAAACCGAGGTGCTCTTTCGGTGTGACGTAGCACAGCATGGCGCAGCCAAACCAACCAATCATCGCGGCACCAATGCCGGAGGTAAAATGATCGTACCCGGGGGCGATATCGGTGGTCAGTGGGCCAAGCGTGTAAAACGGCGCTTCGTGACAGTGCTCTAACTGTTCGGTCATGTTGCGGCGGATCATCTGCATTGGCACATGGCCTGGACCTTCAATCATTACCTGCACATCGTATTCCCAGGCAATCCTGGTCAACTTACCTAAGGTATGCAACTCGGCAAACTGGGCTTCATCGTTGGCGTCCTGAATCGATCCCGGACGCAGGCCATCACCGAGTGAGAGCGCGACATCATAGGCAGCGCAGATTTCACAGATCTCGCGGAAATGCAGATAGAGGAAACTCTCTTGATGATGTGACAGGCACCACTTCGCCATGATCGAACCACCACGCGAGACAATACCGGTCAGACGATTAGCCGTCATCGGCACATAGCGCAGCAGCACACCAGCGTGAATAGTGAAGTAATCCACCCCCTGTTCTGCTTGCTCGAGCAGGGTATCGCGGAAAATCTCCCAGTTAAGGTCTTCCGCCACGCCATTCACTTTCTCCAGTGCCTGATAAATGGGCACAGTACCAATCGGCACCGGGCTGTTTCGCAAAATCCACTCGCGCGTTTCATGGATATAGCGGCCTGTGGAGAGGTCCATCACGGTATCCGCCCCCCAGCGTGTTGACCACACCAGTTTCTCCACTTCCTCTTCGATCGATGAGCTCACCGCTGAGTTGCCTATATTGGCGTTCACCTTCACCAGAAAGTTACGGCCAATGATCATCGGCTCTGATTCGGGGTGATTAATATTGGAGGGTATGATAGCGCGGCCGCTGGCAACTTCCTGGCGCACAAATTCGGCGGTGATGTTTTCCGGCAGATTGGCACCAAAACTGTGGCCCGGGTGCTGTTGCAGTAGCACTTCACCACGAATACGTTCGCGGCCCATGTTTTCTCGCACCGCGATGAATTCCATCTCGGGTGTAATCATGCCCTGACGTGCGTAATGCAGCTGTGTGACGCAGCGGCCAGCTTTGGCACGACGCGGCTGCGGTAACTGCTCAAAACGCAGGTGATCCAGCCCTTCATCGGCTAAGCGTTGCTGGGTGTATTGCGAACTCAACTGGTGGATCGCTTCGCTGTCATCGCGTTCAGCGATCCAGTTTTCACGCAATCGGTCTAATCCCCGATGCACATCAATGGTGGCCGCGGGGTCGCCATAAGCACCTGCCGTGTCATATACCGGCACTGGTTCGTTGTGCTCATACTGTGGATTCTCTTTTGTGCCACCGATGTGTGTAGGGCTAAGCTGGATTTCGCGCATCGGCACACGGATATCCGCTCGGCTGCCGGTAATCCAGATACGTTTTGAATTGGGGAAAGCGGTGCCTTGCAGCGAATCGATAAATTCCTGCGCTTGTGCACGTTGTTCACGACGAGAAGTTTTAGCAACAGACATAGCAAATTTCCTGAATTAAGGGGAAGTTGCTTGTCCAGAGTTCGGAAGGAGTAACAGGGACGATGCCGGGCGCCAACACGCATCGCTCAGTGAATGTCTACTCTTGTTCCCTTCGCAGGTACTAACCTGATCAGGTTCCGCGGATCCCGAATAAACGGTCTCAGCCCCTTAGGGCACTCCGACAAGGTTGAATTTTACGATATAAGCTACTTTGCTTGCCATTTCACGCCTGGGCAGTGCTCGTGTCCGTCACGTACTACGTGTACGCTCCGGCCACTGCGCGCTGTCCGAGCGTGAACTGGCTGCGCACGCTACGCTTATATCGCAAAATTTGACTCTAGATTGCTTTAAAGAGACGCATAAAAACGTGAATAGGCCTCAATAAAAAAGCCCATTCAGCATAAGAGGGCTTTTTCGGAATAACAAGTTTTTTACATGGGGCCGAAGTTAAGCGGGGCGAGCCATGCTGCTTTCATTGGCGACCGGTGGGCGCGCCAGCTGGTTATCCCAGGCGAGTTGCACCAGCTTATCTTCCAGCGTGAAGCGCGACTCCAGCACTTCACCCACTTCGGATAACGCCTTCTGGAATTCTACGCAGTTATCGTCGTTGATGGCCTGCTGCAGATGGCTGTCATACAGTTGCATCATGCGATCGGTATTCGCTTCCAGAGCGGGATAGAGTTGGGCTGCCGCAATGAGTGGGCTATCGCCTTCCATCTCACTGATAATGCGTTCATAAATACTGAAATGACCGGTTGAGAGGTAATCAACCAGGCCGTGACAAAACGCATCCAGCGCCTGTTCATCCAGGGCACTGAGCGCCTCTTTGTTTGGCTTGATGCCAATTAATGCGTAATAGCTGACAAGCAACTGTCGGCGCGCGCGCAGCCACGCATCAACGAGTTCATTACCGCCACTTACACGCCTGGCCAGGTCATCTAACTGGGTAAGCATATGGGGCTCCGGGTGAGTTATAGTTATCCATTCCACACTTAACATCAGGATTTCAGCGTGCCATTTGACGCTAAGGACAACGAATAAGATGCAACGTGAGATCTCAAGCGTAGACGCTGGCTGGTGGATTGTCAGCCATGAACAAAAACTTTGGTTACCGCAAGGTGAACTGCCGCATGGCTTATCCGGCGATTTTGGCCTGACTGGAAAAACCGCGATTTTGATTGGCGAATGGCAGGCGGAAAATGTCTGGCTGATACGTGAATCACGACCTGACAATATGGGCTCTGTTCGCCAGCTTATCGACGAAGATGTTGGACTTTTTCAGATGGTTGGGCGTGGAGTTCAACTCGCCGAATTCTACCGCTCACACCGCTGGTGTGGCTACTGCGGCCACGAAATGCACCTCAGTAAACGCGAATTTGCCTGCCTGTGTCACCATTGCCGCGAGCGCTATTACCCGCAGATTGCACCGTGCATCATCGTAGCGATTCGCCGGGGGGAGGAGATTCTGCTGGCCAACCATGCGCGTCATCGCAACAGCATTTACACAGTATTAGCTGGCTTTGTTGAGGTCGGGGAGACGCTGGAGCAGGCCGTCGCGCGTGAAGTGATGGAAGAGAGCAACGTCCGGGTTAAAAATGTCCGCTACGTCACCTCGCAGCCCTGGCCGTTCCCGCATTCATTAATGATGGCGTTTATGGCCGAATATGAGGGCGGTGAGTTGCAGCATGATGGCAAAGAGTTGCTGGATGCCGGCTGGTATCGCTATGACGATTTGCCCTTGTTACCGCCACCGGGCACGGTGGCACGGCGGTTGATTGAAGATACCGTTGCCCTGTGTCGCGCCAGCGCGCCGTGAAAATGCTACACTGGCGGCCTTAGCATGAGAGAGCCCATTATGAGTGAACTGAAGAACGATCGTTATCTGCGTGCCCTGTTACGTCAGCCGGTGGATGTCACCCCTGTATGGATGATGCGACAAGCCGGGCGTTATTTGCCGGAGTACAAAGCCACGCGTGCTGAAGCCGGTGATTTTATGTCGCTGTGTAAGAATGCGGAGCTGGCGTGCGAAGTCACCCTGCAGCCGCTGCGTCGTTATGCGCTGGATGCCGCGATCCTCTTCAGCGATATCCTGACGATTCCTGATGCGATGGGGCTGGGGCTCTATTTCGAAACGGGCGAAGGTCCGCGCTTCTCAAATCCTATTACCTGCCGTGCAGATGTAGACAAACTGCCGATTCCGGATCCAGAAGATGAGCTGGGTTATGTGATGAATGCGGTGCGTACCATTCGCCATAACCTGAAAGGTGAAGTGCCGTTGATCGGCTTCTCCGGCAGCCCGTGGACGCTGGCGACCTACATGGTTGAAGGCGGCAGCAGCAAAGCGTTCACCAAAATTAAAAAGATGATGTATGCCGAGCCGCAAACCCTGCACAAGCTGCTGGATAAGCTGGCTGACAGTGTCATCCATTACCTGAACGCCCAGATCAAAGCCGGTGCACAGTCGATTATGGTCTTCGACACCTGGGGCGGCGTGCTGACCGGCCGCGATTACCGTGAGTTTTCACTCTACTATATGCACAAAATCGTTGATAGCGTGCTGCACGAGAACGAAGGTCGCCGTGTGCCGATTACGCTGTTCACCAAAGGTGGTGGTCAGTGGCTGGAAGCTATCGCAGCGACCGGATGTGATGCGCTGGGACTGGACTGGAGCACCGATATTGCCGATGCGCGTCGTCGCGTGGGTGACAAAGTTGCGTTGCAGGGCAACATGGATCCTTCCATGCTGTATGCGCCTCCGGCACGTATCGAGCAGGAAGTGGCCACTATCCTTGAAGGCTTTGGCACGGGTGAAGGGCATGTCTTCAACCTGGGACATGGCATTCATCAGGATGTGCCGCCAGAGCACGCCGGTGCATTCGTCGAAGCCGTACATCGTCTGTCTCGCCCTTATCATCAGGGTTAAGCATGGATTTAGCCGCGCTGCGGGCTGAACAGTTACAACGCGCTGCTAACGTGGTACGGCAGGATGATTTCGACGTCCTGCCGCCTCGTTTTATCGCCGGTGCGGACGTCGGTTTTGAACAGGAAGGTGACATCACGCGTGCGGCACTGGTGGTATTAGAATATCCCTCATTGCAGCTGGTGGAGCACCGTATAGCACGCCTCGCGACCACCATGCCTTACATCCCGGGTTTCTTATCGTTTCGCGAAGTCCCCGCACTACTGGCAGCCTGGCAGCAGCTGACACACCAACCCGATCTTTTATTCGTTGATGGTCATGGTATTGCCCATCCCCGTCGCCTCGGCGTGGCTGCGCATTTTGGCTCGCTGGTGGATGTTCCAACCATTGGCGTGGCGAAAAAACGGCTCTGCGGGCGTTTTACCGAATTGGATGCTGAACCGGGGAGCCGCCAGCCACTGATGGATAAAGGCGAACAAATTGGCTGGGTGTGGCGCAGTAAAGCGCGCTGCAACCCTTTGTTCGTCTCAACCGGGCATCGTGTCAGTATGGACAGCGCACTGAATTGGGTGGAGAAATGTACCGCGGGCTATCGTTTGCCCGAGCCTACACGCTGGGCCGATGCGGTTGCTTCGGGGCGTCCTGCGTTTCTGCGTTGGCAAAATGCGCGTTAACGCTGTTTGCGCGCGGCTTTTGCGGTACACTGCCGCCAGCTAACCTATTGAGAGTAAGTTTGATGTTACAGAACCCCGTCCATTTGCGTCTGGCGAAGCTGGAAAGCTGGCAGCATATGACCTTTATGGCCTGTCTGTGCGAGCGGATGTTCCCCAATTATTGGGCCTTCTGTCAGCAGACTGAATTCGCCGATCCGCAACTCTATCGTCGCATCCTTGACCTTGTCTGGGAGAGCCTGACGGTTAAAGACGCCAAAATTAACTTCGATAGCCAACTGGAGAAGCTGGAATCCGCGATTCCGAATGGCGATGATTTTGATATCTATGGTGTCCACCCAGCGATCGATGCCTGTGTTGCGTTGAGCGAAGTTGTGCATGCACAACTCAGCGGCGAAACTCTGGAGCACGCAATCGAAGTCAGTCGCACCTCGATTACCACCGTCGCTATCCTTGAAATGACGCAGGCCGGTCGTGAAATGACCGATGAAGAGCTGCGTGAAAATCAGGCGGTGATTGATGAATGGGATCTGCAGTGGGAGATTTTCCGTCTGCTGGCAGACTGCGAAGAACGCGACCTTGAGCTGATTAAGGGGTTACGTTCTGACCTGCGCGAAGCGGGAATCAGTAACATCGGTATACTTTTTCAGCAATAAGGCGATAAAACGTGACTTCAGGCCTGAATTACCGCGCCTGGAGGCTTCACATCAGCCCCCTGTCTGGTCTACATTTGGGGGGCTGAAAATTGTGGCTATCTTTGCGTGCAGGTTGAAGAGTGCCAGAATATGGCTTTTCCCTCGCACTCGTTGCTTAGCAAGCGATAAATACACTTTAAGGATAACTTATGAACAAGACTCAACTGATTGATGTGATCGCAGAGAAAGCTGACCTGTCAAAAACCCAGGCTAAAGCTGCGCTGGAATCTACCCTGGCTGCGATCACTGAGTCTCTGAAAGAAGGTGATGCTGTACAACTGGTTGGTTTTGGTACTTTTAAAGTGAACCACCGCGCTGAGCGTACCGGTCGCAACCCACAGACTGGTAAAGAGATCAAAATCGCGGCAGCTAACGTGCCAGCGTTCGTCTCTGGTAAAGCTCTGAAAGACGCTGTTAAGTAAGTTTTCCGCATCGCGGTTTAAGCTTTAAAAGAGGGGCGACACGCCCCTTTTTGTTATTGGGGCCTGTCATGCTGAACACGATTACTCAGCGCGTCTGCGCCCTGTTACTCGGTGCGCTGCTCGCGGGCTGTAGTTCCACCTCTGATCTCCCTGCCTTTACGGCAAGTGGCTATCTGGCCGATCGTGGCACTGTGCGCATCTGGCGCAAAAACAGTGACCATCAGGCTGTCCATCTTCGCACTGTTTATACCCCTTTCAATGGCGATGCCATGGAAACTACTGACTACAACTGGCAACAGAACCACCTGATCAGCGTTGAGCGCGTTGTGGCGGGTGAGCAACCCGATGACGTGACGTTGCGTTTTGACCATCTGGGTAATCTTAATTTTATGCAGCGTCAGCTGGCCGGCCGTCGTGAAGCGGTAAGTGGTGATACGGTTGAGCTCTATCGTTTCGACGCGCAACGTATGCTGGAGCAAAGTAATGCGTTGCTGAGTGGCCGTGTATTACTGAAGCAGGGGCATTGGCTGGGCGCTACGCAGGTGCGCGATTGTGATGGCAAAGTGGTGAATGCACCCTTTGATAGCGGAATCATTGCCACGCTATCTCAGCAGCAGCAACACCAGCCACAGTCGTTGATGGTGTCATGGTTGGAGGCACCTGAAGGCGTGCAGTTGTTGCGGGCGACGCCAGAGGATGAGTGTAGCTGGCAGCCGAAAGAGAGTGATTTCTGAGTTGGGAAAAAACAAGGGGCGCTGAGCGCGCCCCTTGATGATTACTTGCGATTAATCGCGCGGTAACCAATATCTTTACGGCAGAAGCTGCCTTCCCAGGAAATATGTTTCGCCAGCGCATAGGCATTCTTCTGCGCGGCAGCCACATCTTCGCCCAGGGCAGTGACGCACAGCACGCGTCCACCGTTGGTGACCACCACATCATCTTTCATCGTGGTGCCCGCGTGGAACACTTTACCGTCCGGCACTTCTTCCAGCGGCAGACCGTGGATTTGATCACCGATGTTGTAATCCGCGGGATAGCCGCCAGCCGCCAGCACGACACCCAGCGATGGGCGTGGATCCCACTGCGAGGTCTGCTGATCCAGCTTGCCATCCACTGCGGCCAGGCACAGCTCAACCAGATCTGACTGCAGACGCAGCATGATCGGCTGGGTTTCTGGATCGCCAAAGCGGCAGTTGAACTCGATCACTTTCGGCTGACCGGCTTTATCGATCATCAGGCCGGCATATAGGAAGCCGGTATAGGTGTTGCCTTCCGCTTTCATGCCGTTAACGGTTGGCCAGATAATCTGGTCCATCACACGCTGGTGGATCTCATCGGTGACAACCGGGGCAGGTGAGTAAGCGCCCATGCCGCCGGTATTCGGGCCGGTATCACCATCGCCTACACGTTTATGATCCTGGCTGGTGGCCATGGGTAACACGTTATCGCCATCCACCATCACGATAAAGCTGGCTTCTTCGCCGTCGAGGAACTCTTCAATGACGATACGATGGCCTGCATCGCCGAAAGCGTTACCTGCCAGCATGTCCTGCACTGCAGCTTCCGCTTCAGCCAGTTCCATCGCGACGATAACCCCTTTACCGGCTGCCAGACCATCCGCTTTAATCACGATCGGTGCGCCTTTCTCACGCAGGTAAGCCAGCGCGGGCTCAACTTCCGTAAAGTTCTGGTATTCAGCGGTAGGGATCTGCTGGCGTGCCAGGAAATCTTTGGTGAAAGCTTTTGATCCTTCCAGCTGTGCAGCCGCCTGCGTTGGGCCAAAGATTTTCAGACCTGCTGCACGGAACGCATCGACCACGCCAATCACCAGCGGCGCTTCTGGGCCTACGATGGTCAGATCGATCTTCTCTTTCTGAGCAAAGGCTAACAGTGCAGGAACGTCAGTGGCGCTGATCGCCACGTTCTGCAGTGCAGGTTCCAGTGCGGTACCCGCGTTGCCCGGTGCAACAAAGACCGTTTCGGCCAGCGGTGACTGTGCTGCTTTCCATGCCAACGCGTGTTCACGTCCACCATTACCAATCACTAAAATTTTCATCTATACAGCTCCAGGCTATTAATGGCGGAAGTGACGCATGTCGGTGAAGATCATCGCAATACCGTGCTCATCAGCGGCGGCAATCACTTCATCATCACGGATAGAACCACCTGGTTGAATCACACAGCTGATACCTACAGCAGCCGCTGCGTCGATACCATCGCGGAACGGGAAGAACGCATCAGACGCCATGGCTGAACCTTTAACTTCTAAACCTTCGTCGCCTGCTTTGATACCGGCAATTTTGGCAGAATAAACGCGGCTCATCTGTCCGGCGCCTATGCCGATAGTCATATTGTCGCGTGCGTAGACAATGGCGTTGGATTTCACGAACTTGGCTACTTTCCAGCAGAACAGCGCATCACGCAGTTCCTGCTCGCTTGGCTGGCGCTTAGTCACGACTCGCAGCTGACTGGCATCAACCATACCGAGATCGCGATCCTGAACCAGCAGGCCGCCATTAACACGCTTGAAGTCCAGTGCAGCAACACGGCCCTGCCACTGGCCACAAACCAGCACGCGAACGTTCTGTTTTGCTGCGGTAACTTTAAGTGCCGCTTCGCTGGCTGAAGGGGCAATAATCACTTCGACAAACTGACGGCTGATGATCGCCTGGGCAGTGGCTTCATCCAATTCACGGTTGAAAGCGATGATGCCGCCAAAAGCAGAAGTTGGATCAGTTTTGTAAGCGCGCTCATAGGCGTCAAGAATCGAACCGCCCACTGCCACACCACACGGGTTAGCATGCTTAACGATCACGCAAGCGGCTTCATCAAACTCTTTCACACACTCAAGCGCGGCATCGGTATCCGCGATGTTGTTGTAAGAGAGCGCTTTGCCCTGTACCTGCTGTGCAGTCGCAACAGAAGCTTCTGCCACATTCTCTTCTATATAGAAGGCAGCGTCCTGATGGCTGTTCTCGCCGTAACGCATATCCTGCTTCTTGATGAAGTTGAGGTTCAGCGTTCGTGGGAAGCGGCCGGCAGGCTCTTTGCTGTCGCTATGATAAGCCGGTACCAGGCTGCCAAAGTAGTTGGCAATCATGCTGTCGTAGGCTGCGGTGTGTTCGAAGGCTTTGATCGCCAGATCGAAACGGGTGTCCAGCGTCAGGGAGTTTTCGTTGGCGTCCAGCTCGGCGATGATGGCCTCGTAGTCGCTGCTCTTCACCACGATTGCCACATCTTTATGGTTCTTCGCAGCGGAGCGCACCATGGTTGGGCCACCGATATCGATATTCTCTACCGCGTCTGCCAGTGAGCAATCGGGTTTGGCAACGGTTTGCGCGAAGGGATAAAGGTTTACCACCACCATATCGATAGGGTTGATCGCGTGCTCGGCCATGATCGCATCATCGGTGCCGCGACGGCCCAGAATACCGCCATGCACTTTCGGGTGCAGCGTTTTGACGCGTCCATCCATCATTTCCGGGAAACCGGTGTAGTCAGAGACTTCGGTGACGGGCAGGCCCGCATCTGCCAGCAGGCGAGCAGTACCACCTGTGGAGAGCAGCTCAACACCACGGCTGGAGAGTGCCTGAGCAAATTCGAGGATACCGGCTTTATCAGAAACACTGAGAAGAGCGCGGCGTACTGGACGACGTTGTTGCATGGTGGTTTTATCCCTTGGCTTTGTTTCGCATAAATAAGAGCGTTACATCAAGCTTAGCGCTTCTCTTATATATAGAAGAGAGTACTTGCTTCATGTAACGCCCCAAAAGGGGCATCCTTGACGTCGCCGGGCATTGTAGCGAAAACGTTTGCGCGATGCTCGCCTAAATTCATTTGTGCAGATGAATGTGGATAACACTGTGTGTAAGTGGGTATAAGGCGGGGTTTTGCTGTGGAATGCAGCGAACGGTTGTTTTTGTTGAATTTAGCGGTTGCGCGCTGCGAACAACTCCCTATAATGCGCATCCATCGAGACGGCACAACGGTTTACGAAGTGCGGTGTTGACAGGAAGCTTCGCTAAGAACTTCCGCCAGAGAAAAAACGCTGAAAAAAGTGTTTGACTCTGAAGGAGGAAAGCGTAATATACGCCACCTCGCAACAGCAGCTTAAGGCGCTGATTGCACCGCTCTTTAACAATTTATCAGACAATCTGTGTGGGCACTC
>NZ_VWXC01000035.1:0-29170 GCF_011752685.1 Candidatus Pantoea communis
TCAATCCTGCGAGTGCCCACACAGATTGTCTGATAAATTGTTAAAGAGCGGTGCAATCAGCGCCTTAAGCTGCTGTTGCGAGGTGGCGTATATTACGCCTTCCTCCTTCAGAGTCAAACACTTTTTTTCAGCGTTTTTCTCCGGCGGGATGAATTTCTTCACTCCCTGCTGAGCCGTCTGCGTTGCCGCTTTGCCGTCTCAGTGGTGGCGCATTATAGGGAGTTATTCGGAGCTGACAAGGGTTTATTGCAAAAAAATGATCGTTCGACCTAAATTTAGCCACAACGCTTTATTTCACAACGATTTGCCTGGTAACTGCACAAAATCCTGGGCAAAAACCGCGACTTTATTCCAATCGGTGTATTCAACTTCTTTAGAGGTATCGGTCTCACCGCCCGTCATACGCATAATTAGTTGAATCATGGCACGGTCAAACCAGCGATAGCGGGGATAACGCAACGCGCCGGCAAACACCGCACAGCAATCTGGCTGCCAGGGTGACTGCTCCAGGAACTTATGCGTATAGGCGTTGGTTGCTGGCGTGCACTTATCCGCTTTACGCGCCGTAAGATTGACGCTGAAGAAGCCACTAACGCGCTGATGCAACTCAGCCTTATGCTGAGTAACAAACTTCATTAATGCCGGATGGAAATGTCCGTAACGGATTGAAGCGCCAATCAGCACGCGATCATACTGCGACCACTCAACCTGCTGTACTTCCAGTAAATCAATCACGTCACACAGCTGCTGCGGCGCTAGCGTCTGTGCAATACGCGCTGCGATCTCACGGGTTTGCCCATCACGGCTGGAATATAGAATCAATGCTTTCATTAGATAATCCTGTTTCTCTTATTCACGCCAGAAGGTCGGGGTGAACAGGACCAGCAGTGTGAACACCTCAAGGCGTCCAAAAAGCATGGTTAAAATCAAAATCCACTTAGCGACGTCATTCATAGACGTGAAGTTATCCGCTACAACACCTAAGCCTGGGCCGAGGTTATTCAGCGTTGCGGCAACCGCAGCGAAAGCGGAGAAGTCATCGACGCCCGTCGCGATAATCGCCAGCATGCTGAGTAAGAACACCAGCGCATAAGCAGAGAAGAATCCCCATACCGCTTCAAGGATACGCTCCGGCAGTGCGCGATTACCCAACTTGATGGTGTAGACCGCGTTCGGATGCACCAAACGCTTAAGCTCACGCGACCCCTGCTTAAACAGCAGCAGAATACGAATCACCTTCAAGCCACCGCCAGTCGATCCCGCCATACCGCCGATAAAAGCCGAACAGAGCAACAGTACAGGCAGGAATAATGGCCAGCGCGCAATACTATCGGTGGTAAAGCCAGCAGTCGTTGCCATCGACACCACCTGGAAAAAGGCCTGGTTCAATGTTTGCCAACCGCTGGCATAGACGTTGTGGAACCACAGCACTACCGTACAGATCAGCACTAACGTCAGCTGTACGCCAATAAACATGCGAAATTCGGGATCGCGCCAGTAAACTTTGAGGCTGCGCCCGCTCAATAAAGAGAAGTGCAAGCCATAGTTACAGCCCGAGATCAGCAGGAACACCGCCACGATGGTATTGATGGTAGGACTGTTGAAGTAGCCGATACTCGCATCATGTGTAGAAAAGCCACCAATCGCGATGGTCGAGAAGCTGTGACCGATGGCATCAAACACCGGCATGCCCGCCAGCCACAGCGCCACCGCACAGGCCACGGTAAGTAAGACATAGATTAGCCACAGCGTTTTAGCCGTTTCCGCAATACGCGGGCGCATCTTGTTATCTTTTAACGGCCCCGGCATCTCAGCACGATAAAGCTGCATGCCACCCACGCCCAGAATCGGCAAGATGGCCACCGCCAGTACAATGATCCCCATACCGCCCAGCCATTGCAGCATCTGACGATAGAACAAAATCGCTTTCGGTAAGGTATCAAGGCCCACCAACGTAGTGGCGCCCGTGGTGGTCAGCCCAGAGAAGGATTCGAAGAAAGCATCGGTAACCGAAAGGTGCGGCTGTTCGGCAAAAATGAAAGGCATCGCACCCACACTACCCAGCACCGTCCAGAACAGCACGACGATCAGAAACCCTTCGCGCGGTTTAAGTTCGGTTTTCTTTTTGCGATTAGGCCACCACAGCAGCGAACCAATCACAATCGCCATCATAAAGGTCTGGCTAAACGCGCGTCCGGCGCCATCGCGATAAATTAAGGCCACCAGCCCCGGTAGGATCATCGTCACCGAGAATAAAATTACCAACAGTCCCACGATGCGGGTAATGGCGCGAAAATGCATTCAGCCGTTCCTTTAAACAGATGCTTTTAGTTGTCCAGCGGGATGAGCGTCAGCGCGCCCCGGCTGTAATCAGAAAGGTTTTGCCGAAAGCCATCAATTTGCGGATGCGGCAACGCCAGACGTAGCGCGATACGATCCTGATAATGGCTCTCTTCAATGATGCCGTCAAAGCGTTGCAACAGACGCTCGATATCACTCAACTGGGCATAATCACATTGCAAGGTAAAAGATTGCATCGGCACTTTACGCGCACGCATCAGTTGTTTCAGCCCCTGCTGCACGCCGCCGCCATACGCTTTCACTAATCCACCGGTACCCAGCATGATGCCGCCATAATAGCGCACAACCACTGCGGTGATTTCACCGACGCCGCTACCCATTAGCTGTGCCAGCATCGGTTTGCCCGCCGTGCCAGAAGGCTCACCATCATCGGAGAAACCCAGCTGCTGCGAATCATCCGGCGCACCGGCAACCCACGCCCAGCAGTGATGGCGCGCCGCAGGATGTTCCAACTTCACCTGCTGGACAAAAGCACGCGCCGCCTCAACGCCAACGGTATGTGCCAGATAAGTCATAAAGCGGCTTTTCTTGATGGTTTCCTCGCTGAGGCTCACAGCCTCAGCGGGAATATCGTACGCATCCATCAGGCCAGATGCAGATCGCGCGTCATGTTTTCAACGCGATTGGCATGGATCACCACATTATCTTCGATACGAATACCACCGTACGGTTTCAATGCGTCGATCGCCTGCCAGTCAAAGTACTGACTGTATTTACCACCACGCAGTTTTGCCAGTAGTGAATCGATAATGTAGAAACCAGGCTCGATGGTCAGCACCATGCCCGGCTCCAGTACGCGGGTACAACGCAGATAAGGATACTGTGATGGTGCCGCCAGGTGCGTGCCATTGTCATCCTGCATAAAGCCTGCGACGTCATGCACCTGTAAGCCCAGCGGATGGCCCAAACCGTGCGGCATAAACGGACCGGTCAGGTCTTCCGCCACCAGCGTCTCTTCGGTCAGACCTTTCACCAAATCGAATTTTAACAATAGACGGGCAATACGCTGATGCATTTGCAAATGGTAATCGGTGTAACGCACGCCCGCTTTCAACGTTGCAATCAGCGCCAGCTCTTCTTTATTCATCGCCTCTACCATTTCGGCATAACGCGATTTGCTTTGGGCTGCATAGCTGCGCGTCAGGTCGGCGGCGTAACCAAGGTATTCCGCACCCGCATCAATCAGGAAACTGTGGCGCTTCGTCGGTGGCTGATGGTCGAGCCTGGTGTAGTGCAGCACCGCAGCATGTTCGTTAAGCGCGATAATATTGCCGTAGGGCACATCCGTATCACGATGGCCAGTCGCCGTCAGATACGCCTGGTTGATATCGAACTCACTCATACCTGAGAAGAAGGCTTCTTTCGCCGCACGATGTCCTGCAACCGCCAGCTTCTGCGCTTCGCGCATACAGGCCAGTTCGTAATCCGTTTTGATGCTGCGATGGTAATGAAGGAAGTCGATCACGCCTTTTGGATTCACGCGATCGCTATTGATGCCGAGTTGTGTGGCGCGGGAGGGCACAGGTCCGATATAAGCCACATTGTCGCGCTGAGCCGGCAGCAGTTGCCCAATCTCATCGGCATCTTTCAGGCCCACCACCTCAACATCCTGAGTCCAGAAGCTGTTGGGCAATGGCTCGACGTTATGCCAGTAATCCACAGGTGAGTAGAACCACAATTTTGGCTTGTTAACGCCATCGATCCATAACCAGCAGTTAGGCACTTGTGTGACAGGAACCCAAGCCTTGAATTGCGGATTCACCTTAAACGGGTAGTCGTGATCGTCGAGAAAAACGGTTAACAGCTCGCCAGAGTGAATCAACATCGCATCAAGTTTAAAGCGTGCCAGCACCTGTTGCGCTCGCTGTTGCAGCGTATTGATATGCGCGTGATACAGGGTTTTCAGTGAATCCATGGACTTGTCTCCGATATCGCGAAATTGGCCGCAGTGTAGCACAGCCTCAAGTCTGTTGCCGTGCTGCACTCGCTGTGATCGGCGTATCAAATAAGCAAAGACTCGTTTGCAAAAAATTAACATGCCGCCCACACTCCAACTCATCTGGTATGACCAGATCACCTTTCGCGGTTTCAGGAGACGGACATGCTCTACCAAGGCGATACCCTTTCAGTTCACTGGCTTGATGACGGCATTGCCGAGCTGATTTTCGATGCCCCCGGTTCAGTGAACAAACTCGACACCAAAACAGTTGCCTCATTGGGCGATGCACTCAGCGTGCTGGAGCAACAGCCCGAGTTGCGTGGCCTGCTGCTCACCTCAGCCAAACCGGCATTCATTGTCGGTGCCGATATCACCGAATTCCTGTCGCTGTTTGATGCGCCAGAAGAGAAGCTGAGCCAATGGCTGGCGTTTGCCAACAGCATCTTCAATCGCCTGGAAGATTTGCCGGTGCCGACTGTCGCTGCGATTGACGGCTACGCGCTGGGCGGCGGCTGCGAGTGTGTGCTGGCGACAGATTTCCGCGTCGCGACGCCTGCTGCACGCATCGGCTTACCGGAAACCAAACTTGGCATCATGCCGGGGTTTGGCGGCAGCGTGCGCTTGCCACGTTTGCTCGGCGCTGATAGCGCACTGGAAATCATTGCCGCTGGAAAAGATGTTGATGGCACCAGCGCCCTGCAACTCGGCCTGGTCGATGCGGTCGTGAGCAGCGAAAAGCTACGCGCTGCAGCACTCACAATGTTGCAGGATGCCGGTGCGCAAGGCAGCTGGCAGGCGCGTCGGGCACCTAAGCTGGCCCCACTGAAATTAAGCCCGATTGAAGCGGCGATGAGCTTCACCATTGCCAAAAGCATGGTGATGCAAACAGCAGGCAAGCATTATCCCGCGCCTATCACCGCGGTGAAAACCATTGAAGCGGCATCCGGTTTACGTCGTGACGATGCATTGAAACTGGAAACCGCTGCATTCGTGCCGCTGGCACAAAGCGATGTGGCGCGCGCGCTGGTCGGTATATTCCTGAACGATCAATATGTCAAAGGCCTGGCGAAAAAGCACAGCAACGCAGCCGGTGCACCGCAGCAGACCGCCGTGTTAGGCGCAGGCATTATGGGGGGTGGGATTGCTTATCAGTCGGCATGGAAAGGCGTGCCGGTGAAAATGAAAGATATTAATCCGCAGGCGCTGACGCTGGGGATGACGGAAGCCAGCAACCTTCTTAACAAGCAACTGGAACGCGGCAAGATCAACGGTGCCAAACTGGCGAGCGTCCTCACGACGATTCAACCTACGCTGGATTACGCCGGTTTCGAACGTGCCGATGTGGTGGTCGAGGCCGTGGTCGAGAACCCGCAAATCAAGGCCAAAGTGTTGGCAGAAACCGAGCAACATCTGCGCGATGATGCCGTACTCGCCTCCAACACATCGACCATTCCGATTAGCCAGCTGGCGCAATCGCTGCAGCGCCCAGAAAACTTCTGCGGCATGCACTTCTTTAATCCCGTACCACGCATGCCACTGGTTGAGGTCATCCGTGGCGAGCAGACCTCAGAAGCCACCATCAGTAAAGTAGTGGCCTGGGCCAGCAAGATGGGCAAAACGCCGATCGTGGTGAATGACTGCCCAGGTTTCTTTGTGAACCGTGTGTTGTTCCCCTACTTTGCCGCTTTCAGCCTGCTGCTACGCGATGGCGCTGATTTCCGTCAGATCGATAAGGTGATGGAGAAACAGTTCGGCTGGCCTATGGGCCCGGCCTGGTTGCTGGATGTGGTGGGCATTGATACCGCCCATCACGCACAACAGGTCATGGCGCAAGGCTTCCCTTCCCGCATGCAGAAGGATTACCGCGACGCGATTGATGTGCTGTTTGAAGCCAAACGCTACGGCCAGAAAAACGGCCTGGGCTTTTACAGCTGGGAGCAAGATAAAAAAGGCAAAGCCCAGAAGAAAACCGATCCGGCTGTTGATGCGCTGCTGGAACCGATTTGCGAGCCGAAACGCGTGTTCAGTGATGAGGACATTGCTAACCGCATGATGCTGCCAATGCTCAATGAAGTGGTGCGCTGCCTCGAAGAGAAGATTATCGCCTCACCGGCTGAAGCCGATATGGCGCTGGTGTACGGCCTCGGTTTCCCTCCGTTCCGAGGGGGTGCCTGCCGTTATATGGACACGCTCGGCAACAGCAATCTGGTCGACCAGGCCAAACGATATCTCTCCCTCGGCCCGCTGTATGCGTTACCCGAACTGTTAGTGCACAAAGCGCATCAACAGCAAAGCTGGTATCCCGCAGCCCAACCGATTGACGAAGCGACACTGCAAAGTGCCTGAGGTAATGAATATGGAAAAGGTAGTCATAGTTGATGCAGTGCGCACACCAATGGGACGCTCAAAAGGCGGCGCGTTTCGTCAGGTACGCGCGGAAGATCTCTCGGCGCATCTGATGCGCGAACTGCTGAGCCGCAACCCCGGCGTTGATCCAGCCTCACTGGATGACATCATCTGGGGATGCGTGCAGCAGACGCTGGAACAGGGCTTCAACATTGCGCGTAACGCAGCACTGCTGGCCGAAATTCCGCACCGCGTGCCCGCCAGCACGGTGAATCGCTTATGTGGTTCATCCATGCAGGCGCTGCACGATGCGGCACGCGCCATTATGGTGGGCGATGCGCACAGCTGTTTGATTGGCGGCGTCGAACATATGGGCCATGTGCCCATGAGCCACGGCGTTGATTTCCATCCGGGTTTGGGCCGCACCGTGGCAAAAGCCGCAGGCATGATGGGATTAACCGCTGAAATGCTGGCGCGCATGCATCACATCACCCGTGAGCAGCAGGATGCCTTTGCGCTGCGTTCACATCAGCGCGCCTGGGCCGCAACCCAACGTGGCGATTTCAAACGTGAAATCGTGCCGACCTATGGCCACGATGCCGACGGCGTATTGAAACGCTATGAAACGGATGAAGTGATCCGCGAAGATACCACGCTGGAAGGGTTGGCTGCGCTGCGTCCCGCGTTTGATCCGGTCAACGGCACCGTTACGGCGGGTACATCATCGGCACTCTCCGATGGCGCGGCTGCCATGTTGATCATGAGTGAAAGCCGCGCGCGCGAACTCGGCCTGACCCCGCGTGCACGTATTCGCAGCATGGCGGTGGTCGGCTGTGATCCTTCCATCATGGGTTACGGTCCAGTGCCAGCCAGCAAACTGGCACTGAAGCGTGCCGGATTAAGCGTGCAGGATATTGATCTATTTGAGCTTAACGAAGCCTTTGCCGCGCAGACACTGCCGTGCATTAAGGATTTGGGATTGCTGGATCAGCTTGATGAGAAAGTGAATTTGAATGGCGGCGCGATTGCGCTGGGGCATCCGCTGGGATGTTCGGGGGCGCGTATCAGCACGACGCTGCTCAATCTGATGGAACGTCGTGATGCGCAATTTGGTCTGGCGACCATGTGTATTGGCTTAGGCCAGGGGATCGCGACGATGTTCGAACGCGTTTAATACGTTGAAGCACGTGTTCCCGCCCTTTCGGGCGGGCTTTTTGACTCAGATGAAGGCAAACGCATCGCCAAACATCTGCGCTTCAACTGCACCACGTTCCGCGCAAAAACGCTCACGTGCAATCTTTGCCATCTCAAAGCGGCCCGCAATATAGATATCGTGCTCGCTGAGAGTTTCATAGTCCTGCATCACGGCGGTCAACACCGTGCCACTGCGTCCATCCCAACCCTCTGCGGGTTGTTCTACCACCGGAATCACCTTGAGATGAGGATGCTTGACCGCCAACGCGTTCAACTCATCCAGATCGTACAAATGCATCAATTCCCGGCCGCCCCAGTAGATGGCGATATCGCGGTCTGGCTGCTGCGCCAGTGCCGTCAGCAGAATCGAACGTGCATAGGAGAAACCGGTGCCGCCCGCGATCAGAATAATGGGGCGATCGCTGTCTTCACGCAGCCAGGCATCGCCATGCGGCATATCCACCGTGATTTGACGATCGTTTTTGATGCGATCCATCACCGCCATCGCGTAGAGATTGAGGTCAGATGCGCCAATGTGCAGCTCAATGATGTCTTTTTCCATCGGGGTTGAAGCCAGTGAGAAGGGGCGCTTATCACGCTCATCCATCACCACCATCAGATATTGCCCCGCGCGGAAAGTAAAATCCGCCGCCGGAATCAAACGAACGCGGTAAACGGTATCCGTAATCGCTTCGACCGAAGTCACCTTGCAGTTTAACGTCGTCATACGTGCCCTTTTTTATGGTTTTCTGCCGCCTTTAGCGCTGCGGCGGCTCGGCAAAGATAGCTAACTCATCCCAAATGGCGTCAATACGCGCGGTCACCGCCGGATCTTTCACAATCGGTGTGCCCCATTCGCGAGTGGTTTCGCCCGGCCACTTATTGGTGGCATCAAGTCCCATCTTCGAGCCCAGGCCGGAAACCGGAGAGGCGAAGTCGAGATAGTCAATTGGCGTATTCTCCACCATCACGGTATCGCGCGCCGGATCCATACGCGTGGTGATCGCCCAAATCACATCGTTCCAGTCTCGTGCGTTGACGTCGTCATCGCATACGATCACAAACTTGGTATACATAAACTGGCGCAGGAAAGACCAGACGCCAAACATTACGCGCTTGGCATGCCCGGCATATTGCTTCTTGATCGTCACCACCGCGAGGCGATAAGAACAGCCTTCCGGCGGCAAGTAAAAATCGACAATTTCCGGGAACTGCTTGATCAGAATTGGCACCAGCACTTCATTCAGCGCCACACCCAATACCGCAGGTTCATCCGGCGGACGACCGGTATACGTTGAATGATAAATCGGGTTGCGACGTTGCGTTATGTGCGTCACGGTAAATACCGGGAAGCTGTCTACTTCATTGTAGTAGCCTGTGTGGTCGCCGTAAGGGCCTTCTGGCGCCATGTCACCCGGTTCGATGTAACCTTCTAAAACGATCTCTGCGCTGGCTGGCACTTCAAGATCGTTAGACTGGCACTTCACCACCTCGGTTTTATTACCGCGCAGCAAGCCAGCAAAAGCATATTCCGACAACGTATCGGGTACCGGCGTCACTGCGCCCAGAATCGTGGCCGGATCGGCACCCAGCGCCACGGACACCGGGAAGCGTTCGCCCGGATGGGCTTTGCACCACTCCTGGAAATCCAGCGCGCCGCCGCGATGCGACAGCCAGCGCATGATCACGCGGTTTTTGCCGATCACCTGCTGGCGATAAATACCCAGATTCTGACGTTCTTTATGCGGACCACGCGTGACGGTTAAGCCCCAGGTAATCAACGGCGCGGCATCGCCCGGCCAGCACTTCATCACCGGAATGCGCGACAGATCGACATCATCACCACTGAAGACCTCTTCCTGACACGGTGCATTGCGCAGGCGCTTGGTCGGCATGTTCAGCACTTGTTTGAACTGCGGCATTTTATCGAACAGATCGCGGAAACCTTTTGGCGGCTCGGGTTCTTTCAGAAACGCCAGCAGCTTGCCCACTTCACGCAGCGCACTGACCTCTTCCTGTCCCATGCCCATCGCCACACGCTTAGGTGTGCCAAACAGGTTACACAATACGGGCATGTCGTACCCTTTCGGGTTCTCAAACAGCAGCGCCGGACCGCCGGCACGCAGGGTGCGATCGGCAATTTCAGTAATCTCTAACTCAGGATCGATCTCCTGAGTGATGCGCTTTAACTCGCCGCGCTGCTCCAGCAACGCGAGGAAGTCTCGTAAATCCTGATATTTCATGCGGCGTTAGCTTCCAGCCAGGGTGAATTGGCCATTATAGGTCTGATTCACGCCGGCGTGTTGTGGTTTGTGGTTCAAGCTGGCTGACAGGAGAAAGGCACCAGCGATTGAATGGCCAGCACATCGTGATGTGCGGCGATTGGCTCACCATGACGGAACACTTTAAAGTCTTCGCCGCGCGCGCTGTAGTAACGCAGGCGGTTTTCACTGACGTGCAGGAAACTGGCTTCTCGCAGGGCGATCACCGACTCATGTGGATTTACGGCGCAGAACTCCGCCAGACGCTCATCACGCGTTTCCCCCATATGCCCGCTGACGTGAGCATCCAGATAGTGCGGGTTGATCTGCACCGGGAACAGGCCTAATGCAGGCAAGACCACGCTGCTGCGCACCGGCATATCGTTGGTGGTACGGATCGATGGCGTAGCCACATTGCAACCGGCGCTCCAGCCGACGTAAGGCACATCTCGCTCACGCACAGCACGCTGAATCGCCACGATCAGTCCGTGCTCATGCAGCATCTGATTGAGGAACCAGGTGTTGCCGCCGCTCACCAGGATCAACTCCGCCTGTTCAATCGCTGCCACCGGGGAGTCAAACTCATGCACGGTGCGCACCTGAATACCCAATGAGTCAGACAGGTCTTGTGCACGCTGCGCATGGTCGCCACGAATAATGGCATAAGGCACCAGCACCGCCGACGTAATGCCGCGTTGCGCAATCATTGCGTGCAGTTGTGGGTGAGCGTAGCTCAACAGTGGCGCGTCTTCGGCCACTTTGCCGTTGCTTAATAAGAACAGTTCCATCAGCCAGTCCTTTTTCGAATTCATGCGAAAGATGGGGAAGGAGTCTGATACAGATGGTCATCAGCCGTCAATTTTCTTGCAAGAAAGCGTTAATAAGCCGCACCAATCGGAAAATTCGTAGTGATTTTTATTTCACAGCCGCGTTTCCACTGGCCGATGCGCTATAACTCTGACAGCAGGTTTGTTATTCTTAGCGTCCAATATTTGGGAGCAGTTATGGAATCCTGGTACTTACTCTATTGCAAACGTGGACAGCTGTTGCGCGCGAAAGAGCATCTTGAGCGGCAAGAGGTGAATTGCCTCAGCCCAATGATCGCTCTGGAAAAGATTGTGCGCGGTAAACGCACCACGGTGAGTGAGCCGCTGTTTCCCAACTATCTGTTTATCGAATTCGATCCGGAAGCGATTCACACCACCACCATCAGTAGCACGCGCGGCGTCAGCCACTTTGTGCGCTTTGGCGCGCAACCGGCAACGGTCTCCAGCGAAGTGATTGAAGCGCTGCAAACCGATGTGCCGCAAATTATGCTGGATCCAGAAACGCCACAAAGCGGTGATGAAGTGATCATCACCGAAGGGACTTTTGAGGGGCTGCGCGCTATTTTTGCCGAGCCTGATGGCGAAACCCGCTCGGTGTTACTGCTAAACCTGCTCAACAAACAAGTGATGCGCAGCGTCGACAACAAACAGTTCCGTAAGCTTTAAACCAGTTTAAACAGCTGACGTGCGTTGTGATTGACCTGCGCACCCAGCGCTTCAGCCTCTTCCCCACGCCAGTTCGCCACCTGCTGCACAATATGCGGCAGGAAACAGGGCTCGTTTCGACGCGAAGGCGGCCGTGGATGCATATCACGCGGGAGCAGATAAGGCGCATCGGTTTCCAGCAGCAGACGCTCGGCTGGAATCAATGGCAGCATCTCACGCAATTCCAGGCCACGACGTTCATCGCACACCCAGCCGGTAATGCCCACCGATAAGCCCAAGGCCAGACACGATTCCAGTTCATCACGCGTGCCGGTAAAACAGTGTGCCACCGCGCCCGTCAATTTCGGCAGCCACGGCTCCAGCACTGCCACAAAACGATCGTGTGCTTCGCGGCAGTGGAGGAAGACCGGCAGTTGTAACTCTGCTGCCAGCGCCAGCTGTGCATCAAAGGCGTATTCCTGCTGGTCGTGCGCCGAGAGATTGCGGTTAAAATCGAGGCCGCATTCACCGATGGCCACCACTTGCTCACTCTCAGCCAGACGGCGCAGCGTGTTCGCCGTCTCCGCCGACCATTCACTGGCGTGATGCGGATGCACGCCGGCTGTAGACCAGCAGTAGCCTGGATGCTGTGCCGCGAGCTGACGCGCCTGCTGGCTCTCCAGCGCATTGGTGCCGGTAATCAGCAGGCCGGTGACGCCTGCTTCGCGCGCGCGTTTAACCACCTGATCGCGATCTTTTGCGAATTGCGTGCTGGTCAGGTTTACACCGATATCAAACATGTCTTCTCCCAAATAAAAACCGCCCAATGTGTGGGCGGTTTAGATTCTTAACGCTCATCCCGCTCGCGTGCGGGAATGCCTTGTCAGGATTCGGTATTCTGTTCCTCATCCTCTGAATCTGACGCCTTGCGCCCTTTACCCACATAGTAACGGGAGAAGAATACGCCGACTTCAAACAGGCAGTACATCGGAATAGCGAGCAAAGTTTGCGAGAAAACATCCGGCGGTGTGAGCAGCATCCCAACAACGAACGCGCCAACCAGAATGTAGGGGCGTTTCTTTTTCAAATCCTCTGGCGAGGTAATGCCGGTCCAGCACAGCAAAACAATCGCAATCGGTACCTCAAACGCTACGCCAAATGCCATGAAGAGAGTCATGACGAAGTCGAGATAATTGGTGATATCAGTAGCAATGGTGACGCCCTGTGGCGCGGTTTTGGCAAAGAAGCCAAACGCCAGCGGGAACACGATGAAGTAAGCGAAAGCCACGCCAACGTAGAACAGCAGCGTACTGGAGAACAGTAGCGGCATCACTAGCTTACGCTCATGGCGATACAGCGCAGGCGCCACAAAAGCCCACACCTGATACAAGATCACCGGCACCGCAAGGAACACCGAAACAATGATGGTGAGCTTTATGGGGGTGAAGAACGGTGAAGCCACGTCAGTGGCGATCATGCTGGCACCGGCCGGCATCTGGCTAATCAGCGGCGAAGCCACTAAGTGATAGATGTCGTTGGCGAAATAAACCAGGCACAAAAAGATAGCAAACACCGCAATAATGCAGTTCAGCAAACGCTTACGCAGCTCAATCAGGTGGCTGATGAGCGGTTGGGTATCTTCAACGGCCATGTTTATCTTTCATCTTTTACGGTGGGGGTGGGCGTCGCATTCTGCGCGGTATTAACAGGTGCCGCAGCCTCTGCTGTTACCGGTTGAGGTTTCTGAGCCGGTGCGCTGGCCGGGTGCTCTGCCGCCGCTGGCTGAGGTGCCTGAGCCGGTGCGCTGGCCTGATGCTCTGCCGCCGCTGGCTGAGGTGCCTGAGCCGGTGCGCTAGCCTGATGCTCTGCTGCCGCGGGAGTGACCGGAGGCTGGCTTACCGGTTCAGAAGATGTGCCTGCAGCCGACGGTTGATGAATGGTGTTCGCTTCATCTTCCGCTTTTTCGATATCGATGCTCTGCTGCACAGAACGCTTCATCGAATCGGCGGTTTTACGCAACTCTTCCATCGACTCTTTCAGTTCCGGTGACAGTGAGCCACGGCCCGCTTCCTCAACCTTTTTCAGGCTGTCCTGCAATTCCTGCAGTTTCAGCTCCTGCGCCAGTTCGTTTTGCACGTTAGCAGCCAGGGAGCGAATCGCCCGAATCCAGCCCACGACGGTTTTCACCGCAACCGGTAATCGTTGCGGGCCAAGAACGATCAGCCCGATAACGAACACCAATACCAGTTCACTAAAACCAATATCGAACACAGTTAACCCTTACTTGTCCCGGGCGTCGTCTTTACTCGCCGAGGTTTGCTGTTTGTCTGCCAGAGTCTTGGCGTTGAAGTCAGCGTCCTGCTCTTTCGGTTGATCCTTTTTATCGTCCTCATCGCCCATGGCTTTTTTGAAACCACGAATAGAAGAACCTAAATCCGAACCCAGGTTGCGAAGTTTATTGGTACCGAACAGAAGTACAACAATGACGGCAATGATGATCAATTGCCAAATACTGATACCGCCCATGAGATATGCCTCTAATATTCTGTGAAAAACTCTGAATTGAAACGCACAGAAAGCCCGTATGAATTCGGGCTTTAGCCTGCGACATTACGCGATTTGCACCAGTCAAACAATCAGTTTGTCTTGCGCCAGCCTATCAGCCAGGTGACGATGCCAGCGGCCATTAGTAAGGCTGGGAAGAAATCCCAGTCGGGTCGACTTAACAGCACCGCGGTGCCACTTAATAACAGTGTAGCCCCTACGCCAAACAGATAACGTGCCTTGTGATGGCGCGTACGTTGCGCATTCATATCGCTGACCAGTTTATCGACGCTGTGCTGCAATAATTTATGCTGACGCATGCTGTCGTAGAACAGTTCAGGCAACTCCGGCAGTTTTTCAGCCCAGAATGGCGCCTTCTCTTTCACTGCGCGCAGAATCGCAGGAATGCCGATCTGATCTTTGATCCAGTCTTCAAGGAACGGCTTCGCGGTTTTCCACAGATCGAGCTGCGGATAAAGCTGACGGCCAATACCTTCGATGTAGAGCAGCGTTTTCTGTAACAGCACCAGTTGTGGCTGCACTTCCATATTGAAGCGACGCGCGGTGTTAAACAGGTTCAGCAGCACGTGGCCAAATGAAATCTCAGCCAGCGGCTTCTCGAAAATCGGCTCGCAGACGGTACGAATGGCGAACTCAAAATCTTCCACATTGGTATCCGGCGGTACCCAGCCTGAATCCACATGCAGTTCTGCCACTTTACGGTAATCACGGTTAAAGAAGGCGATGAAGTTTTCCGCCAGATAGCGCTTATCTTCTTTATTCAACGAGCCGACAATGCCGCAGTCAATCGCGATGTACTGCGGATCTTCTGGATGGTCATAGCTAACGAAGATGTTGCCGGGGTGCATGTCAGCATGGAAGAAGCTATCGCGGAACACCTGGGTGAAGAACACCTGCACGCCGCGTTCTGCCAGCAGCTTCATGTTGACGCCATGCTTCTCCAGCGTCGCCACATCAGAAATGGGAATGCCGTAAATACGTTCCATCACCATCATCGATTCGCTGCAGTAATCCGAGAACACTTCCGGCACATACAGCATCGGGCTCTGCTCAAAGTTACGACGCAGCTGAATGGCGTTCGCCGATTCGCGCAGCAGATTGAGTTCATCAATCAGGGTCTTTTCGTAATCGCGCACCACTTCAACCGGGCGCAGGCGACGACCATCCGGCAACAGACGAGGAACCCAATGCGCCATGCGGTAAATCAGCTTCATATCCGCTTTAATCACCGGCAGGATGTCCGGGCGGATCACCTTGATCACCACGTCACGGCCGTTGGATTTCAGCGTGGCGGTATGTACCTGCGCAATCGAAGCAGAAGCCAGCGGCTTGATATCAAAGTCTTCAAACCAGGTGTCGACCGGGCCGCCAATGGATTGTTCAATCTGGTGTTGGGCTTTAAGACCATCAAAAGGCGCCACGCGGTCCTGCAACACCGCCAGTTCATCGGCGATGGACGGCGGGAAGAGATCGCGGCGCGTCGAAAGCATCTGGCCAAATTTGATCCATACCGGCCCAAGTTGCTCCATTGCCAGACGAATGCGCACGCCCGTCGATTCATTCTTGTGCTTGTTGGGGATCCAGAAAATACAACGTCGCCAGATACGAAGCGGCAACGTGATGCGCATGTGAGGGATCAGTTCATCAAGCCCGTAAGTCAGAAAGACCTTGATGATGAAGTATAAGCGCCGAATTTCTCCCAGCGTCATTTCGCCTCCAGCTGTGCTAAACGCGCTTCGAGCGCATTAAGCGAACGTTCCATCGCTTCAACCTCTTCACAAAACCATGCCAGCTCCAGTGCACCGGGCGCAACCCGCCACTCTTCCGTCAGCACCTGACCGAGATAATCCTGCCGACGCGTCACCTGTCGCTGCACAAATTTCAGCGCCTGCTGAGCAGCCTGACTGACACCCTGCGCGGCAATGTCGCCGATCCACGGCGCCAGATACTCGGCTGGATCGAGCTCAGCGAGATCCATTAGCGCAGAGAATTGCTGAACCACTTGCAGATCGCCTTCCACATCCAGCTCACCGCTACGGATCAAACTGGTCAGCTGCTGGCGATCGCGCAGTTTCGGCAAGGTGCTGAGGCGCAGGCTCACGCTACAGTCGCTGCTGTCCTGCCAGTCACTCAGCACATCCAGCTGCGATTCGCTAAACACCAGCACCAGCGGGAAATCCAGCTCCTGCAGGCGTAGCATCAGCACTTTACCTGCCAGACGTTGACGCGCGGCTTTCAGGCTACGATCACGATACAGAACACGATTGAGGGCGGTTTCAAGTCCGCCCGTGATTAGCGGGGTAAAAGTCATGATCAATCAGAACTTAAAGCCGCGATGCAACGCCACAATACCGCCGGTCATGTTGAAGTAAGTGGTATTTTCAAAACCCACATCGTTCATCATCGCCTTCAGGGTTTCCTGATCGGGATGCATACGAATCGATTCTGCCAGATAGCGATAGCTATCGGCATCCTGCGCCACCAGCTGCCCAATACGCGGCAGGATGTGGAAGGAATAGGTATCGTAGGCTTTGCTCAGCGGTTCCAGCAGCGGTTTGGAAAACTCCAGCACCAGCAAGCGTCCGCCTGGTTTCAGCACCCGGAACATCGAGGCCAGTGCCTTCTCTTTTTCGGTGACGTTACGCAAACCGAAAGAGATGGTGATGCAATCGAAATAGTTATCCGGGAACGGCAGCGCTTCGGCGTTGGCCTGCACATAGCTGACGTTGCCTGACACGCCCATATTGCGCAGCTTCTCGCGGCCCATCTTCAGCATCGAGCTGTTGATATCCGCCAAAACAACCTGACCCGTCTCGCCCACCAGGCGAGAGAATTTTGCTGTCAAATCACCGGTGCCGCCGGCCAGATCCAGCACACGCTGACCACGACGCACGCCGCTGCTGTCGATGGTAAAACGCTTCCAGACACGATGGATGCCAAACGACATCAAATCGTTCATCAGGTCATATTTTGCCGCTACGGAATGAAACACGTCCGCGACTTTATCGGCCTTTTCGCTTTTCGCGACGGTCTGAAAGCCAAAATGAGTAGTTTCCTGCTGTGATTCATCTGCCATCGGGTTTACCTGTTCCACAAACAATTCTTGCCGAAGTGTATCAGAGTCGCGCTACGCGAGCACGCGACCACCGTGCTATTCGTTGATGCGGCGCAGTGAAGCGGTGGGAGAATCTGCCACATTTTCATTGGGCTCGGGATCGTCCGCCCAATCTTCGCCCGCTTCTTCCGGCTGCGCTTGTTCGACCAATTGGGGATTGATCGGCCGTTTAATCTCTACGCCTAACGCGCGGAAGGATTCGCTTTGCGCAATCAAATTGCCGCGCCCTTCTGACAGCTTTTTCATCGCCTGATGATAACTCTGCTGCGCTTTATCGAGGCTGTGACCGATACCGCTCATATCATCCACAAACAGCCGCATTTTATCGTACAACCGCGTAGCTCGGTCGGCGATGCGTTGCGCATTGCGACTCTGATGCTCATAACGCCACAGGTTGTTGATGGTGCGCAACGCCACCAATAATGTCGTAGGGCTTACCAGCATGATGTTCTGCTGCAGCGCTTCGCTGATCAGCTCTGGCTGCCGATCAATCGCCAACAAGAACGCGGGCTCGACCGGAATAAACATCAACACATAATCCAGAGAGCGTAAACCGGGCAATTGTTGATAATCTTTTCGCCCCAGCAGCCGAATATGGCCGCGCATGGCGTTAACGTGCTCCTGGATCGCCTGCTCGCGCGTGGCTTCATCTTCTGCGTTGAAATAGCGTTCGTAAGCCACCAGCGTCATTTTGGCGTCAATCACCACATCCTTGCCCTGCGGTAACCGCACGATCACATCCGGTTGCATCCTGCCCTGCTGCTCCAGCTGCACGCTGACCTGCGTCTGGTATTCGTAGCCTTCACGCAGACCGGAGGCTTCCAGCACCCGCGCCAGCACCACTTCGCCCCAATTGCCCTGGATTTTATTGTCGCCTTTTAGCGCTTTGGTGAGGTTGACCGCTTCCTGCGCCATTTGCGCGTTCAGCTGCTGCAGTTGACGAATTTCATGGGCCAGCGTGTGGCGTTCGCGGGCTTCCTGGCCAAAGCTATCCGTCACCTGGCGACGGAAACCATCCAGCTGTTCACGCAGCGGACCAATCAACCCGTTGAGGCTTTGCCGATTCTGCTCATCCACCCGACGTCCGCTGTTTTCAAAGATGCGGTTGGCCAGATTCTCAAACTGTGCGCTGAGACGCTGTTCGCTGTTAGTGAGCAGGCGCTGCTTCTCTTCTGCGCCAAAACGCGTCTCTTCTAAACGGATGGTGACTTCACGCAGTTCAGCTTCTTGCGCACTGTTCACTTCCAGCTGATTGCGCAGTTCCCGGCTGAGCTGCTCGCTTTCGCCACGCCAGTAATCGAGCTGTTGCAGCCGTTCCTGTGCACCGCTAAGCGTGCCATGAAGCTGCCGCAGTTCTTGCTCGCGCTGCTGAATTTGTTGTTGTAACTGTTCGAGCTGCTGCTGCTGACGCTGTTGCGCCTCTTCCAGCAGGCGGCGTTCGGTAGTGAAGCTGGCGTGCTGGTGCCCGGCACGCAACTGGGCCAAAATCCAGCCGAGGCCCAGTCCGGCCAGCGCCAGCGCACCGCTAATGATAAGTTGCTGATCCATAATCCCCCCGCGGATCGTTTCGCTGAGGGAAAAGGTAAGTCGCTACTGTATGAATGTCCAGACTGTTGTGTAGCTGGCAGATGATTTACAGCGCTTTCACCGTCAAATCACCCGCCTTCCACGCATCAATCAGGAAAAACGGCATCGGCAACAGCCATTCACTGCCCTTCACTTTGGCGGGATAGCACCAGCTTTGTCCGTTGTGAGTGAGTTCAACCTGCTGCCAGCCGTTATCAGCATTCTCCACCTTGCCCGCCATGCTGGAATACCCTGCGTTGCTGCCGACGTGAAAACGCTCGGTTTGCCAGCGAATTGGCGGATGTGCGGGCCACGCCTGGGCATGATGGAATCGGAAGATGTCATCATGATTCAGCAGGCTTTCGCGCACCGTCGGCCACAACGCCACTTTGAGGAAGTATTGATCGGTGAAGCGTTCACTGCCGCTGTACTGGGCGATAAAGTCGCGTATCTGCTGTTCAACGTTGTGGAATACGCCATGACAGCCGCCCCACATGCCTGCCAGCAGCAGTTCGGTATGCGTAAAGTAGTCACGCATGTGATGGAACCAGCAGGGCGATTGCAGCCAAGCTTCTACCGCCGCCACTTCACGCTCCGACAGCAGGGAGTCCGCATCTCGCACGATATAACGCTTTACGCATGGATCATCCATCACCAGAAAGCGCCACAGCGTCGGGAATATGGTCTTCTCATGTGACATATCCACTAACTGGACATTTGACTGCTTCAGACGCTGCCAGACGTGTTGCGGCACGCTGTCGTCAAGATAGATGCGACACATCCAACCGGGATAGAACTCGCGCGCAACCTCGATATTCTTGATCAGCGTTTCACAGTAGCGTGGTTGGCCACCATACAGACTGAAAGAGATGATATTTTCAGTTGGATTGGTGGGATTGAAAGACGGCGGCGCTTCTGCGGGATACGCCACTGTGTGGCCCTGACGAAAGATCGCGTCAGACTTCTCCAGCGACTCACGGCCGTAACGTGCCACTTCATCGTGCTTTTCCAGCCAGCCACACACTTCGGTTAAGCCATCAAGCCAGGTGTCGGAAGCCTGCGCACGCTGCGCTGACGATGCCTGATAGATCTTTTGATAAGTTTTGTAGGATTTTTTGTACTCCCCCACGCGCATTAGCGTCAGCGCATAGTCACTCAGTACCTGCATGTTTTGCGGCATGACGCGCAAAACCTCTTCACAGCACTGACGTGCCACGGGGAAATCAGAGGCCGCCATCGCCTGGCGGAAACGCGCTGCCACGCTCTCAATGCGAGACTGAGCAGCCGTGGAAGGATGATTAAAGGCAGGACGCGGAGCAGAAACCGTTTTGCGCATAGTTGTTTTCTCAGTATCAGCTGAAAAACGTGCGCAATGTGATGGCAGCAGGGAATTCCTTATCCGTAATACCTGCTGCCTTGCGCACTAAATTAAGCGACGCGCGGCTTCTACAACAATTTTCACCGCATCGCTTTCGGTCTGTTTCATGGTCGCGGCATCCGGGATCTCTTTTTGCGTACGGTTAACGATAACACCCGCCACCATGCCCGCTCGCAGCCCCTGACTGGCGCACATGGTTAACAGTGTAGCGGATTCCATCTCATAGTTAAGAACCCCCATTTGCTGCCACTCTTGCATTGAGCCCTGAAAGCGATTCACCACACGTCCTGAGAACGTGTCGTAACGTTCCTGCCCCGGATAGAAGGTGTCAGATGAAGCGGTGATACCAATGTGCGTTTTGGCACCGCAGGCTTCTGCTGCGGCCACCAGCGCGGTGGTGCAGGTGAAATCGGCCACTGCCGGGAACTCCATCGGCGCAAAGTGCAGGCTGGCACCGTCAAGACGCACCGAAGCAGTAGTCACCAGCACGTCGCCTACATTGATATTCGGCTGGATCGCCCCGGTCGTGCCCACACGCAGGAAAGTGCGTACGCCGAGCTGCGCCAGTTCTTCCACGGCAATAGAGGTCGATGGACCGCCGATCCCGGTAGAACAGACCACTACCGGCTTGCCATCCACTTCCGCCAGGTAAGTGGTGAATTCACGGTGCGAAGCCAGATGCTGCGGATTATCCATCAGCGCAGCGATTTTTTTCACACGCTCCGGATCGCCGGGAACGATAGCCAGTGTGGCTCCTTTCAGATCGGCTTTAGTGATACCAAGGTGGAAAACGTCAGACTGGGCCATAACAGACTCCTGATAGATAAGGGATATGCGTGTCACTCTACGCCAGAGCGCCATATAAATATGTGATTTATTTCACCATCGACAATGAAACTTACATTATCAGAAAATTATTATGTGATTCACATCACACATTGCAGCTCAGCAATTCTGAATTGCTACAAGCGGTGCTGTGTAAGTTCGGGTGGCAGTGTTAATAGAGAAGAAGAACATAAGTACACATCCCTCTGAACCCTACGTCAGCCTTGCTCCTGAAGCAGGCTATAGTTACGTGATTGCGCATTTGCTAGCACGGAGAGAACCATGAAAACCGAAGACAATATGGCACAAAAATCAGTAGCCGGTGGCTTTGCCCCTGCCGTTCAGCCCATCGCCAGCAGCACCATCACCACCGTCAGTGACGCTATTCACACCGGTGAAACTTCTGTTCCCAGCCAGGGAGAAAACCTTCCGGCTTATTATGCTCGCCCCAAATCCTATGAAGGCAAACTACCGGTAATTCTGGTGGTGCAGGAGATTTTTGGCGTTCATGAACATATTAAAGATATCTGCCGTCGTCTGGCGCTGGAAGGCTATCTGGCGGTCGCACCTGAACTCTACTTCCGTGAAGGCGATCCCGGTGACTACAGTGATATCCCGACACTGTTCAAAGAACTGGTCAGCAAGGTGCCTGATTCTCAGGTGCTGTCCGATCTCGATCACGTTGCCAACTGGGCCGCACGCCACGATGGCGATATTCGTCGCATGGCCATCACGGGCTTCTGCTGGGGCGGACGCATCAGTTGGCTGTTCGCCGCGCACAATCCGCAGGTGCGGGCGGCAGCGGCCTGGTATGGTCGGTTAGAGGGTGAGAAAACCCTCAAACAACAAAAACATCCTATCGATGTAGCCGTCGATCTTAACGCACCGGTGCTCGGATTGTACGGCGGTCAGGATGAGAGCATCCCGTTAGAGAGCATTGATAAGATGCGTCAGGCACTGCATGCCGCCAATGCCAAAGCGGAAATCGTGGTGTATCCGGAAGCGGGACACGCGTTTAATGCCGATTATCGCCCAAGCTACCATGCTGACTCAGCCGCTGATGGCTGGGTACGAATGCTGGCCTGGTTTAAGCAGTATGGCGTTGCACCCAACGCGTAATAACAAGGGGCGCTGCAAGGCGCCCCTGTTTCTCACGATTAAGCCGATTCTGCGCGCAGCTTTTTCGCGGCGGTCACCATGTTCGCCAGCGCCTGCCGGGTTTCACTCCAGCCACGGGTTTTCAGACCGCAGTCCGGGTTGACCCACAAACGTGCGGGCGGAATGCTTTGCGCCGCTTTGTGCAGCAGATCTTCAATCCATTCGACGCTGGGTACGTTCGGGGAGTGTATGTCATACACACCTGGCCCAATTTCGTTCGGGTATTCAAACGCTTTAAACGCATCCAGCAATTCCATATCCGAGCGTGAGGTTTCGATGGTAATCACGTCCGCGTCCAGTGCCGCTATCGATTCCATGATGTCATTGAACTCGCAATAACACATGTGCGTGTGGATCTGCGTTTCATCCTGCGCCACAGCCGCGTTGAGGCGGAAGGCATCCACTGCCCAGGTCAGGTACGCCGCCCAATCCGACTGGTGCAAGGGTAAGCCTTCGCGCAGCGCGGGTTCATCAATCTGGATGATCCCGATCCCGGCTTTTTCCAGGTCTTCCACTTCATCACGCAGCGCCAGTGCAATCTGTTTAGCAAGGGTTTCCCGCGTCACGTCTTCACGCGGGAATGACCAGCACAAAATCGTGACCGGGCCGGTGAGCATGCCTTTCACTGGCTTTTCAGTCAGCGATTGCGCGTACTTCGCCCACTCAACGGTAATCGGCTGCGGACGACTGACATCACCGATGATCACCGGCGGCTTCACACAGCGAGAGCCATAGCTTTGCACCCAGCCATTTTGCGTAAACACGAAGCCATCGAGGTTTTCGCCGAAGTATTCCACCATGTCATTACGCTCTGCTTCGCCGTGCACCAGCACATCCAGCCCGAGCCGTTCCTGTTCGGCAATCGCCTGCTTGATGTGCTCCGCGATGCCGGTGCGATAGTGGCCTCCATCGATATTGCCTTTTTTGAAGTCGAGTCGCAGGCCGCGAATTTCGGTGGTTTGCGGGAAGGATCCAATCGTGGTGGTCGGCCAGGCAGGCAGATTAAAGCGATGGCGCTGCGCTTTGGCGCGTTCGTCATAGTGGCTGGCGCGCTCAACGTCTTTGGCCTGAATATTCGCCAGACGTGCGCCCACTGCGGCATTGTGCACGCGCGAAGAATGAGAACGGGCACGAATCGGCGCGCTCCACTCCATCAGCGAGGCCGCATCGTTATTATTGAGCGCCTGGCTCAACAACCTCAGCTCAGCACACTTCTGTAAAGCAAAGGCAAACCAGCTTTTCACTTCCGCATCGAGCCGGGTTTCGACACTGAGATCGATCGGGCTGTGCAGCAGCGAGCAGGAGGAACCAATCCACAGATTTTCACGCTGCCCAACCAGCGGTTGCAGGCGATCGAACCAGCGACTGAGCTCGGCACGCCAGACATTGCGGCCGTTGATCACCCCGACTGAGAGCAGCCAGTCGGCGGGGAGCTGTTGGTGGATATGCTGGATGTCATCTCTGCCATGCACCAGGTCAACGTGTAAACCTTGAACCGGTAGCGTCTTAATCACGTCGAGATTTTGACCGATGCTGTCAAAGTAGGTCGTCAGTAGCAGTTTTACATGACCTTGCAGAGCATCGTAGGCAGGCTTGAACGCATCACGCCATTCCTGTGGCAGCTCCAGCACCAGCGCGGGTTCATCGATCTGCACCCATTCAATACCGCGCTGATGCAGTTCAGCCAGCACTTGCTGATAGACCGGCAGTATCGCTTTCAGCAACGACAGGCGGTCAAACGGCTCACCTTTGACTTTGCCCAACCACAGGTAAGTGACCGGTCCCAGCAGCACCGGTTTGATCGGGTGACCCAGCGCCAATGCTTCGTCCACTTCTTCAAGGAGTTGTGTCCAGCTTAGAGAGAACTGCTGGCCCTGAGTGAATTCCGGCACCATATAGTGATAGTTGGTGTTGAACCATTTGGTCATTTCAGCGGCGGCAGCAGGATTGCCGCAGGGGGCGCGGCCACGTCCCAGACGGAACAGCGTATCGAGATCGACCGATCCATCCTGGTTCTGATGGCGCGCCGGCACATTGCCCAGCATCAGGCTGGTGGTCAGCACATGATCATACCAGGCGAAATCGCCCACCGGCAGCAGATCCACCCCCGCGTCTTTCTGCTGTTGCCAGTGACGAGCGCGCAGCTCGCGCCCCACGGCCAGCAGCGCTTCCTGTGAGCTGTTACCTGCCCAGTAGCTTTCCTGTGCTTTTTTCAGTTCACGACGCAGACCGACACGAGGGAAACCGAGCGTATGGTTCAGAATGGTCATTTAGTGATCTCCAGATATGCTTAACGGGTCGAGCCCGTTTACGTTCATCCAGCGAGTGACATTGCCGTCCGCTGAACGCCTGAACTGGACGAAAGTCATGTGGCGGTGGCGCTTGCTTGAGATGTTTAGCCGTCCAGATGTTTACACCGCCATAATCTGCGGGTACTGTATGTTCCTCAAGCGCAATTTGTTCAATCTCGATGTGAAGGACTCTCATGATCGAACTCAAACATCTGAGAACGCTGCAGGCGTTGCAAAATACCGGCTCGCTGGCCGCTGCCGCCGCTCAGCTTCATCAGACACAATCGGCGTTATCGCATCAGTTCAGCGATCTGGAACAGCGGCTGGGCTTTCGCCTGTTTGTGCGCAAGAGCCAGCCGTTGCGGTTTACGCCGCAGGGGGAAATCATGCTGCAGTTGGCCGAGCAGATTTTGCCGCAGATTCAGCAGGCGTTGCAGGCATGCCACGAGCCGCATCAGACCACGTTACGCATTGCCATCGAGTGCCACAGCTGCATTCAGTGGCTGACGCCAGCCCTCAATAATTTCCGCCAGAGCTGGCCGCAAGTGGTGGTCGATTTTAAATCGGGCGTGACTTTTGATCCCCAGCCCGCCCTGCAACAGGGCGAACTGGATGTGGTGTTGACCTCCGATATCCTGCCGCGCAGCGGTTTGTTCTATACGCCGATGTTTGATTTTGAGGTGCGTCTGGTGCTGGCCCCGGACCATCCGCTGGCGAAGCTGGAACATATCTCACCGGAAGATTTGGCCGATGAGGTACTGATGATCTATCCGGTGCAGCGTCAGCGTCTCGATATCTGGCGTCATTTCCTGCAGCCTGCAGGCATCAGCCCGGCGCTGAAGAGTGTGGATAATACGCTGTTGCTGATTCAGATGGTGTCAGCACAGATGGGTATTGCGGCCCTTCCGCATTGGGTGGTGGAGAGTTTTGAAAAGCAGGGTCTGGTGGTGACCAAGACATTGGGTGAGGGTTTGTGGAGCCGTTTATATGCCGCCGTGCGCGATGGTGAGCAGCGTCAGCCGGTGTTAGAAGCCTTTGTACGCTTCGCCCGCCAGCACGCCTGTGACCATCTGCCGTTTGTGCGCGATGCCGCCCGCCCGGGTTCACTGCAGTCGATTTCTTGATGTTCTCACGGGTGGCTGGTGTCGCCCGTGCTGTTATCCCTGCCCAGCCTGCTCTATAATGCGCCGCCTCAATCCGCGACCAAGAGAGTTTCACCATGACGAGTAACGATGTTCTGCGCAGCGTGCGCTATATGCTTGATTTGAGCGATAGCAAAGTGGTGGAGATTTTTGCCTTAGCGGGCAGTGAAGTGCCGCTGGAAGATGTGCAGGCGTGGATGAAGAAGGATGAAGACGCGGCATTCCGTAAGCTGCCGGACGTGCTGATGGGCTATTTCCTCAACGGTTTGATTTTCTTCCGTCGCGGTAAGAGTGAAGATGCGCCCGCACCTTCAGTTGAACGCCGTATGAATAACAATATTTTCATCAAGAAGTTGCGTATCGCGTTTGCGCTGAAGACCACGGATATTCCGGTGGTGCTGGAGAAGGCAAACTTTAAGATTTCACAGGCTGAAGTCGGTGCGATTTTCCGCAATCCGGATCATAAAAACTACCGCGAGTGCGGTGACCAGATTCTACGTAACTTTTTGAAGGGACTGACGATGATGAATCGTCCTGCGGCGCCAGCCAAGAAGGTGTAATCGCTTTTTGATCGGAGTTAGGTCAGATACAGGCCGCTCCGATCACGAAGGAATCTCACATCCCTGTGGATCGGCCTCGCCATCCATGGCTCGGACGCTTCGCTCTTCGTAGCGGCCTGTATCTTCCCTTTGGCTTAGGTGCTGCTTTTTCCCAGCACATAGCGCTTCTGCAAGTTCAACGAAACCAGATCAAGGATCGTCTCAGTTAGGCAGCGCTTTTGGACCCATGTCCAACTACCCAACGCTTGTGCACGTATAGTGAAGCGAAAATGACAATCGCCCCGGCAATAAAGCTCGGCCAGTGCGGTTTTTCCTGCCAGATCGCCAGATTCACCAGCAAGCCCGCAGGCACGTGCATGTTGTTCATGATGCCCAGCGTACCCGCATCGACCTGCGTCGCACCGTAGTTCCACATAAAGTAGCCAAGCCCCGAAGCCACCACGCCCAGCCACACCAGAATGCCCCATTGCAGGTTAGTGGTCGGCAGTTTGTTCGGGTTACCCCACAGGCTCCACGCAATGATGGCGATGATCACCGCGCCAAGATAGAACCACGAGAAGGCCGTGTGTTGCGGCATTGGGCGGGTTTCCTGCAAGCGCTTGTAACCAACCATACCAATGGCGAAGCAGATGTTAGCCGCCTGAACCAGCAGCAAACCGAACCAGAAATGATCGCTGACTTTGTCATAGCGAATGATGGCCGCCCCGGCTACCGCCAACAGCGCGCTGAAGGCATAGCCGATTCGCAGCCGACGTCTGCTGAGCAAATCGTAAATCAGCGTGACGTAGAGCGGCGTCATCACGGTAAATAACAGGAATTCTGTCACGCTGAGGTAGGTATAAGCCTCGAAACTCAGCAGGTACATGACGCCAAGTTGCAGCATCCCCACCAGCATATACAGCAGGATGGTTGAGGCGCGATAGCCTTTCCAGCGCAGGAACGGCAGGAAGACAATCGCGGCCAACCCAAGGCGCATCAGTACAGAGAACCAGGAGTCAACCTGGCCCGCCAGGTATTCCCCTATCAAACTAAAGGAAAAAGCCCACAAAATGGTGGTAACGATCAGTAACGGCACGGCATCGATCCCAAAATGAACAGTGGCGCTAGTGTAAACAAACTGTCGTGGACGGGCTGAAATATCTGGTTGACGAGTGGTCAAATTAAAATCAAACAAATCGCCGTATCCCCGTCACTCATTGAGATAAGGTCCATTGCTGAAATCAGGTCGCTGGTTGCAGATGCAGTGAATCTGATTCGACACGGCAACGGATTCCCCTTCTAAACCCAAAAGCCCCGACGCTTCATGCGCGAATACCAACATTTCCTGGTTTATATCGCTCTTTAATGTCATCAAACTGTAACAATTGTGTCACACATCACAGTAACGTGGCGTAACCATCACTATCCTTTGCGCGAAATGGAACTTTGGTTTTGTTGTCACGCCAGAGGGCATTTGACCCAACCTGCTGGGAATTTATAAAAATATCGCGCCCTGGAGGGCCACATTCATGTTGAGTATCTTCAAACCGGCACCGCTTCAGCCGCAAGTCGCTGACGATCGTGTCGATCCGCTCTATCGTCGGCTACGCTGGCAAATCTTCATCGGCATTTTCTTTGGCTATGCCGCCTATTACCTGGTCCGTAAAAACTTTGCGCTGGCGATGCCCTATTTGGTTGAGCAAGGCTTTTCGCGTGGCGATCTTGGCTTTGCGCTGTCCGGAATCTCCATCGCCTACGGTTTTTCCAAGTTCATCATGGGTTCCGTCTCTGACCGTTCAAACCCGCGTGTCTTTTTACCTGCCGGACTGATTCTGGCCGCTGCGGTGATGCTGTTTATGGGCTTTGTACCCTGGGCCACCTCCAGCATCATGGTGATGTTTGTGCTGCTGTTCCTGTGCGGTTGGTTCCAGGGTATGGGCTGGCCACCGTGCGGTCGCACTATGGTGCACTGGTGGTCGCAGAAGGAACGCGGCGGGATTGTCTCAGTATGGAACTGCGCCCATAACGTGGGTGGTGGTATTCCGCCCTTACTGTTTCTGCTGGGTATGGCGTGGTTTAACGACTGGAAAGCCGCGCTCTATATGCCGGCGTTTGGTGCCATCCTCATCGCGATTATTGCCTTTGCCCTGATGCGCGATACGCCGCAGTCTTGTGGTTTGCCGCCGATTGAGGCGTACAAGAATGATTATCCGCCAGACTACAGCGAGGATCATGAGGAGGAGTTGACGGCGAAGCAGATTTTTATGCAGTACATCCTGCCTAATAAGCTGCTCTGGTATATCGCGCTGGCCAACGTGTTCGTTTACCTGCTGCGCTACGGCATTCTCGACTGGTCACCGACCTACCTGAAAGAGGTGAAGCATTTCACGCTGGATAAATCTTCGTGGGCTTACTTCTTCTATGAATATGCGGGCATTCCCGGCACCTTGCTGTGCGGCTGGATGTCGGACAAGGTGTTCAGAGGCAATCGTGGCGCCACCGGCGTGTTCTTTATGACGCTGGTAACCATCGCGACGGTGGTGTACTGGCTTAACCCACCCGGCAATCCAGGTATCGATATGCTGTGCATGATCGTCATCGGCTTCCTGATCTACGGTCCGGTAATGTTAATTGGTCTGCATGCGCTGGAGTTAGCGCCGAAGAAAGCGGCTGGCACGGCAGCAGGCTTTACCGGTTTGTTTGGTTATCTCGGAGGATCGGTGGCAGCCAGTGCGATTGTCGGTTACACCGTGGATTATTTCGGCTGGGATGGTGGATTCATGGTGATGATTGCCGGATCGGTATTGGCGGTGGTTTTACTGCTGCTCACCATGGTCAGCGAGCACAAACATAAGAAACAGATGGCATAATAAAAATGGGCCGGTATCACCGGCCTAATGCCAGTCAGTTAAGCCTGACTGGCATTTTTTCTTCTTGCTGTCGGATATTTATAGGGTCTCTCTTTCACCACCCTTGGGAACGAGCGCTCCCGTCGTCCCGGCAGTCTGACCATCTCTG
>NZ_VWXC01000036.1:0-24570 GCF_011752685.1 Candidatus Pantoea communis
ACCTTATCAGATGAGTTTTAAGCAGTCCGCACTGTATCTGAGAAGTCATCTGAGCCTGCTACCGGGCATCTCACCGGGAAAAATACCGCGGATAATGGAAGAGATAATGGCGATGGCTCCAGGGCTGATGCTGCCGGAAAGAAGAGTGCGGCATTACCCAAGGGCGGTAAAAAAGAGGCCACAACGTTATCCGTTGCGGCCTCCATTAAGATCTTAACTGACAAGCATTACGGCTGATGGCCGCCCTTTTCTATTCTGCCTCTGGCCGCTGTCGCGGCATCAACCACGCAATCCACAGCGTTAGCATCGCAATCACTAACGCCACCACAAACACCCAATGCAGCGAAGCAGCAATCTGCCCGGTCCACTGATGCAACGTTGCTTCGGACAGTGACTGACGGCTTTCATGTGACATGATTTGCTGCATCGGATCACTGGCCTGTGGCAGACGCTGCGCAAGATTGAAGTTCAGTACCGCGCCCATCAGCGCAGTACCAATCGCTGAACCCAGCATGCGGCTAAACATAATTGACGCGGTGCAAATGCCACGAATGTCGTAATGCGCATGGTTTTGCACCGACACCAGGAAGGTGGTGCTGGTCATGCCCATACCCGTGCCAATGACAAAAGCAGTCAGCCCGGCTTGCATGATTGAACTGTCGGTACGCAATAACAGCAGCAGCGCGCTACCCGCAATCAATAACAAGGCTCCCAGCTGCGCGGTAAAGCGATAGGACGTGACTAACATCAATCGACCACTCAGCGTGCTGGCTAACGGCCAGCCAATCGACATCATCGCCAACGCACTCCCCGCCTGCAGCGGTGTACCGCCAGTAATACCCTGAATCCAGGTTGGCAGAAACGCGCTGATGCCCATCATGGTGGCACCGATGATCAGATTGCCGGCATTGCCTGCCAGAATTAGACGGCTGCGCCAGATGGCGAGAGGAAACAGCGGTGCTTCAGCACGCTGTTCATGCTGTTTTAATTGCCAGCCCGCCAGCAGTGCCAATAACAGGAATGCCAGTAACCAGTAACCAAGGGCATCCGCCTGCAACAGCGCCACTAACAGTGCCGTAACGCAAATCATCAGCCAGCAGCTGCCGGTAAGATTCAGTGTTGCCCCTTTGTGATGCTCACGCGCCGGTAAGAAACGCGCTAACAGCAGCATGGAAAACAGACCGATCGGCACGTTCACCCAGAAAATCACCGACCAGTTAAAGTGCTGAACCAGCCAGGCACCACTCAGTGGCCCAATAATAGCCGCGACACCCCAGACGCTGGAAAGCCATCCCTGCACGTGGGCACGTTCGCGCGGGGAATAGATGTCGGCCACAATGGTGCTGGTGAGCGGCATAATCGCGCCTGCACCCAGCCCCTGAAACGCGCGAAACAGAATTAACCACGTCATGGTATGCGCAAAACCGCACAATACCGAACCGATCAGGAACAGCGAGACGCCAATGAAAAAGAGTCGTTTACGCCCCCACATATCAGCAAGCCGACCATAGAGTGGCACGCTCACCGCCTGAGTCAGCAAATAGATAGAGAAGACCCAGCCAAACTGCGAGAAACCGCCGAGTTCAGCAATAATGGTCGGCATCGCGGTCGCCACAATGGTGACTTCAATCGCGGCCATAAACATGGCGAGCATGCAGGCGATAAGGATCCAGTGGCGATGTTCCGTGTTCAATTCTGCAGTTTCAGTCATACGTCTCCCTTTTTTCTCTCAAGGCTAGCTGATTTTCCATCAGACGAGTTTCCTCTGCGTGCGCCTATTATGTGACAATGTCACATAATTCGATGAATTTTTTTTATTGTCGGATGATGCCTTATTTCATGCGGGTTAAGAAGGTTTTAACCGCCCTTCTATCTGTCTGATTTTGCCGTGAAAACTGGCGCAATACGCTAAGCATTGCTATAGCTTTTAACAGCACTTTCCAGTTATTCACTGGAAAAGCAGTATCTAACAGTCATTTTATCTGCAATTTAATAGCGTGAAGGATTTTCGTATGTGGTTTGTTCTCCATTACGCCTTCAACCGTGAAATGACATAACAAGATCGAACAATTTGTCGAATCAGGGAGACTCTCGCATGCAAAATGCATCGCTCGTTAGTAGAGCCGGGCTGGCACTACTGGCCATCGTCGCGGTGATTGCCCTGCTGGTTTGGGGAATCGGGTTGAATACGCTGCGCGACCGGCAAGAGGACTTAATTTATCTGGGTCAGCAGCATCTGTTTTTAGTGTTTTGGTCAATGTTTTTCGCCCTGCTGATTGGCATTCCGAGCGGGGTTTTGCTCAGCCGCCCGTTTGCTCGTCGCTGGGCTGAATATGTGATGCAGATCTTTAACGTCGGGAATACCTTGCCGCCGCTGGCTGTTCTCGCACTGGCCATGGTCATTGTCGGGATTGGCGATCGGCCTGCGTTAATCGCCCTGTTCCTCGCCTCATTGTTACCTATCGTGCGTAATACCTATTCCGGATTAAGCGCCGTACCGCCGTCACTGATTGAAGCTGCCAACGGCATCGGCATGACCAAATTCCAGCGTTTACGTCAGGTAGAAATTCCCAATGCCTTGCCAGTGATTCTGGCGGGTGTGCGCATTGCGACCGCCATCAATGTCGGTACGGCACCGCTGGCCTTCCTGATTGGTGCCAGCAGTTTTGGCGAACTGATTTTCCCCGGCATTTACCTCAATGACTTCCCTACGTTGATCCTAGGCGCCGTGGCCACCGCCCTGTTTGCGCTGATCCTCGATTTGCTGCTGGCAGCATTGGGTCGATTCCTCAGCCCGCACTCTGCGGCTTAACACAAGGAGCTAAGTGATGGGTAAAACGCATAACTTAACGCGCTGGGTGAAACACACGGCGCTGGCACTGGCCGCCACACTGGCCATCAGCCAATCCGCCACCGCGGCCACGCCGATTGTGATGGCAACCAAGAGCTTTACCGAACAGCATATTTTATCTGCCATGACCGTGCTCTGGCTGCAAAAGAAAGGTTTTCAGGTGGTCCCAAAGACCAATATCGCCACCACGATTGGTCGTAATGCGATGATCAACAAGCAAATCGATATGACCTGGGAGTACACCGGTACCTCGCTGATTATTTTCAACCACATCAACAAACCGATGTCATCTGAAGAGGCTTATAAAACCGTTAAACAGCTCGACGCCAAACTGGGTCTGGTGTGGCTCGATCCCGCGCCAATGAACAACACTTATGCATTTGCCATGCAGCGTGCACGCGCCGATAAAGAAGGTATCAGCACCATGTCGCAGCTGGTTGCCAAACTGGAACAGGTGCGCAAAACCGACCCCGACCACAACTGGAAACTCGGGCTCGACTTAGAGTTCTCCGGCCGTTCCGATGGCCTGAAGCCGTTGCAGAAAGCCTACGACATGCCGCTAGATCGCCCGCAGATTCGCCAGATGGACCCGGGATTGGTGTACAACGCGGTACGTGATGGTTTTGTCGATGCGGGCTTGATTTATACCACCGATGGCCGAGTAAAAGGCTTTGAACTCAAAGTGCTGGAAGATGATAAGCATTTCTTCCCGAGTTACAACGTCACGCCAGTCGTACGTCAGGATGTGTTGAAAAGCCATCCGGGACTGGATGCGGCCCTCAATCAACTCTCACCGCTGATCACCGACGAAGCGATCACCGAGATGAACAAACGTGTTGATATCGATCATCAGTCACCGCAGCAGGTGGCGCGTGATTTCCTGCAATCGAAAAACATGCTGTAAGGAGGCGTCATGGAGACTTTGCATTACATCATGAGTAACTGGCACACCCTGATGGCCTTAACCTGGCAGCACACCTGGCTGGTGCTGGTGGCAGTGGGATTCGCCATCATTGTTGGCGTGCCACTGGGAATTTTGATTGTGCGCTTTAAATGGCTCGCGACGCCGGTGCTCGGTATCGCCACCATCGTACTGACGATTCCAACCATCGCTCTGTTTGGTCTGATGATTCCGCTGTTTTCCATGATCGGTCAGGGTATTGGTGCATTGCCTGCCATCTGCGCGGTGTTCCTTTACTCCCTGCTGCCGATTGTGCGTAACACCCATACCGCACTGGAAAACCTGTCGCCAGGGCTGCGTGAAGCCGGTCGCGGCATAGGGATGACCTTCTGGCAGCGTCTGCGCTGGGTCGAAATTCCGATGGCGCTGCCAGTGATCTTCGGCGGTATCCGCACTGCGGTGGTCATGAACGTTGGCGTGATGGCGATTGCCGCGGTCATCGGCGCAGGCGGATTGGGTTTACAGCTGCTGGATGGTATCAGCGGCAGTGATGTGCGCATGCTGATTGCCGGTGCACTGATGATTTGTTTATTAGCGATTGTGCTTGATTGGCTACTGCACCGTTTGCAGTCGGCGCTGACTCCTAAGGGGATTCGATAATGATAAAACTGGAAAACCTGACGAAAACCTTTACACAAAAAAACGGCACCGCCTTCAACGCCGTGGACAACGTCAGCCTGGAAGTGCCAGCCGGAGAAATGTGTGTGCTGCTCGGCCCTTCCGGCTGTGGCAAAACCACCACGCTGAAAATGATTAACCGTCTGATCCCAGCCAGCAGCGGAAAGATTTTGATCAACGGTGAAGACACCAGCGGACAAGATACTGTGACGCTGCGCCGCAATATTGGCTACGTAATTCAGCAGATTGGTCTGTTCCCCAACATGACCATCGAAGAAAATATTACCGTGGTACCGCGCATGCTGGGCTGGGATAAAAAGCGCTGCCGCGAACGTGCTACCGAGTTAATGAGCATGGTGGCGCTCGATCCCAGCAAATTCCTGAATCGCTATCCACGAGAAATGTCCGGCGGTCAGCAGCAGCGTATCGGCGTGATCCGCGCGCTGGCTGCTGATCCACCGGTACTGCTGATGGATGAACCGTTTGGTGCTGTCGACCCAATCAACCGTGAAGTGATTCAGAATGAGTTTCTCGAAATGCAGCGCCAGTTGAAGAAAACCGTAATGCTGGTAAGCCATGATATTGATGAAGCACTCAAACTGGGTGACCGCATCGCGGTGTTTGGACAGGGCAAAATCGTACAGTGCGCCAGCCCCGACGAGCTGTTGGCAAAACCCGCCAATGATTTTGTTGGATCATTTGTTGGCCAGGACCGCACGCTGAAACGCCTGCTGCTGGTGCAGGCGGGCGACGTCACCGATCAACAGCCAACTATCACCGTGCAGCGCAGCACGCCGTTGCAGGAGGCGTTCGCCACCATGGATGACAACGACATGCGATCGGTCACCGTGGTAGATAATGATGGCAAGCCGCTGGGCTTTGTGAAACGTCGTGAAGCGCGGAATGCCGCCGGACGCTGCGAGGAGATGCTGCATACCTTCAAAGTAACCGGTAAGGCCGAAGAAAATCTGCGCGTGGTGCTATCCAAGCTGTATGAGCACAACACTGTCTGGATGCCGATCGTCGATGAGGAAGGACGCTACAGCGGTGAGATTTCGCAAGACTATATCGCGGACTATCTTAGTTCAGGACGCACGCGCCGCAGACTGAATCCTTAACAAGACGCACGGCAGCCTAAATCCAGACAAACCGCACAACAGCTAAAAAGTTGGAAGAGGCGGCAGAAGAGTAAAGCGTCCTGCGCCAGGGATGGCGCGGGCCGAGCCCCAGGGATGGTTTACGGCGTCTTTACGATCTGCCGCCTCTTCCAACGTACGCACAAACTCACAGCCATTGGTTTAGATCTCCAACTCTCCTCACGCAAAATCAGTGATTTTCCTCCACCGCACCGACAACCCGCTCATCACCCCGCTCCGATGGCAGCACGATATTCAACAGCATCGCCAGAATGCCGCCCGTGGTCACCGCATGACCAAACAAATTACTCACTAACGCTGGCAACTGCTTCAACACCTCTGGTACCGCTTCCACACCCAAGCCAATACCAAAGGACACCGCGACGATCAACATCTCACGGCGGCCCAACGGGGATTGCGTCATCACCCGAATGCCTGCCGCCACCACACTGCCAAACATCACCAGAGTGGCACCGCCGAGAACTGGCGCTGGAATTTGCTGCAGCACATTGCCGATCACCGGAAACACCCCTAACAGCAACAGCATCACACCAATCACCATGCCAACATAACGGCTGGCCACGCCGGTCATCTGAATCACACCGTTATTCTGCGCAAAGGTAGTATTAGGGAATGCCGAAAACATCGCGGCGAACAGACAGCTAATCCCATCAGCCAAAATGCCACCCTGCAAACGACGTTGAAAACCGTCGCCCTCAATGGGTTGCTGCGAAATCAGGCAATTCGCCGTCAAATCCCCTACCGCCTCTATCACGCAAATCACCGACACCAGCGCAATCGGCACGAAAATGCTCCAGCTAAAATCGAAACCAAAGCGGAAAAATGAAGGCAAAACCAGCCAGTGGCTGGACATCATCGGTTTGATGGGCAGATGGCCGGTCAGTGCCGCCGCCAGACAGCCCACGGCGATACCTGCTACCACCGCGAGAAGGCGCATCCAGCGATTCTGGGAACGGTTAAGCACAATAATCACCAGCAGCGTCAGCCCACCCAGCGCCAGATTTCCTGGCGCACCAAAGTCAGCAGCGTTATGGCCGCCTGCCCAATCGGTGATGCTCACTTTAATCAGGCTGATGCCGATCAAGGTAATCACCGTGCCGGTCACCACCGGCGTCAGCACTTTCCGCAACGGCGCTACGCAACGGCTGATCAACATGGGGATAAACGCGGCCACAAAGTTACAGCCCATGATCATCGCCATGATTGCTTCCGGTGAACCGCCCTGCGCTTTCACCATCAAACCGCCAGATAAGATGACGCCGAGAAAAGCAAAGCTGGTGCCTTGCAGGCAAATCATGCCCGCCCCAATCCCCATAAAGCGACGCGCCTGCAGAAATGTCCCTAAACCGGAAACCAGCAAAGACATGCTGATCAGATACGGAATGTAAGTCTGCAATCCGAGGATTGAGCCAATAATCAGTGGCGGCGTAATGATCCCTACCACGCTGGCAAGGACGTGCTGCAACGCAGCGAAAAAGGCGGGAACAGGACCAATACGGGCATCAAGCCCATACAATAAACCTTTAGGGGAGTGCGACATGTGTGTGCTCCGGCAGAATTTTCATCAGCATAGCTGATGCATGATTCACGCCATTGGCACTCACATTGAGGGAAAAATTTATAACCGCATGATTATAAGCTGATTTAAGCAGAACGATCTCGGATGCTGAACCCGAAACCTTAGATTCAGCCACCGATCATTTGCATCACTTCGTTTCATCATGCCGCAGGCTGTGCACTATCAACGTGCATTAATGCCTCATCCAGCAGGGAAATGTCCAGGTAACCACTCAGCTCACGCTGTTCGGCACGCGGCAGATAAGGCAACTCACCCAGCAGCGGTGCGCCTAGCTTTTCACGCAGAACATCAATGATTTCAGCGTAATGTGCTAATCCCGGATTAATACGGTTGGCGACCCAACCTGCTAAAGGCAGCCCATCACCTACGATGGCATTAGCAGTCAGTAAAGCATGGCTAATGCAACCTTCCTTAATGCCCACCACCATGACGACCGGCAGTTGTTCCTGTTGAACCCAACTGGACAACGGCTGCAGATCATTCATCAGACTGCGCCAGCCGCCAGTTCCCTCCACCACCACCCGCGCGGCGCGGCTTTGTAACTGCTCAAGGCTGCGGCTCAGCAACGGATAATCCATTCGCACGGATGCGCTGGTGCTGATTTCATCTTCTTCCAGGGTGATGGGATTCACCGCCTGGTAAGGCAGTTCAAGACCCGATGCCTGCTGCAGCAGCAAAGCATCTTTATTACGCAATCCGTCTGGCGTGTGCTGTGCACTTTTAGCAACAGGTTTGTAGCCTGCTGCACAGAGACCCGCTTTGGCGAAACACTGCAGCAGCGCGCGTGACACGACGGTTTTACCCACCGCGGTGTCGGTACCGGTGACAAAGATTGTTTTCACCTTACTCCTCCTTCGTTGAAGCGATGTGTAACCTGCGAAGAAGGCAGTTTAAGGAAATGTCTCGGATGGCAGATTGCGTTAGCGCAAACTTAAGGCGAGCAGTGATTAGCCTTGCAACAGTTTTACCAGCAAATGGCCGCTATAAAGTGAGTCTTTGATCAGCGCGGCGGCACCAAAAGTGCCCGGATCGCTAAAGCTGGTAGGGGCGAGTTGGATCTCATGACTGTATGCGGGTAACGCCTGCTGACGAATGGTGCTGCTAACGGCAGGAAACAGCACCTCAGCGGCTTGATTAAGCGGAGAACCAATCAGGATTTGTTGGGGATTGAAGATATTCACCATCATTGCCAACATGCGACCAATGTGGTGGCCGACACCGGCAATCACATCACGCGCCAGTCGATCGCCCTGCTGCGCGGCTGCGCATAAACTGGCGATGGTTAGCGGTTCCCGATGCAGCAAACTGTCGGGTTGCGAAGATAAACGCTGGGCCGCCAGCTGCAATAAACTGCCTGTGCTGGCCACGGTTTCCAGACAGCCATGATTACCGCAGTAACACTGCTGGCCGTAAGGATCGATCTGCGTATGCCCAATTTCTACCAGCGCACGACCTCGTTTGTGCAAAAGCTGGCCCCCGCTGATCACACCCGCACCAACCGTTTCATCAATCACTATTTGAATAACATCCTGCGCACCGCGCGAAGCACCGAACAGCGCTTCGGCCAGCGTCCAGGCGGAGATGTCATGTTGCACAAATACCGGTAAACCCGTGAGCGAGGAAAGTGTTTCACCTAACGGCATTTCCTGCACGTCATAGCCCGGCATGCGATGCACCACACCCGATGCCGCGTTAATTAAACCGGGTAAGGTGATGGCAATCGCGGTAAGACGCTCAAGTTTGTTCTGATGGCGGACGAAGAAGTCATTAACCATTTGCTGCAGCGTTTGCAGCAGCGGCTGGTCAGCGCTGGCAGGCAGTGGCAGTCGATCTTCCTGCAAAGCACGGCTGCTCAGATCGCGCAGCGTTAACGTGATATGTCCCGGTTGAATACGGATGGCAAGATAGTGCCAGGCGAGGGTATCAAGAATCAAACCAATGGCCGGACGGCCACGGCTGCCTGGATCCTGGAACTCGGTTTCCTGCACCAGATGCGCATCGAGCATTTCACGCACAATTTTGGTGATGCTGGCGGGTGCCAGCTGGGCACGTTTAGAAAGCTCAATACGCGAAATCGGGCCGTAAAGGTCAATCAGTCGGTAAACCACACCTGCGTTGGTCTGTTTTATTTGGTCAATGTGGCCAGGCTGACTGTCCAGATTCACGTCCTGCTCCCGGATATTTTCGCGCTTCTAAATAAACAGCAGCTATGGTGATGCAGATTGGCAGGCAGCGTCAAATATTTGATTAGAAATGTGATTTATCGCACATAAAGATCGGGCCATTGATCATCAGACGATTTAAATTTCGGCATTCTGCATCATCAATTGCATCATATTGTGCATTTGCGCAGTGGGTTGCCGCGTGGCTGACCAGACCAGCCAGACTTCAGAAATGGCATCGTGCTCCTGCAGGGGAATCCACACCACATCAGCCAGTCGCGCACGCCGGAAAGAAGCCGGTAATATGGACACTCCTAATCCGGTAGCAACGAGACCGAGAATCGTCATCGCTTCGCCCACTTCCTGTGTAATAAACGGTTTGATTTGATAACGGTGCAACAGCGCCAGTGTTTCCCCGTACAGCGCGGTCCCCCCCTGTGGATCAAAAAACACGAAGGGCTCGTTGGCCAGTGCCTGAATAGAGATCGTTTCGGCATCCGCTAGCGGATGTGCCCAGTGCACCAGCGCGCACAACGGCTCGCGCAACAGCACCCGATGCTGTAAATCGCTTGGCAACGGTGTGTTGCGCATCACCCCCAAATCCAGCCGACCTTCGTGCAGCGGTGCTAACTGCTGACGCGTGTTATTTTCCTGCATCGAAATATGCACTTCCGGCCAACGCTGACGAAATTGATACAGCGCGTCCGAAACCAGGCCGGTGAAGGGTGCGGAAGAGGTGAAACCAATACGCAGCTCGCCTTCCTGTCCACTGTGCACACGCGCTGCCCTACTGGCGGCTTGTTCAACCTGCAGCAAAATGACGCGCGCATCCTGTAAAAACAACTGACCGGCAGGTGTGATCTGCACGCTGCGATTAGTGCGGGTAAACAGCTGTGCGCCAATCTCATGCTCCAGCTGCTGAATCTGTTGACTGAGCGGCGGTTGGGAGATATTTAGCCGCTGTGCCGCGCGGCCAAAGTGCAGCTCTTCCGCAACGGCGATGAAATATCGCAGATGGCGCAACTCAATATTCATACTTTAAACGTCTCATTTGAGATTATTAATATATTGTACAACCTATTCCCATTTTCCTACAGTAATCAGACCGTTTCTCATCTAAGGATATTCCGTGAGTCGCTCTTCCCAGGCAGTGACAATTCGTGAAGACGAGTTGTCCGCTAAGCCTGATTCAACCGTAGCCTCCTCCGAATGGATTGAACGTGGATCGCCGCAGTTTATGCGCGTCACGCTGGCCTTATTCTCTGCAGGATTGGCTACCTTCGCGCTGCTGTATTGTGTGCAGCCGATTCTGCCCGTGCTGTCACAACAGTTTGGCGTCTCTCCCGCTGAGAGCAGTATTTCATTGTCACTCTCAACGGGGTTGATGGCGTTAGGCTTGCTGGTGACCGGCCCGCTCTCCGATGCCATCGGGCGTAAGTCGGTGATGGTCACTGCTTTAATGCTCGCCGCCATTTGCACGTTGATTTCGGCCACCATGACCAGTTGGCAAGGCATTTTGATGATGCGTGCACTGATTGGGTTGTCTCTTAGCGGTGTGGCAGCGGTCGGTATGACTTATTTAAGTGAAGAGATTCATCCCCGTGTTATTGCCTTCTCGATGGGGCTGTACATCAGCGGCAATTCAATTGGCGGCATGAGCGGACGCTTGCTCACCGGGGTGCTGACCGATTTCTTCTCATGGCGTGTAGCCATTGGGGTGATCGGTTGCTTCTCGCTAGCAGGCGCACTGATGTTCTGGAAGATTCTGCCGGCATCACGTCATTTCCGTCCCGCTTCGTTGCGACCGCGCAGTTTATTTATCAATTTCCGCCTGCACTGGCGCGACAAGGGTTTGCCGTTCCTGTTTGCAGAAGGTTTCCTGCTGATGGGCGCGTTTGTGACGCTGTTTAATTACATTGGCTACCGTTTGTTGAGCGCACCCTGGTCGCTAAGCCAGGCGGTGGTGGGGCTGCTGTCGGTGGTTTATCTGACCGGCTCGTGGAGTTCTCCTAAAGCAGGCGCGATGACCAGCCGCTTTGGCCGTGGTCCGGTAATGATTGGCGCCACCACCATTATGCTGGCTGGGTTGTTGCTCACCGCCTTTGAATCACTCTGGCTGATACTGCCCGGCATGATGCTGTTTACAGCGGGTTTTTTTGCCGCGCACTCCGTTGCCAGCGGTTGGATTGGTCCACGCGCACGCCGCGCCAAAGGCCAGGCATCGTCACTTTATCTGTTCAGCTACTACGTGGGTTCCAGCGTGGCGGGCACGTTAGGCGGTGTGTTCTGGCACAGCTATGGCTGGACGGGCGTGACGCTGTTCATCAGTGTGTTGCTGTTGCTGGCCTTGTTCGTCGGCTGGCGTTTACAGTGCCGAAAACTGTAATACCTTTCATCTAAACGACGGGGCCGCTGCGCCCCGCTTCTCGCTTAAGCCGTCAGAATCGCGCTTTCAACTAGTCCCACTTAAAACAAAACGACAATTCGTCGCTATAATCCATTTTATTCCAACAATAGTTAGATTTTCTTTTTTCACAGCAATGAGGACGTTAGATGCAACTCTATTATTACGTCGATAAGCATGCAGGCTATAACGACAACCATGTGGTACATGCAACAGGCTGCCCGTTCCTCCCTTCCGATGGTGCACGGCGCTTTCTCGGGACTTTCTACACCGCCACGGCCGCCATTCAACAAGCCCGTAAATTCTATTCCAATGCGATGGGATGCGAGCATTGTTGCCCGGTGGCGGTAAAAAAAAGCCTGACCACTCAGCATAGCGTGGCGCTAAAACACATGGTGCAACTCTGATAATGCTGGTCTGACAATCGCGTAGCGCTTAAGGCGTGTTGTTAAGTACGGCTGTCGCATCATTCTCATACAGAAACAGCCGACTTCCTCATCACGGAATCGTAAAGCGCTACGCTTTGATTGTTCCTGCCTGCGTTCACCCCTTAGCCAAAAAGCAAGAATTGATAATAACCTCAGGCTATTAACCAGGTCTTCAGCGATAAAAAATATTCAGGAATAAAAACGGTCTATATGGTTTTCATCCGCTCATTAATGCTCCACAATAGCCCCAATTTGTGATGCAGGTCACTTAACCGGGCTCGTTTCGCCCCCTCACTCGCTGTCAGATCGATTTGAACCCCATGCAACCGACTACCGTCTCACGTAAAACAGCCTGGCTACGCGTTGTGCTGCTGGCGATTGCCGCCTTTGTCTTTAATACCACTGAATTTGTACCTGTTGGCCTGTTGTCGGATATAGCGGCGAGCTACGCCATGAAGACCGCTGATGTCGGTATTATGCTGACCATTTATGCATGGGTCGTTGCGCTGTTATCCCTGCCGTTAATGCTACTGACGCGGAATATAGAACGCCGTCTGCTGCTGTCGGTGTTGTTCATTCTGTTTATCGCCAGCCATGTGCTTTCGTCCGTGGCATGGGATTTCACCTCGCTGTTGATTTCGCGCATCGGCATCGCACTGGCGCACGCGGTATTCTGGTCGATTACCGCTTCACTCGCGATTCGTGTTGCACCGGCTGGCAAAAAAACCCAGGCGTTGAGTATGCTGGCAACCGGTACGGCATTGGCGATGGTGTTGGGCGTGCCCATTGGCCGTATCGTTGGGCAATACCTCGGCTGGCGCACCACTTTCGGCATGATCGGCTTGTCAGCGTTGGTGCTGCTAATTTTGCTGGTGCGGATACTGCCACGTCTGCCGAGCGAGCACACTGGCTCACTGAGTAGCGTACCGATGCTGTTCCGCCGTCCGGCGTTAGTAGCAATGTATATTCTGGTGACGCTGGTGGTCACCGCGCACTACACCGCTTACAGCTACATCGAACCCTTTATGCAGGTGGTCGCGAATGCGGATGAGAACTTCACGACCTTACTGCTGTTGCTGTTCGGTTCAGCCGGGATTATCGGCAGCGTGCTGTTCAGTACGCTGGGCAACAAATTCCCCTCAGCGATGTTACTCGCCGCGATTGGCATCATCACGTTGAGTATGGGGCTGTTGCTGTTTGCCGCCGTGCGCCCTGCAGCCATTTCGCTGCTGTGCATTTTCTGGGGCATGGCAATGATGATGATCGGCCTGGCGATGCAGGTTCGTGTGCTGTCACTGGCACCGGATGCCACCGATGTGGCGATGTCCTTGTTTTCAGGGATTTATAACATCGGGATTGGTGCGGGTGCCCTGTTGGGTAACCAGGTCAGCCTGCATATGAAAATGTCGGATGTGGGTAACGTGGGGGGGTTAATTGGACTGGTTGCGTTGTTCTGGTGTATCACCATCTTCCGTCGGTATCCGCAACTCCGTTCAAACGGATAATCCGCTTCATAACCAGGGGCCCACATCGGTGCGCCCCTGCGCCATTCTTTGCGCTTTGGTGATTAGTTATAAATTACCGCTGTGCCATTTAGCTTGTTGTTGCCAGAGGTCGAAGTGATGCGGAACGACTTTGCTCCGGCAGCATTCGCCTTCTCCGATAGCTGGTTCTCCAGTGAAGTCAGGTTAGTGCTACCTGATGCACTCACCACACCAATTTGCTGCTGGTTCAATGGTGCCTGATTCACTAATTCAGCAGCCATGCTACCAAATGCGATGGATGACAGTGCGACTGCGGCTAATACCATTTTGATGCTTTTCATGATCGTCTCTCTTATGCAGATGAAAGGGGTCGGCTGAATTAAGTTAACAACCGTTAATTAAATGCTAGCGCCGAAGCGGGCATCTCGTCAATCATTTTATTAACGGTCATTATTTTATTAAGAAGTGGCGTGATTATGGGCTTTAGCGCCCTTTTTCACTTATCGATATGAGTGTTGTGCCGCAGGTAAAGCACAAACGGGCAAAGTGAATGAGAGGGAATGTCGGCTGCGCTTGCATATTTAGTTAGCGATCGGTAATTTAATTACATGTTCTTCATGCAGTGAAGTGTCCCTATGACGCAAATGACCGACACGCTTAATCGCAAAACGCGTGGTCGCCCCAAAGTGTTTGATCGCAACGATGCGCTGGATAAAGCATTAATGTTGTTTTGGGCACACGGTTATGAAGGCACCTCGCTGTCAGATTTGGTGAACGCAACGGGGGCGAAAGCGCCGACGCTTTACGCGGAGTTTGAGAATAAGGAAGGCTTGTTCCGCGCAGCAATGCAGCGCTACATCGATACCTTCAGCGCGCAGCGTAATCAGGTGCTTAAGGATGAAACACTCGATGTCAAAGCCGCGATTGAGGCCTATTTTCGTGCTACTGCAGCCTGTTTTACCGAGTGTGATAAGCCCGCTGGCTGTTTCTTTATCTGCACCTCCAGTGCGCTCTCTTCAGGCTCAGACGAGATTGCACAGATGCTGGCTAAGCAGCACCATGCACAGGAACGGGCTTTGCAGCAATTTCTGGATGTCCGGCAACAGCGTGGCGAATTGCCGCAGTGTGCCAACAGCGTTACGTTGGCCAGCTATCTGGCCTGCGTGTTGCAGGGCATGTCAGTGCGCGCCCGTGAAGGCGCAAGCCGTGACGATCTCGATGGAATAGTCGATACGCAGATGGCCATCTGGCCCGCTCTGGCAGGCTACTGCGCGTTGAACGCGTCATAGCCTGCTGACGATGTTTTATCACTTTGCAGTCAGGTGCGACCTCCAGGCCGCCCCTGACTTGCACCAAAGTGTCATGTTTGAAATCCTTAAGGCATAAAAAACATCGGTTTTAACACCTGGCTGATCGGGCTATTGTTCGCATTCGATGGCATCAAATCTTTCATCGATGCCCACCAACGCTGGCACACTTCCGTGTTTGCCACCGCCTCCCAACGTGCTTCCGACTCTATCTCCACGCTGGCGAATAACAAATTACGCTCCGCATCCAGCCAAATCGCATAGTTGTGCGCACCGTGAGCTTTCAACGTCTGTTCCAGCTCAGGCCAGATCGGTGAATGGCGACGCAGATATTCATCATGACAGTGCGCATGCACCTGCATCACAAAGGCTTTACGCAACATCACTGCGCTCCGCATCCAACGCCGCTTGCCACGGTTTGACGGCGAAGCGTTCACCCAGTGCCACCAGCTGTTCGGTGGTGATGCTCTGGCGAATCCCGCCCATTGACAGGGCTTTCACCACCACCTCCGAAGACTTCTCGGCCGTGTCGATCAGGCCAAAAGTTTCATCCAGATTCGGACCGGCACCGAAAATGCCGTGGAACGGCCACATCACCAGGCTGTGCGATGCCATGGCATCGGCGGTGGCCTGCCCAATCTGATCGGTTCCCGGCACCATCCACGGCAGAATGCCGACGCCATCCGGGAACACCACCAGACATTCGGTGCTGCCTTCCCATAGCAAGCGCGTGAAACGGGCGGAATCCAGATTCACTACGTAACTCAACGCCATAAAATTGGTGGCATGGCAGTGCATAATCACGCGGTCAGCCCCATTGGAAACCTGCTTGCGCACGCTATGCGACTGGAAATGCGCCGCCAGTTCCGAGGTCGGCAACCCGCCGTTGCTGAGTCCCCAATGGATTTTGTACGACAGTCCCTTATCGTCCACCTGTAGCAGCGCCAGACAGTCGGCGGGATCAAGTTGAACGTTACGGAAGAACTTGCCAGAACCGGTGACCAGGAACCAATCGTTTGCCAGCGCCGGCGCCGGTTGGGTTAACTCAATACAGCGCGGTTCGGCATAAAAATCAGCTGACCAGGCCTGCGCTTCCTCCGGCAGCAAACGCAGGCTGACATTGCCACCATTGCGCTCATCCCAGCCTTTCAGCCACATATCACTGGTCGCCTTCACCATGTTCTGAACGAATGAAGAAGAGAGAATATTTTGCATGGTAGATCCCTTATCGTAGACGCAATGTTTGTTGTTCATAGTGACGCACTTCGCTCAGCCAGCTGGCATCGGCGGGCACATCATGTCGCAGACACCATGCTTCCCAGACCGCCTGCCATGGCAGAGATTTCTGCTCTTCCAGCAGTGCCAGACGCGCGGTGTAGTCCCCTTCCTGCTCAAATTTACGCAGCTGATCGCTGGGTTCCAGCAGTGCGCGCAGCAGCGCTTTTTTGGCGTTGCGGGTGCCAATCACCCAGGCGGCGATGCGGTTAATCGAGGCGTCAAAGAAGTCCAGGCCGATATGCACTTTGTCGAACAGTTTGTGGCGGGCAATCTCAGTGGCGATGGCCTGGGTTTCATCATCGAGCAGCACTACGTGATCGCTATCCCAGCGTACCGGGCGGCTGACGTGCAGCAGCAAACGCGGCACGTACAGCATGGCAGTGGATATCTTGTCGGAAATCACTTCGGTTGGATGGAAATGTCCGGCGTCTAACGTCAGCGCCGTTTGACGGCTGGCGGCGTAGCCGAGGCAAAACTCGTTGGAGCCCACGGTGTAACTCTCCGCGCCGATACCGAACAGTTTGCTCTCTACCGCATCAATATGATGACGGGGGTCGAGCTTCTCACTGATCACCTCATCCAGCGCGCTGGCCAGACGCTCGCGCGGTGCCAGACGATCGATGGTGAGATCTTTCATGCCATCCGGCACCCAGATGTTCATCACCGATGGTGTCCCGAGCTGTTCACCAAAGTGCGCTGAAATACGGCGGCTGGCTTTGCAGTGGTCGATCCAGAACTGGCGAATCCCTTTATCGGCATGGGAAAGCGTAAAGCCGTCGGCGCTCAGCGGGTGTGAGAAGCAGCTGGGGTTAAAATCCAGTCCTAATTTGTTGGATTTCGCCCACTCTACCCAGCCGCTAAAGTGCTTCGGCTCAATGGCATCGCGTTCAACTGGCGAATCGCTTTCCAGATAAATGGCGTGGAGGTTGAGGCGTTTGGCGCCGGGGATCAGCGACATGGCTTTTTCTATGTCCGCACGCAGCTCATCCGCGTTGCGAGCGCGTCCCGGATAATTGCCGGTGGCCTGAATACCGCCCGTCAGTTCGCCATTCGGGTTTTCAAAGCCACGAACATCATCCCCCTGCCAGCAGTGCATCGACACCGGGATGCCATCCAGTTGGGTCATTACCTGGTCCACATCAATACCCAACGCCGCGTAGCGTTGTTTCGCCAGTTCAAAGGCTTGTTCAATCAGCTTTGTCATATGCAAGTTCCTTAGCAGGTTGGCTCAGTGCCGCAAAGCGTGCCTGGTGGGCAGCGAAGATGCTGGCGTTCTGAGGTGCAAACGTTTCTAACGGGAAATTTTTATCGATGCAGCGACGCAATTCGGCCACATCACGCAGTTCCCCCAACGCCATCAGCTGGCAGCCGACATTACCCAGCGTTGAGGCTTCAATGGGGCCAGCCAATACGGGCATTTCGCAGGCATCGGCACAGAGTTGGTTCAGTAATGGGTTCTGACTGCCGCCGCCGACCACATGTAACTGGCGAATCGCGGTTCCGCGCAGGTTGCCCAGTTCGCCTATCACCTGGCGATACAGCAGCGCCAGGCTGTCGAAAATGGTGCGTGCCAGCGCTGCAGGGCTTTGTGGAATCGGCATATGCTGCTCAGCGCAGGCATCCTGAATCTCCTGCACCATGCTGGCGGGATTAATAAAACGCGGATGATTAGGATTGATCAGGGCACGACAGGCGGATTCATTTTTTGCTTCGTCAATCAATGCGCAGAGATCTGAGATGTGCAATTCGCTGCATACGCGCTGTAATAGCCACAGGCCCATGATGTTCTTCAACACCCGATAGCCTTCCGCGCCACCTTCGTTGGTGATGTTGGCGTCGAGCGCCGTGCGGTTGACGCAGGGTTGCAGACTTTCTATGCCCATTAACGACCAGGTGCCAGAACTGAGATAAGCGGCATCTTCCTGCATCAGCGGCGTGGCCAGCACCGCGCTGGCGGTATCGTGCGTGGCCACGGCCACGACCGGAATTTTTTTACCGCTGGCATTGATCCAGTTGCCGACGGTGTTGCCCGGTGCAGTCGGTTTGCCGAACCAGTCGGCTTCGATCCCTGCCCACGACAGCAACTCACTATCCCACTCGCCAGTTTCAATGTTCAGCATCTGCGTAGTGGTGGCGTTGGTGTACTCCCAGTTCATGTTGCCGGTCAGACGATAATGCAGATAATCCGGGATCATCAGTGCATGCTTGACCTGTGCCTGCCAGCCCGGTTGTTGCTGGTGCAGCGCACGCATCTGATACAGGGTATTGAAGGGCAGAAACTGGATACCTGTGCGCTGGTAAATGGCGGCTCTGCCCAGCTCATTGATCGCTTGCGCCATCAATCCATCGGTGCGCGAGTCACGATAACTGACCGTTTCGCCCACCCGATCGCCGTTGGCATCCAGCAGCACCAGATCCACGCCCCAGGTATCAATGCCGATGCTGTCCGGCACGATGCCCTCATCATCTAACTGCGCCAGCCCTGCGCGAATCGCCTGCTCCAGACTGTCGAGATCCCAGCAATCATAACCGGCGCGACGAACACGTTGGTTGGCAAAACGGCACACTTCACGCAGGGTGATGCGCTGGTTAGCAGAGGTCCATTGTGCGAGCATCACGCGCCCGCTGGATGCGCCTAAATCAATGGCAACAATGTTACGCATACTCATGGCGTTTCTTCCTGTGATGAGATGGCTTTAGCGTATGAATACTGGCGCTTTGCCACCTTCCCCTTACTGCCAGCGCGTGATAGTCGATGGCAGGCTGGCAAAGATGATCGTGAGAAAGCTCACAGAACCGGGGAACAACAGAGTTGTGAGCTTTACCGCAATTCCATCAATCACTTGGCCGATCTTGAATAATTCGCCATTTTCCTGCGCTGTGCGGTTTAAATTTCAAGGTAAGGTGCACAGCGCCTGCGTAGACTCGGTTACAAAATTGTTAATCGAGAGGCGCATCATGACCGTTCTGCACAGTGCTGATTTCTTTCCGGAAGGAAACTACGCGATTGCTATTGAGCCGCGCGTACCGCAGCAGGCCTTTCCCGAACATCATCATGATTTCCATGAAATCGTGCTGGTTGAGCAAGGTTCCGGTATTCACGTGTTTAACGGCCAGCCGCAGACCCTGTGCGCCGGTTGCGTGTGCTTTGTGCGCGATCACGATCGCCATTTGTATGAGCAGACCGAGAATTTGTGCCTGACTAATGTGCTTTATCGCAGCCCGGCAGCGTTTCGTTTTCTCTCTGGTTTACAGTCATTGCTGCCCGGCGATGAAAACGGTAACTATCCGTCGCACTGGCGTATCAATCACAAGGTGATGGCGCAGGCGCTGCAGATTGTGACGCAGATGAAACAGCAGGAGATCTGGTCGCTGGAGCGTCAGGCGCATCAGGAACAGCTGTTCTTGCAACTGCTGGTGCTGTTGCGCGAAGCCGGTCACAACGATCAGGCGCAGGATCAGGAAGCACGTCTGCATCGGTTGCTTGACTGGCTCAATGAGCACTACAGTGAAGATATTGAATGGGATGCACTGGCCGATCGCTTCTCGCTTTCGCTGCGCACCCTGCATCGTCAGATGAAGCAGCAAACCGGCAATACGCCGCAGCGCTACCTGAATCGTCTGCGCTTATTGCAGGCCCGGCATTTACTGCGCCATAGCGATATGCGCATAACGGACATCGCCTATCAGTGTGGATTTGGTGACAGCAACCACTTTTCCACGCTGTTTCGGCGGGAATTTGGCTGCGCGCCCCGAGCGGAGCGCCAGCAGATGATGTAACTGGAGTGGTTCCCATGTCGCTGATTTTGACGCGCGAAGACTATTTCCCGGCCACCAATCTGCCGATTGCGGTGGCCGAACGCATGCCTCAACCCTCCTTCCCCCCGCATCGTCATGAATTCAGTGAAATTGTGATCGTCTGGCGCGGCAACGGCTTGCACGTGCTCAACGATCGCCCGTGGTTGATTACCTGCGGCGATGTGTTCTATATCCGCGACAATGATTGCCACAGTTATGACAGCGTCAACGATTTGGCGCTGGATAACATTCTTTACTGCCGCGATCGCTTTCGTCTGAGTCTGGACTGGAGCCAGCTGCTGCCCCCGCAGGACGATGATGCACCCAGCTGCTGGCGCTTAACCACGCGCGGCATGGCGCTGGCGCGTGGGGTGATCAGCCAGCTGGAGCGGGAGAGCCGTAAAAGCGATTCGTTGTCGATCCAGCTCTCTGAAGCGCTGTTCCTGCAGCTGGCGCTGATCTTGCGCCGGCATGGTTATGCCGCCGACCGTCCATGGGCGCTGCCGGAGGGTGAACAGCTTGATTTACTGATGTCTGCCTTACAGGGTGCACTGCACCGCCCATTCGACCTGGCCCATTTTTGCCAGCAAAATGAATTAAATGAGCGTGCACTGAAGCAGCTGTTTCGTCAGCAAACCGGCATGACGGTGGGACACTATTTGCGGCAGCTACAGCTGTGCCAGGCAAAATATTTGTTGCGCACCCAGGATTGTTTAATCAGTGAAGTGGCCGCGCGCTGCGGCTTTGATGATAGCAATTACTTCTCGGTGGTGTTTACGCGGGATACCGGTTTGACACCCAGTGCCTGGCGCCAGCGTTTTCTTCCTCAGCACGCCTCACTGAGCGATAAAATAAAAGCCTGACGCACCTTGCCGTGCGTCAGGCTTGTTCTAAAGCGGCTAATTCATTAGCCGTTGGCCATGCCCAATCCCACGATGTTGGCTGCGATGATGATCACCACACAACCCAACGACAGCACGCGCACCGGGCGCTGCCCCACCGCTTTCCACTCTTTCAACACCAGGCCGACTAAACCGCCGCACAGTACATACAGGCTCATGTGCAGCATCCAGCTGACAAAGTCATATTGCGCAGGAATTTTCGCGTGGCCCCAGGCGTAGAAGAAGAACTGCAGATACCACATGGTGCCGCCCAGCACGGCGAAGGCCACGTTGGCGATCAGCATCGGTTTCGCCACTGAGAAATCACGGCGCACTGACAGTTCCGGTTTGATCGCCAGGCGGATAAAGCAGTAGGCCAGATTCACTAAGGCGCCGCCGCCCATGATCACCACATAGCTGGGTAAGGCCACGTACAGCGGATTGATACCCAGATTGGCTGCCGCTTCATGCATCGGTTTCGCCGCATCCATCGCGAAAGACATCCCGGCGGAGAAGATGCCACACAGTACCGCCAGCACCAGCCCTTTCTTCAGATTAAACTCTTCGGCATTGATGCCGAGTGCACGCTCTTTCAACAAACCGGCACGTGAAACGATCGCCACACCCACCAACGCCACCAGTACGCCTAACAACGTCATTCGTCCGCCCGGCGAGCTGAACAGCTCTACAAAGCGTCCCTGCAACAGCGGCGTCATCAAGGTGCCCACCACGAGGGTGATACCGATGGCAATACCAATGCCCATCGACATGCCGAGATAACGCATGGTCAGGCCATAGTTGATATTTCCGACGCCCCACATGGCACCAAACAGAAACACCGGCAGCAGCTGCGAGAAGCTAAAACTACCGTAATACGCCCAGAAGTTGGGCAGCAGCACGGCACTGACCGCCCATGGCAGAATCAGCCATGACATTACGCCACCGACTGACCACATTGTTTCCCATGACCACTTTTTTACCTGCTTAAACGGAGCATAAAAACATGCGGCACTGGCGGCACCCACCAGATGCCATAAAATACCGGCAAGAATGGCACTGTTCATTGTTATTCCTTCGTAAGGTTGAGGCCCACAGGAAACCGACAGTTTCCCGATTAGCAGCAGTCTACGGTGTGCAGCTTTTCATCAGCCTTTGGATGGCTGCCGGAAAGCGCGCGCTGCTGGCAAAATTCGGCGGGTCTTCAACATGAGGATCACAAAATCGCATTTGCAGGCAACATTCTGACTGATTTCTATAAGTGACTTATTATTGAGGATATTTTTTATTTTTGTTGTGTTGATCGACACAGTTTTTGACTGACTGACTGCCAGCCTGCTGTTTAACATGGCAGTCACGCAAAGCCGCCCGATGAGCTTTCCCCCACGTGGCGAATTCCGTATAACGTTGGAAAAATCATCGCAACGAAGGAATGAGATGAATAGCAAAAGGTTGACGCTGCTGTTGTCGCAGCCGGTGAGCCGCGTGATGCTGGATGATATCCGCGCCATTGTGCCGCCCCAGGCGTTAAACGTGTTCATTAATGGATTGGATGAAGAGCGTTACGCCACACTTGACTGCATCCAGAGCGAAGAGAACTGCGCCCTGCTGGCTTCGGCCATCGTGGTGTGGCGTCAACTCGGGCATGTTCACCGCATTCGGTATCAGAAAGGCGAACATCTGCGCGAGGTGGATGACGCCAGCCAATTCCAGCTGTTCAGTATGATGAAAACCCATCGCGCCATTGTTCAACTCGCTTAACGATCAGGATAATTATGAAAATCGGACTGCTCTTCCCTATTGCCATCATCATTGCTGGCGTCAGTTTCCTCGCCTGGTTTATCGCCAGCGGTGCGGCGGTGCCGGGCTCCTGATATTTTTGCTGAAAAGGATGATTAGCTAACACGCTGAATACGCGGCATTTCATCAGGAATGCTGCGTCTGTCGTACCGTTCTTCCCTTCTCTGCCATCTCGTCATCCGCTCTGGCACTGACAAAAAGGTGCTACACCTTGATCTGTTTCACTCTCGATTCACACCCTGATAACGAAACCGATCGCGGAGACCCTACAGATGACAACACACCATCAACATTACATTAATGGCGCGTTTGTAAACGATCAGAACGATAAATGGATTGAGGTCATCAATCCGGCGACTGAAGCGCTGCTGTCACGCGTGCCGCAAGGCACTCAGCAAGATGCAGCACAGGCAATTGCGGCCGCAGATACTGCACAACCCGGCTGGGAAGCGTTGCCCGCAGTAGAACGCGGCAACTGGTTGCGTAAAATTGCCGCCGGTATCCGCCAGCGTGAACCCGAATTGACGGCCACGATTGTGGCGGAAGGCGGTAAAACGCAGGGGCTGGCGCAAACTGAAGTGCTTTTCACCGCCGATTATCTGGATTACATGGCCGAATGGGCGCGTCGTTATGAAGGTGAAATCGTCAATAGCGATCGTCCAAATGAAAATATCTTTGTATTTAAGAAAGCCATCGGTGTCACCACCGGTATCCTGCCGTGGAATTTCCCCTTCTTCCTGATTGCGCGTAAAGCCGCTCCGGCGCTGATTACCGGCAACACTATTGCCATCAAACCCAGTGAGCTCACCCCTAACAACGCGGCGATTTTCGCGCAGATTGTGCATGAGATTGGCCTGCCGAAGGGCGTGATCAACTTTGTGTTTGGTTATGGTCCTGAAGTCGGTCAGGAGCTGGCGGCGAACCCGAAAGTCGGTTTGGTGAGCCTGACCGGCAGCGTCGGCGCGGGCATTGCCACCATGCAAGCCGCAGCGAAAAATGTCACCAAGGTGTCGCTGGAACTCGGCGGCAAAGCCCCCGCGATTGTCATGGATGATGCGGACCTGGATCTCGCTGTGAAGGCGATTGTCAGCTCACGCGTGATCAACACCGGACAGGTGTGCAATTGTGCGGAACGCGTGTATGTCCAGGAAGGCATTTATGATCGCTTTATCACCGCTCTGACTGCCGCAATGAAGCAGGTGAAGTTTGGCAATCCGGCCGAACAAACCGATATCGACATGGGCCCGCTGATCACCGCCGCCGCGCTGGAACGCGTGGAGCAGAAAGTCGCCAAAGCAGTGTCTGAAGGCGGAAAAGTAGTGCTGGGCGGCAAACGCGCCGGTGATAAAGGGTTTTACTTCGAACCGACGATTATTACCGGTGTGCGTCAGGAGATGGAGATCATGCGTGAAGAGATCTTTGGTCCGGTATTACCAGTGATGACCTTTAAAACCCTTGATGAAGCCGTCGCGCTGGCTAACGATTGTGAATATGGCCTGACCTCTTCGATCTACACGCAAAATCTGAACACGGCGATGATTGCACTGCGTCAGTTGAAGTTTGGTGAGACCTACATCAATCGCGAGAACTTCGAGGCGATGCAAGGATTCCATGCGGGCTGGCGCAAATCGGGTATCGGTGGTGCGGATGGACGTCACGGACTGGAAGAGTATCTGCAGACCCACGTGGCGTATTTGCAGTTCTCCTGAGTGAAATACCTGGCTGAGTAGGTTACCAGCTGTAATAGCCCCCGTTTAAACCGGACACTTCACCAGTAAGACATACGCATAGAGCTATGTTTAAGGAGTGTCCTGTGCAAAGAATCGAAGTGATCACTGGCGAGCAAAAGCGCCGTCGTTATACTC
>NZ_VWXC01000037.1:0-20512 GCF_011752685.1 Candidatus Pantoea communis
GAACGATATCGAGAGCCTGACTGAGAAGCATAAAAAAATCCGTAATCCCTGAGAGATTACGGATTCTTGCAGAACTGCCGGATCGTTCAACCGATCATTTTTGTCTTAACTGATCGGCATTACGCCAGTGGGCGACCCTTTTTAGTTTGGGCGGTTAACAGAGCGTCATCAAACCCAGTGGCAACCCCGATTAAAGGGTCGCCACGCCATCAACGTCCCAATCTCTCCAGCAGTTTCTGGTGAATGCCACCAAACCCGCCGTTACTCATCACCAGAATGGAATCACCTGGCTGGGCTTCTTTTGCCACCATTTCCACCAGCGTATCGATATCCGCGCTCCACTTCGCCGGCTGGATGCAGGCTTCCGCGACATCAGACACCTGCCATGGAATGTGGTGCGGCTGGAACAGGAACACGCTATCGGCGCGACCCAGAGACGGGGCCAGCTCGTTTTTGCTCACGCCCATCTTCATGGTGTTGGATCGCGGCTCCAGTACCGCCAGAATTCGCGCGGTACCACCGACTTTGCTGCGCAGCGCCGCCAGCGTGGCCAGAATCGCGGTGGGGTGATGGGCAAAATCGTCATACACCTTGATGGCATTCACTTCACCACGCAGCTCAAGACGACGGCGCGCATTGATAAAGCTGCTCAATGCTTCACCGGCATCCACCGGTTTCACCCCGACGTGACGCGCGGCCGCAATCGCCATCAGGCCATTGTGCATGTTGTGCTCGCCGACCAGCGCCCAGTTCACTTCACCGACTTTCTCGCCGTCCAGCCAGATCTCCCAGTGCGAAGAGTCTGGCGTCAGTTTTTTCGCCTGCCAGTGGCCGTTGTCGCCGACGGTTTCCTGCTCGCTCCAGCAGCCCATCGCCATCACTTGCTTAAGATTGTTATCGTGCTCCGGCAGCAGGATTTTGCCCTGGCCCGGCACGATGCGGATCAGATGGTGGAACTGCTTCTGGATCGCGCGCAGGTCATCAAAGATATCGGCGTGATCGAATTCGAGATTGTTGAGGATCAGCGTGCGCGGGCAGTAATGGACAAATTTGGAACGCTTGTCGAAGAACGCGCTGTCGTATTCATCCGCCTCAATCACGAAGAATGGACTTTTTCCTAATTTTGCCGAAACCTCGAAGTTTCCTGGCACTCCACCAATGATAAAGCCCGGTTCAAGGCCACAGGCCTCCAGAATCCACGCTGCCATGCCTGCGGTAGTGGTTTTGCCATGGGTTCCGGCCACGGCCAGTACCCAGCGGTCACGCAGCACGAAATCATGCAGCCACTGCGGGCCAGAGAGGTAAGGAATGTTACGTTCCAGTACCGCTTCCACACACGGATTGCCGCGCGTCATGGCGTTGCCAATGATCACCAGATCCGGCTGCGGATCGAGCTGACTGGCATCGTAACCTTCTGTCAATTCAATGCCTTGCTGTTCCAGCAAGGTGCTCATCGGCGGGTAGACATTGGCGTCAGAGCCGGTCACTTCATGCCCTAGCGAACGGGCCAGCATTGCCAGTCCGCCCATGAAAGTGCCACAAATCCCAAGGATGTGAATACGCATAAAGAGATCCATTACTCAAAAGTTCGGCGCACAGTGTAACCCCGAGCAGAGTGGGAAGAAACGGATTAGGACTATGGTTTTTAAAGTTCAATCGGCTAAACTGCGCTCATACGTTGGTAGCGTGTTAAAGCTGCTGCCACTCCATCGTAGATTCAGGGAATGTGTTATGAAAACGTTAGGCGAATTCATCGTCGAGAAGCAACACGACTTTCCACACGCCACAGGTGAACTGACGGCGCTGATTTCCTCCATTAAGCTCGGAGCCAAGATTATCCACCGCGACATCAACAAAGCGGGTCTGGTGGATATCCTCGGTGCCAGCGGCGTGGAAAACGTGCAGGGCGAACAGCAGATGAAGCTGGACCTCTTCGCGAATGAAAAACTGAAAGCTGCCCTGAAAGCGCGTGGTGTGGTTGCCGGTATCGCTTCCGAAGAAGAAGATGAGTTCGTCATCTTTGAAGGCTCAGAAGACGGTAAATACGTGGTGTTGATGGATCCGCTGGACGGCTCTTCCAACATCGACGTGAACGTTTCCGTCGGCACCATCTTCTCCATCTACCACCGCATCAGTGAGCCGGGTACGCCGATCACCGAAGCTGACTTTATGCAGCCGGGCAACAAGCAGGTTGCGGCCGGTTACGTGGTTTACGGTTCTTCCACCATGATGGTTTACACCACCGGTGTGGGCGTGCATGCGTTTACATACGATCCGTCACTGGGCGTGTTCTGTCTGAGCCATGAGCGCATGACCTTCCCGGAGAAAGGCTACACCTACTCCATCAACGAAGGTAACTACATTCGCTTCCCGCAGGGCGTGAAGAAATACCTGAAGTTCTGTCAGGAAGAGGATATCGCCACCAAGCGCCCATACACCTCGCGCTACATCGGTTCACTGGTGGCAGACTTCCACCGTAACCTGCTGAAAGGCGGTATTTACCTCTATCCAAGCACCGCCAGCCACCCGAAAGGTAAGCTGCGTCTGCTGTATGAGTGCAACCCAATGGCATTCCTGGCGGAACAAGCCGGTGGTAAAGCCAGCGATGGTGCCAATCGTATCCTCGACATCCAGCCTGAAACCCTGCACCAGCGTTGCCCGTTCTTCTGCGGTAACGATGCAATGGTGGATGACGTTGAGCGCTTTATGCGTGAGTTTCCGGACAGCCACGAATAAGCTGATGTGATGTGAAAAAGCCCGCCAATCATGAGCGGGCTTTTTATTGGGTTATTTTCTTCGTTTTGCTTGCCGATCAATCAATTCACCCTGCGCGGAGTAGTAGCGGCTGGGCCAGATTTCATCGGGTGCGATGCCAATCGCTTCGGCAATCAGCCATTCACCCTTGGGCCAGGGCCGGATTAAGGCATTGCCCAAGGTGGTCGAACACAACCCCGCTTCACGTGATACGGCGGCTAATGAAGTCCCTCTCTTGCGTAAGGCGGCAATAATATCGGCCTGATGCCAGTCCTGCTTGCTTTCACCCACGTCACTCTCCTTAGTTCTCGTTATAGGTTGCTATAACGATACTACGTTACTCGTAGTATCTGACAAGCAGCAAATCTACGATTCTCGTAGGCATGAAACCGACCTCTTCCCTGCAAAATACCTTCTGTAGACGCCTGAAACAGGTGCGTCTGGTGAAGGGTTTTTCGCAAAAAGGGTTAGGGATTGCCGCTGGTATTGAAGAGTTTTCCGCCAGTGCGCGCATCAATCGTTATGAAGTCGGTGTGCATCAGCCCGATTTACTGACGCTGCAACTGCTGGCGAAAGCGCTGGAGATCCCCGCCGCCTATTTTCTGGCAGAAGATGACCAATTAGCAGACATGATCCTGCGCTTTGCTGAAGAGATAAGTAGCAACGCGCCATAAGCACGTTGCACCTGTTTTTACGCGGCGACCACACGGAACTGCGCCATCGATTCCTGCAACTGCTGTGACTGCGCTTCGAGCGACTGCGTGGCGGCACTGGCTTCTTCCACCAGTGCGGCGTTTTGCTGTGCCTGTAGCATTGAATCTCACAATAATCCTGGCTATAGTATTTTTTACTACAGCTGGGACGATATCAAATGGAAATTGAGTTAAGAATTTTCGTCGAGTGGAGCTATAACAAGAAGCGGAAGAAATCAAAAATCAGTGACGATGATTTACGTTCAGTTGCAGCCGAGCTTATCGAAGAAATTAAAAATGGATCGACTAAAGCCGCATTGGGCGGTGGAATTTTCAAAAAGCGTTTAGGTGACGAGGATAGCGCAAGAACAATTGTTGCGTATCATCATGGAGATAAACTCTATTTTATCGACGGTTGGGAAAAAAAAGAGATCCCTAAAAATAAGCGTGAGATAGATGACTCTGATTTGAAAGTGTTCAGGCAAATATCTAAAGCGGCTAAAGCTTACACCGCTGAACAAGTCGAAAAGCTAGAGAAAAATCGGATTTACATAGAGTTACCCTCTATTAATCAGGAGAGTAAAAAATGAGGATTAATAGGCGCGTACTAAAAATGCACGCAATGATGAAACGTCAGTTTAAGGCGGGTCTGATCTCAGCAGATATGATGCAAGAGGCTGACGCCATCTTTGCAGAAGCCAAGTTAGAGGCGATGAAAGATTCAATCACTGGGGAGCGCATCAAGGCAATGCGTGCACGCGAGAAATTGAGTCAAAGTCAGTTTGCGGAACGCATCGAAGTTTCAACGACTTGCCTTCAGAAATGGGAGCGTGGTGCAACAATACCTAAAGGGATTGTTGCACTTGCTCTGAGGCACATTGAAGCCAAAGGGCTTGATGATTTTTTAGCAGTTTAGACTGCATGAACAAACCCGCCCTGGCGCTGAGGAGTCACCAGCATCGGGCGGGTGTTAAATCACAGGCATTGAGATCATTGTTAAATCACAGGCATTGAGATCATTAAATAGTATTAGTCGCCACGCGGAACTGCGCCATTGATTCCTGCAACTGCTGTGACTGCGCTTCCAGTGACTGCGTGGCGGCGCTGGCTTCTTCCACCAGTGCGGCGTTTTGCTGTGCAGCCTCATCCATCTGCGTCACCGCCTGATTCACCTGCTCAATCCCACGACTCTGCTCTTCTGAAGCAATCGAGATCTCTTTCATCAGTGAGGTCACTCGCATCACTTCGCTGGAGATCTCATCCATGGTTTCCCCGGCACGCGTCGCCATATCGCTGCCCTCTTTGACGCGCGTCTGCGATTCACTGATCAACTCACGAATCTCTTTAGCGGCGGTCGCACTACGGCCAGCCAGCGTACGCACTTCGTTGGCGACTACGGCGAAGCCACGGCCCTGCTCGCCAGCACGCGCGGCTTCCACCGAGGCGTTCAGCGCGAGGATATTGGTCTGGAAGGCGATACCATCAATCACGCTGAGGATGTCGCCGATGCGGTTAGAGCTTTGGGTGATCTCCTGCATCTTCTCCATCACGTAACCCACCACCTCTGCGCCACGATCGGCGCTGGTCGACACATTGCTGGCCAGTTGATTGGCCTGCTGAGCGTTACTGGCGTTAAGACGGACGGTGGCGGTCAGCTGCTCCATGCTGGCGGCCGTTTGCTCCAGCGAAGCAGCGGACTCTTCGGTACGCTGCGACAGATGCACAGTGCCCGCCGCCAGTTCACGGCTGCCCACATCAATCTGCATGCTGGCTTCACGCACCTGACTCACCGAATCACGCAGCGCCAGCTGCATATCGGAAAGGGCCTGATTCAGGCGACCAATTTCATTTTTTCCTGCGGCAGGTAAAGGCTGCGAGAGATCGCCCGCCGCAATCTGTTCCAGATGTAGGATTGCGTTGTCCAGAGGACGCAGCAGCGAGCGACGCAACAACTGCCAGGCCAGTACGATCAGCAGCAGTGTCAGTACCATCACCACGCCAATCATCACTTTCATCCGGACTTCGTTGTCAGCCGCCTGCTTGAGGCGTGCCGCAGAGACTTCATCGGCGTAAATACTAAAATCATTCACCGCCTTCGAATAGTTTGCTGCCAGCTGTGATTGTTTGCCTTCCAGCACCTGATAGTACTCATCGGTATACTGTTTTTTTAAGGCATCCATCATGGGCGTGATGCCTTCTTTATCGTAGACGTTGTAGGTCGCCACAATCGCATCGGCCAGAGTTTTACCATGCGCTGTTACGGTGCCTGCATCGACAAATGCTTTGAGGAACTGGTGAGAACTGTCCACTGCGGCTTGCGCCTGCTGCGTGACTTTGGCGCCGTCATCCAACAGACCAATTTCGATCTTACGAACGGCCAGCGCCGCATTGGCGCGGGCGCGCATTAAATCTGAACGGCTTTGGTAGAGCTTATTGAGTTCAATCCCCTGAATGCGGTTCAGCGCATCCAGAGATTGATTTCCAGCATTAATGGCATAGATGCCCATGGCGCTGACGGCTAACAGCATCACCGTCATGATGGCCAACAACGCAAGTAAAGCGGTACGTATTGATAGTTGTCTGATCATGATCATTCCCGTGTGTATGAAAAGGCAGAACTCCACTGGCCCTAAAACGGAGAGATTATCGGCAGCTGGTCGCAGAAACTTTATCCAATGTTGATGGTCAATCTGCCGACGTTCGCTTACCCTTCAGCTTTTCTGAAGTCCGCTGCGCAAAAATGAAGGAATGAAATGATGAAAAAGTGGCTCCCGATTGCCTGTCTGTTCGCCAGTAGTATGGCTATGGCGCAGACGCATCCGCTCGACCAGCAGCTGCAACAGTGTCTGGACAAGGAATCCAGCACCGCGGGCATGTCTCAGTGCTACGGCAGCGCCAATAAGGCCTGGGATAAAGAGATGAATACGCAGTACAACCAGATAATGAAAAAATTAACTGGCGAACCTAAAGACAAATTACGTGCTGCCCAACGCGCGTGGCTGGCCTATCGCGATAGCTGGATCGAGGCCAGCCGCAGCTATTTTGTGAGTCGCCAGGGCAGCATGGCAGCCCTTTCCATCGGGGCTCAGGGCGTTAATCTGGTGCGGAATCAGGCTTTAATGTTGCAATCAATGAACAAAGGCAGTTGCGCCAATCCCGATGATTGTTGATAAATGGTGGCGTTAAAAAAACGTCAGCGCAGGCACTGACCTGCGCATCCATCCATCTTCAGGGAGAAAACATGGCTGCTTATGCCTCTACCATCATTCTGGTCTGCCTCGCCGTCCTGAGCTATTTCGTTCATAACAGTGCCGTTACCATTTCCATTCTGATCCTGCTCGCCATCAAGCTGACACCGCTGTCGCAGTTCTTCCCGTATGTGGAGAAACAGGGCATTCAGATCGGTATTATTATTCTAACTGTCGCAGTGATGGCGCCACTGGCAAGTGGGACGTTGCCTGCTTCATCCTTGCTGAAGTCATTTGCTAACTGGCAATCGATCGTGGCCATCATTGTCGGGGTGTTTGTTGCCTGGCTGGGCGGGCGCGGCGTCAGTTTTATGAGCGTGCAGCCTTCAGTGATTGGTGGATTGTTGATCGGCACCGTGATTGGCGTGGCGTTTTTCCGTGGTGTGCCGGTCGGACCACTGATTGCTGCAGGGATCGTCTCGCTGTTTGTCACCGCGAAGTAGGCCGTTGGAGCATTCCGAAACGCCAAAAAGGGGGCATACTTTCAGAGTCAGTTGGCTATAATAGCCGTCACTCAACATACGACCAATGAAGGAAAGCCAGATGAGTTTGAACCAGGTGCCTGCAGGTAAAGAACTGCCAGAAGATATCTATGTCGTTATCGAGATCCCAGCTAACGCCGATCCGATCAAATATGAAGTGGACAAAGAGTCTGGCGCCCTGTTTGTAGACCGTTTCATGTCTACCGCCATGTTCTATCCGTGCAACTACGGTTACATCAACCACACCCTGTCTCTGGATGGTGATCCGGTTGACGTGCTGGTACCAACCCCGTATCCGCTGGTGCCGGGCTCAGTGATTCGCTGCCGTCCAGTTGGCGTGCTGAAAATGACCGACGAGTCTGGCGAAGATGCCAAACTGGTTGCGGTTCCGCATACCAAACTGAGCAAAGAATATGATCACATCAAAGATGTGAACGACCTGCCAGAACTGCTGAAAGCGCAGATCACCCACTTCTTCGAGCACTACAAAGATCTGGAAAAAGGCAAATGGGTAAAAGTTGACGGCTGGGACAACGCTGAAGCGGCCAAAGCTGAAATCATCTCTTCTTACGAGCGCGCACAGAAGAAATAATCTTCTCTGCCTCGCAAGCATAAAAAAACACCGTCCAATGGACGGTGTTTTTATTTATGCCTCGGGTGCGTCGTCGCGCTTTAGCCAGTCACCGCTCGCAATGCGGGTGCGACCCGCAATCGAACGCTGATAGACATACAGCCAGGCACTGCCGTAAGGCGTCTGGATGAGTTGGCGTTTGTATTCGCCATTCTTGGTGCGCAAGGCATCGAGTTCGCCCAGCGTGCTGGCGTCGATGCGATACACTTCGCAGAAGACGGTTCCCTCATCTTCAACGACGCCCGGGTAGTGACCCAGATTGTAGAGCGCAAACCCTTCAATCTGATGGTCGCCGAGCCATTGCGCATTCGTCATCCAGTGACTGTTTCCCTGTTTGCGCCGTAAACTGCCGTAGACAATTATTCGCATTGCTAAAACTCAAACTGATAGAGCAAATCCAGTGCCTGATCGAGACCGGACACGGCTTCCAAATAGAGTTTGGGCATCAGGCGGTAACGCAAGGTTAACGTCGCCAGTGAATCAAATATGCCAACACCGTATTTTACTTGTAGACCCGGCAGTACATAACCGCTCACCTGCACCTGCTGGCTGTCGCCTACACCGGTGGTATCAAGCGCGAGGTTACTGACGCCGAATGTCTCGCCGATTTTACCCATAACCTGACCACTTTGTGCAACCCCTAACCCCACAAGTGCTGAAGTTAATGCATTACTGTCGCCATCACTGCTGAGTCCCTGACCGCGTAATAAGTAAGAAAGCGCTTCCTGCTGCGACATGGCGGGGTCAGAGAACACCTCGACTTTCGGCTCATCGGCCAGGCCGGTGACGCGAATACCGGCGGTGACATCATCTTCGGTGGCTTCCGGGTTACGTATCGCTTCAAGGTTAACGTACGGCTGATCTGGCGGCCCGGCAAACTGCAACTCGCCTTTACGCACAATCAGATCCTGCCCGTAAGCGTGGAAGCGGCCATCAGGAATATTGATCTGTCCGTTTAAGCCCAGACCGGTTTTATCCTGCACCAGTTTAAGATCGCCATTCAGCTTGGCTTTTAGACCAAAGGCTGACAGCCGCACATCGTTACCGACATGGATCACCAGGTTGCTGTTGATCGGAATGGCGGCGGTCTTCGGTTGAATCGGCTTGAGATCTTTATCCAGCATCACCTCATCCGAGGAGACGCCAGTGGCGCTTTCCGGCACTTCCTGCACCGTGATGCGCGCCCACGGAATATCCACTTTGCCATCCAGATTGAAGGCGGCTGGCGTGGCTTCAAACACCAGGTCTGGCGAGACATCCATACGCACCATCGGTGGCACGGTGACACGAATACGGTTGCCCTGCGCGGTGATGCGCGCACGCCAGTTATCCAGCTGGCTCCAGTCGGCATTGCCGCCCAGATTGAGGTTGCCCTGCGTCGTCTGTAACAGGCCGTTAAGCGTCGAACTCATGCCATTGAACACCATGTTCAGATTGGCGGAGGTGAGTGTGACCGGCATAAAGCTGGCCTGCACGTTGACATCGCTCAACCCCAACTGGCCAAACACCTGCGGCTGTTGCAGTGTGCCGCCCAGACGCAAGTTGCTGTTGAGGTTGCCTTTAATCTTTTCACCCTGCATCAACGCCGGATTGAACATCGCCAGCGACAGATTGCTGATACCAATATTACCTGACAGCTGGCGACGGGTTTGCGGATCGGCAATCTGCACATTACCGCTCAGCTGGCCGTTGTTGACGATGTGAATCAGCCAATCGAGTTGGGCACGACCGTTGCGCATCGCGGCATTCAGGTTAAGCGTGTCAAAGGCGATCGGCAGCGTGTTGCCCTGCACGTCTTGTTCGACTTTCACGCCGTTACCTTTCAGCGAGACCGTACCGGTTGGCAGCGCGCCGTCGGCGGTCCAGTTCACACGCGCATCCCCACTGAACACACCGTTCAGTTTGGTGGCATCGGTGAGGAACGGTTTGATCATCGCCAGATCAAAGCGGTTCAGCACCACATGGGCGTGACCGCTGGCCCCGGCTTCAATCGGCTCGGGTACGCACAGCTGCGCGTTCGGGTTCTGCCAGCAGTGTGGCCCGATAGAGGCGGTCTGCTTAGTGTTGAGGTAATCAATCGCCATCGCACGCGTCAGACGCCATTCGCCCACCGGGGTATCAAAGTGGGTGTTGTTGAGATTGCCCTGCCAGCGTTCAGTTTTGCGATCAAAGCTGCCGTTGAGCGCCAACTGGCCGGAGACCGGCTCGCCCTGCACGTTCAGCTTGAGCTGATGCTGCTTCTCGTTGCCGTCCGCATTCAGCGTCAACAGATTGATCTTCAGCGCGTCCTGTTGCAGTTGCTCAACGCGCAGCTGCAGCTTACCGGCGATCTGATCGCTGGATTTCACATCTCCTTCCAGCGCCACACGACGAATCTGCAGTTGCTGCCAGCGCAAGCCGGTTGCAGTGAGATCGGCCAGCAGCTGCGGTGCCTGCAAGGTGCCGCGTGCTTTTACCGTGCCTTTCGCCACGCCGCCGAGTCCCGGCAGTGCGTTATCCAGATGCGGTGCATCGATATTGGCATCCAGGTTGAGCGTGTCGCCCAGTTCACCTTTCACGTCCAGATGGTTGCGGCCCAGTGCGATATTAATGCCCGGGATTTTCCACTGGTTATAGCTGTTGCCGGTGAGTGAGCCATTGGCGCTGACGGCGTTCTGCTTCACGTTCCCTTTCAGCTCCAGCTGCGGCACGCTCAGCTGCCAGCTTCCGCCGTACAGGCTGCCACGCGTGGCGATTTTGCCGTCGAGTTTGGCAGGCCAGTCCGGGTACTGTTTGGCGGTGTTGATGCCGGATAGCGTCAGTTCGCTGCGCCAGCTGATGGCTTTGCTCCAGTCCACCAGCGCGGTTAAATCAACGTTACCCTGCAGTGCCGCCACGCGCAGCTTGTCCAGACTGAACTGCTGCACGTTGCCTTTGCCATCAAGCGCAATGGTCGCCGGCGGCACGGCTTCGCCTTTCACAGCGGTGCGCAGTGACATCACATAATCAGTGGCTTTGCCTTTGAACTGATAATCGAGGTTATCCGCCTGATACTGCACCGGGCCGGTAAGCGGCCAGCGCAACTCCGGGCTGGTGAGTTTCAGTGACAGTGGCAGACCCGCCACCGCCGGTTGCGCAGCGGCATCCAGCTGTGCGCGGACCGGGCCAGAGAGATTCAGCCCCAGCTTAAGCTCTTCACGCATCGCCCCGCTGAGATTCATTTTGATCTTCTCGCCCTTGATCGGATCGAGATTTAACGATCCGCTGAGCGCGAAATTCACTGGCCAGTTATCCGCCAGCTGCGCGTCACCGCTGGCATTCACCTGCCCTTGCGGTGAATCGATGTCAAAGGTTTCTAACTGAAGATGGCGGTCAGCGGTTTTGGCTTTCAGCAACAGACGGGTAATCGACACATCGCTATCGCCGGTCAGGCGCAGCTGTTCGCCGAGCAGCTCCTGAACGGTAATATCCAGCGGCAGCTGGAAGTCAGGCAGTTCGGGTAACAGCGGTTTGGCAAACATCTCTTGCAGCGTTTCACCCAAGGGTTTCTCATCCGGCTGCGGCTGTTGCACTTTCGGCTGCACCACTTGCTCATCAACCACTTTCGCCGCCTTCGGCAGCGCTATCAGCAGGCTTTGAATATGCGTTGGGGTTAACGTCAGCGCGCGACCCTGCCAGTTGAGGCCGGTGGTGAAGTCCAGCAGCGAGATGGATGTGTCATCCACTTTGACGTTGATGTTGTGCAGCCCGACCTTGCTGAGCGTTATCGGATACGGCGTGGTCAGGTTGGTGCTACCGCTCTCTTCCTGCGGCGGTGGTGCAGCGGCCGGGGCCATTTTCTTGCTGTCGACCACCACGCTGACATCCTGCAAGCCGATGTCATTCACGCACACCGACGAGTGCAGCAGGCAGTTCAGGTTGAGCGCCAAATGGAAGCGTCCAGCATCCACGCTGACGCCCGGCATCTCATACTTCACACCACTCAGCGTCAGATCGCGCCAGCCACCTTCGACTTTGTTGATCGATAAACCGGGCACCCAGCGATCGGCACCTTTCAGCACCAGATGCAATCCGGGTGTGGTGCCAATCAGAAATGCCACACTGCCAAACAGCACCACCAAAAAAATACCGAATCCAATCAGGACCTTTTTCCACAGCTTCATAGTTCAGGCCCCAGTCCTACATAGAATTGCAAACCATGTTCCTTGTCATCGCCAATCGGCCGTGCGATATCAAATTTGATTGGCCCGACCGGAGAAGCCCAGCGCACGCCAATACCGGCACCGGTTTTAAAATCACTCTGTTTGATGTCGTTTACCGCTTCACCGGAATCGACAAACACCGCGCCCCACCACTTACCGGTTACGTTGTATTGATACTCCAGCGAGCCGGTGGCCATTTTGGAGGCACCGGTCAGCTTGCCGTCACTGTCGCGCGGCGAGACATCTTTGTATTTATAGCCGCGAATACTGCGGTCGCCCCCGGCGAAGAAGCGCAGATCCGGCGGAACTTTGTCGAAGTCGTTGGTCTCGATCCAGCCCAGGTTACCGCGTACCACAAAGCGATTTTTCTCGCCCAGCATACGGATCCAGACGTTTTGCGCCTGCAGGATCAGGAAGTCGACATCCGATCCCCAGGTGGTATCGGAGACATCGACGGAATAACGCTGCGAATCGCCCCAGGTCGGCATCAAGCCACCGCGTGAACGCGTGCGGCTCAAACTCACGCCCGGATAGAGCAGCATGGTGGTGTTGGTGACACTGCCTTGGGTGAAGTGATCGAGACTCCACTTCAGGTTAACCGCGCGCTGCCAGCCAGAGCTGCTGTCCCAGTTGCGCGACACGCCCAATGTGGTGGTATCGGCTTTGGTGTCGTTGAGATCGGTACGCTTCAGGCCACCTGAGAAGGTGTAATATTGCTCCAGCGGGCTCTTCAGCAGCGGCACTTTATAGCTGAGATCGAGCTGCTGCTCGGGAGCGGAAATATAGGAGCTGGCGGTGAGGCTATGACCGCTGCTATTAATCCACGGCTTTTTCCACGTCCCTTTCAGACGCGGTCCGACATCCGTGGAATAGCCGACACCGGCTTCGATGGTGTTTTCAACGCGTGGCGAAACGGCGGCATTCAGCGGCAGCACTTTGGTCTGACGACCTTTGTCGAATTCCGGGGCAACGACCACCGAGTTAAACCAGCCCGTGGCTGACAAGCGGCGGTTTAATTCCGCCAGATCGCGCGAGCTGTAAGGGTCGCCCTTTTTGAACGGCACCAGATTCCGCAGATAGGCTTCGTTGATTTGCGAGCCCTGGAAGCTGACATCGCCAAAACGGTAGCGCGGGCCACTGTCGTAATCGATATCCCAGAATGCTTCGCGTCTTTCGACCGAAACGCCAAGCTGGCTTTGCTTAAAGTCACCGTCGAAGTAACCATTACGCAGTGCCAGGCTGGAGAAGCCATTTTTAAATTTGTCGTATTCGCCGTGATTGAGTTGGGTGCCGACTTTCGGCGTGCCCTGCTTCACCCAGGCTTTATAGTCATCATCGTTTTTCGCCGCACCTTCGACCACGATGTGGCTGCCACCGATTTTCACCGGTTCGCCCGGCTTAACGTGGGCGATCAGCACCGGTCGACCGCCCTGCGGCGGCGCGGGACGTGATTCGAAATCGATTTCGGGTTCGTAATAACCGAGTGCCCGCAAGCCTTCTTTAATCGCCTGCGAGACACGCGCCTGGAAGCGCCCATCACTCGACACTTCGTCAGTTCCAATGGTGGACAGGCGCGCCCTGACGTTCTTCTGTAAATCCCCGGTTAGCCCTTCCAGCTGCAAGCGCACTTTCGCTGCCTCAACGGCAGGTGCAGCAAGCAACAGGCTGGCCAAACAATAAATATGCAATCGCGGCACGCGTACTCCTGTTAATAATGCCTGCCCCTTATTCCGCAGGGGCGTTATTTCTCATCGGAGGCTATCACCACCACTCGCTTACCCATCAGCATAGCCGCTCTTTTCGGCGGGTGGCTGAGGAAAAATGGTCACTAAGCCAAATCATTTCCTATTGTCGGTAAATGGGGGTGGCGATACAACACCGAAGCCGCACTTCTGCGACTGAGGGGAGTGCACTCGGATTATTCCGACCTCCTTGTGCGCGCCTCTGGCGGCGGCATAAGCGCTGCTGCTATAATCAGCACCCAGCAGGCATGACCTGCTTTCCTTTCTGCCCCGACGTTAACGTTCCTTGTCGAAATGGCGCAGACATTTTTGGCACGGATAGCCCTGTATGACAGGCGAATACTGGATGTTCTCCTGCGCTGCCCAGGCCAAAAATGACAAGTGATTAACCCAACGGATCTTTTATGCTCGATAGCTTACTTGTCATTCTTTTACTGATTGTGATCAGTTCATTCTTTTCTCTTTCTGAGATCTCGCTGGCGGCTGCCCGTAAGATCAAACTTAAACTGCTGGCCGATGAAGGCAACATCAATGCGCAGCGCGTGCTGAAAATGCAGGAACAGCCTGGCATGTTCTTCACCGTGGTGCAGATTGGCCTCAATGCCGTGGCCATCCTCGGTGGTATTGTCGGCGATGCCGCGTTTTCCCCCGCCTTCAGCAGTTTATTTAGCCGCTTTATGGCCCCTGAACTGGCCGATCAGCTCAGCTTTATCTGTTCCTTCACCGTGGTCACCAGCCTGTTTATTTTGTTTGCCGATTTAACGCCGAAGCGTGTGGGGATGATCGCGCCGGAAGCGGTGGCGCTGCGCATCATCAATCCGATGCGCTTCTGCTTGCTGGTGATGCGTCCGCTGGTGTGGCTGTTTAACGGGCTGGCCAACGTGTTTTTCCGCATCTTCAAGCTGCCGATGGTGCGTAAAGACGACATCACCTCCGACGATATTTACGCGGTGGTGGAAGCCGGTGCTCTGGCTGGGGTGCTGCGTAAACAGGAACACGAACTGATCGAAAACGTCTTTGAGCTGGAATCGCGTACCGTGCCGTCTTCGATGACGTCACGCGAGAACGTGGTGTGGTTTGATCTGCACGAAGATGAAAACAGCCTCAAAACCAAAATCGCCCAACATCCGCACTCTAAATTTCTGGTATGTGATGGCGACATCGATCATATCGTCGGTTATGTCGATTCCAAAGAGCTGCTGCTGCGCGTGCTGGGCAATCAGAGCCTGACCCTGAGCAGCGGCGTGCAGATTCGCTCTGCGCTGATTGTGCCGGACACATTAACGCTCTCTGAAGCGCTGGAAAGCTTTAAAACTGCTGGCGAAGACTTCGCGGTAATCATGAACGAATACGCGCTGGTGGTGGGGATCATTACCCTCAACGACGTGATGACCACGCTGATGGGTGATTTGGTCGGCCAGGGTCAGGAAGAGCAGATTGTGGCACGTGATGAGAACTCATGGCTGGTTGAAGGCGGCACACCGATTGATGACGTGATGCGCGTGCTGGATATCGATGATTTCCCGCAGTCCGGCAACTATGAAACCATTGGCGGTTTCATGATGTACATGCTGCGCAAAATCCCGAAACGCACTGATTTCGTCAAGTTCTCAGGTTACAAGTTTGAAGTGGTAGATATCGACAGTTATCGCATCGATCAGCTGCTGGTGACGCGTATTGACGATCGTCCGCCGGTGCTGAGTGTGACGAAGAGCGCCACTGATGAGCTGGAGTCGCCATAGTACCGGGCGGCAGAAAAAAACAAGGCGCGATTTCTCGCGCCGCTACTGAGGGCGCCTGATTGCATGGCGCCCTTTCTTTTTACTGCTTAGTTGTACTCGGCTTGCAAACGCAGGACCTGGCGGTTGATCTCGGACATCACGCTAAGGTGCTGTTTATCTTTGACGCGGGGCAACATCACTTTGCCTTTATCGAACTCAAACGCGCCAACATCCTTGATATACAACCTTCCTTTAAAAAGCGTTTTTACGTATTTCGCAATTTGCAGCGGATTATAGCGCTGGAAGATTTTCATACTGTCTAACTCCTGAACAGATGTACTACGCTTCGTCGTTGCCAAATCCGGTACGAACCCATGAAGCGCAAATGAGGCATAACTATAGAACACCAATCGTTACGTATGTTCCGAAAAGGTGAATTTTTTACTGAATTGACACATTATTACAGAACACTCTGTTATGCCGTTCACAAAACCCAGTATAAACCTTCACTCATTAAGGAATTGTGGCGTGGGTTGCAAAGCTGTTAACTCATCGCGACAGGCGCATCATCCACACCTAATATTGCAAAAACATGAATAACTGGTCGGATCACTAAGGAGTATCACCATGCGTTTGGCACACTCTGTGTTAGCCCTGGCACTGCTGGTTCCCAGCCTTGTCTCAGCCCATGCTTTTAAGATCGGCGATCGTGTTCCGCCAGTGGGCGTGAGCGACAAAGGCGAACTGCTTTATCAACAAGATAAGTTTAGCTACCAACCGTGGAATAGCGCGCAGCTGAGTGGAAAAGTGCGTGTCATCTTACATATTGCCGGGCGTTCTTCGGCCAAAGAACAGAATGCCGCGCTGATTGAGGCGATCAAAGCGGCGAAATTCCCGCATGACCGTTACCAGACTACCACCATTGTGAACACCGACGATGCGATTCCCGGCACGGGGATGTTTGTGCGCAGCAGTATTGAGAGCAACAAGCAGCAATATCCGTGGTCGCAGTTTATCGTCGACAGTAACGGCAACGTGCGTAAGGTCTGGCAGTTGGAGAAAGGGGGTTCGGCAATTGTGGTACTGGATAAGACCGGGCATGTGCGATATGCCAAAGAGGGTGCACTTACCCAGGATGAGGCGCAGCAGGCGATGAAACTCATCCGTGAGCTGTTGCAGTAAAAACGGAGGTCGCCATTAATGGCGACCCTGTGTTGCCCGGCTTGTGTTCTATATTTATCCCGGAATAAATAGCGAAAACACAGGCTGCTTTCGCAAGGTACGCGTCTGGAACTAAAACAGCGAGACGCGGAACCCCGGATTCAGGAAGGATTCGCGTGGTGTGTAGTCGAGAGTTTTACCCTGCCAGTCATGCACGTGGGCTCCAGCCGCAATCGCCACCGCGTGACCTGCTCCGGTATCCCAAATATTGGTTGGCCCAAAACGCGGATAGAGCTGCGCTTTGCCTTCCGCCACCAGACAGAATTTCAGTGAAGAGCCAATTGCCGTGGTTTGATGTTCGCCTAACTGCGTCAGATACTCTTTCAGCTCTTCATCTTTATCTGCATGCGAACGGCTGACAACCACCAGCAGTGGACGCGCCTCGCGCACCTGAATCTGCGTTTTATGGCCGCCCTCTTCTTTCCAGGCTTTGCCTTCAGCGGCCGAATACATCACACCCAACGCGGGCGCATAGACCACACCTAACACCGGTTTGCCGTTTTCAATCAGGGCAATATTGACGGTGAATTCACCGTTGCGCTTGATGAACTCTTTGGTGCCATCCAGCGGATCCACCAGCCAATATTTTTTCCAGTTCTGACGCACCGCCCAGCTCGGCGGATCTTCCTCTGATAACACCGGCACGTCTGGAGATAGTGCGGCCAACCCTTCCACGATGACTTTGTGCGCCGCGAGATCGGCAGCTGTTACCGGCGAATCATCTGACTTGCGCGTCACATCCATCGGCTGCTCACCCGCATAGACATGCATAATCGCATCGCCTGCTTCACGCGCCAGTTGGCTAATTTTATCTAACATTATTCACCTCTTTTCCGCTGATTCTGCCTGTCAGACATCAACAGCTCACCTCTACACATTTTAGCAGTTGTGTTCCCATGCTTTGCGGCTGAACTGTCTGAAACGGCAATCTATATGATTATCAATACCATAGTTCATAGATGACGGCTATGGCGCGATGCTGATTCCCTTTGTAGCGGACAGCGAAGCCTGCTGATGCGTGAAAGTCTGAGACACATCACAAATTGAAATGATAATTCGTCATTGTTTTACATTATTTTGAGAGGCCCATTTGATCAGACAAGGAGCAAATCATGTTCAAAGCGAGCATGTCGTTACTGGCGCTGTGTGTGACGGCGGCCGCGGTGCAAGCCGCTACAGTGGATCTGCGCATTCTGGAAACCACCGATCTGCACAGTAATATGATGGATTTCGATTACTACAAAGACACACCAACTGAGAAATTTGGTCTGGTACGCACCGCCACGCTGATTCAACAGGCACGCGCAGAAGCAAAAAACAGTGTGCTGGTCGATAACGGCGACATCATTCAGGGCAGCCCGCTGGGCGATTACATGGCCGCTAAGGGGCTGAAAAAAGGCGATGTGCATCCGGTATATAAAGCGATGAACACGCTGGATTACGCAGTAGGCAACTTAGGCAATCACGAATTCAATTACGGCTTACCCTATCTGCAGAAAGCGATTGCCGGCGCGCGTTTCCCCTATGTGAATGCCAACATTATCGATGAAAATAGCGGAAAACCGCTGTTTAACCCCTATCTCATCAAAGAAACCACCGTTACCGACCGCAGCGGTAACCCGCATCGCTTAAAAATTGGCTACATCGGCTTCGTTCCACCGCAGATTATGGTGTGGGATCGCAACAATCTACAGGGCAAAGTTCGTGTTGATGACATCACGGAAACAGCGAAGCGCTATGTGCCGGAAATGCGCGCAAAAGGTGCTGAAATAATCATCGCTATCCCGCACTCAGGTTTAAGCAGTGAGCCTTATCACGCCATGGCAGAGAATTCCGTCTACTACCTCAGCCAGGTGCCAGGGATTAACGCCATTATGTTTGGTCACGCGCATGCGGTGTTCCCCAGCAAAGAGTTCGCAGCCATTAAAGGCGCTGACATTGCTCAAGGCACGCTGAACGGTGTTCCGGCAGTGATGCCTGGCATGTGGGGCGATCATCTCGGCGTGGTCGATTTGGTGCTGAATAACGAAGACGGGAAATGGCAGGTCACCCAGGGTAAAGCTGAAGCACGGCCTATCTATGATCCCGTCGCCAAAAAGTCACTGGCGGCGGAAGACACAAATCTGGTGAAAGTGCTGGAGCAGGATCACCGTGCCACGCGTGAGTTTGTTGCTAAGCCTATCGGTAAATCCGCCGATGTGATGTACAGCTATCTGTCGTTGGTGCAGGACGATCCCACTGTGCAGATCGTCAATAATGCGCAGCGCGCCTATGTTGAGCACTTTATTCAGGGCGATCCCGATCTTGGTCGCCTGCCAGTGCTTTCCGCTGCCGCACCGTTTAAAGCCGGTGGGCGTAAAAACGATCCCGCCAGCTACACCGAAGTAGAGAAAGGTGAACTGACCTTCCGCAATGCCGCCGATCTGTATCTTTATCCGAATACCCTGGTGGTGATGAAAGTCACAGGTGCACAGGTGAGAGAGTGGCTGGAATGCTCAGCCGCGCAGTTTAATCAGATCGATCCGCACAGCAGTAAACCGCAAGCGCTAATTAACTGGGATTTCCGCACCTATAACTTCGACGTGATTGATGGCGTCGATTACCAAATCGATGTGACGCAGCCTGCACGCTATGACGGCGAATGTACGTTGATTAACAAAGACGCTTCACGCATTAAGGATCTGACATGGCAGGGTAAGCCCATCGACCCTAATGCGGTATTCCTCGTCGCCACTAACAACTATCGTGCTTACGGCGGGAAGTTTGCCGGCACCGGCGATAAATACGTGGCGTTTGCTTCACCAGATGAGAACCGTTCGGTGGTCGCGGCTTATATCAGCAGCGAAACCAAAGTACACGGCGAAGTGAAACCGCAGGCCGATCATAACTGGCGTTTAGCGCCGATTCACAGTGATACGCCGCTGGATATTCGCTTTGAAACGGCACCGGGCGAGAAAGCCACGCAGTTTATTGAGAAGTACGCTGATTATCCGATGAAAGCCGTGGGCAGTGACGAGATCGGTTTTGCGATTTGGCAGGTAGATTTGCAGAAGCAGTAACAGGCTATAGCCGGGCTGCCAAATGAAGGGAGGGCACCCGGCTTTGATGCATCACCGCGAGCACAATAATTCCCTGTTGGATTGCCTGGTAATAAATCATATGACTCACAAAGGGAAAACTGAGTACACCTTCGGCGAGATCGGACGCTCTGCTGATCCCCATCGTCGGTAGTTCAGACAGCGTGTGCAATGTGCGCTGCAAACGTCTCAAGTAATGATGAGACTGCGCTTCGCCCCAGTGCTGCAAGGTGAACTGACGAATATCGACAAGATCCTGCCGCGCTTCATCCGTGAGCTGAAATTTGGCCATTTAATCCAGTAATTGATTGAAAAATGTTTCACCGTCGGTCAGTCGTCCGTTGGCAACGTCTTCCCTGGCTCGGGCAATTTTTTCCTGCAAAAACTGCTGCTTCATGAGTTCAATTGCCTGAAACTCTTCAGCAGATATGACAACAGCGACAGGTTTTCCGTTCCGACTGATTTGTACCGGTTCACGCTGAGCTTTGAGAAGCATATCCCCAAATTGGGTTTTAGCTTCGTTGGCAGAGAGTAAATACATTTCGCACCTTCCGCTTAAATCGTTCGATTCGCTCATTGTATTAGTCAATTGGGTAAAGATCAGCCAGATTTACAAACAAAAAAACCGGTATTTATGCCTAATGCCAGTCAGTTAAGCCTGACTGGCATTTTTTCTTCTTGCTGTCGGATATTTATAGGGTCTCTCTTTCACCACCCTTGGGAACGAGCGCTCCCGTCGTCCCGGCAGTCTGACCATCTCTGC
>NZ_VWXC01000038.1:0-15948 GCF_011752685.1 Candidatus Pantoea communis
GATTAAGAAAAAGATCTACGGAACGAGAGACGAAGCCAGAAGCGATATTTTTGATTACATCGAAATGTTTTATAACAGTAAGCGTCGGCATGGTTCGAGCGAGCAGATGCCACCGGCTGAATATGAAAACCTATATTATCAACGGCTCAAAAGTGTCTAGATTACCCGTGGCGATTCATCGCAACCGGCAGCCGCTTCGCACCCATCGAGAGACAAGCCAGATGTTGGGTTAACCGCCAGTCCTTGTCGGTGGATTCAGCTATGCCGATCCATTTGGATCAACGTCCCCGACAACAGTGGTATTCTTTTGAAAGAGAAAATTAACGGGCTTCTAAAGGATGCTTACCAGTAAACAGAACAACGCTCTAAACATCATGATGGCTCTGAGTGAGGAGAAAGTTATACCTGTCAGAGATTTAATTTCAGAAGTTTCACTTTCTGTTAGTTACCTTGAAAGTCTGATAGCGGTGCTCAGGGATGAAGGCCTAGTTAAGAGTATGCCCGGCATGTACGGCGGTTACGCATTATCCCGTAATCCCGCCAGCATTACCGTAACTGACATATTGTCTGCCTTCAGTGCCTCAGACACTCCTTACCCTGTGGTAAGGGCTCTCATTTCGGTATCGCTTAAAGATTTGCAGAACTCAGCTCAAATTTCTAAGACCTGAACATAATGGAGTGACTCGTCATACGTAATCACTTGCGCTGTTTGTTGATGTACTGCTGCAATCCGGCTATTTGCTTTCCTGCCATGAACATTCGCTCAAATAAAGTGAATTAATTCTGTTCATTTGCGGCTAAGGCATGGGAAGCCACACGGGCTGCATGGGATGCCATTGCATTCTGCTTGAACGACTTAACTCGCGAAATCGCATAGCGAATCGCTTCTATCCAGCGAGGGTCGGCTGAAATTATCAGGGAATTTTTTAGCGAAGCATGTAAATCACTCCATACCATGATGCGTACAGACACCTCTCTCCCCAGTCCATGATTGAAGTCCGTTAGGATTGAGTTGATCGCTTCTTTTGTTTGCTGGTAGCCGTCCCCCATCTGATACATACCCGCCAAACGTTTTATCTGAATTTCACACTCAGCTGCAATGTCATCTTGCATCGTACGCTCCGTTTTCGTCTTTTAAATTTGACTTAACGAATAAAATTCTAGTAGCTGCTGCACAAATTTTCGACCAATTATACTTCAAGTAGTGCAGATATTTAATCAACCGAAAGATCGGATAATTCATTATTGATAATGGGTTATGTATTAATTGTGCGCTATTTACTTAAGAAATTTCTGGTATTTTTTTATGTTCCCAAAATGTTCCGTCAAATCCCGGCAGCATATTTAGAAAGGTATACAATTCACCCCGCACTGGTAATGTGCCTCTGGGCATATTCCATGACTAACAAGCAGCACTAATAGCTGACAACCCTGTGTGACATCTGCCGCCGTAGTCCGATACGGCGGATTTTTTTCAAGTCAGGCATAGCCCGATCTTACGAACTGTATAAACCGTGTCTTCAGCTTTGCTTGCAGACCAACCTGAACCAGCTTCCCCATGTAACAATCCATCACCTTACAGACTTTCAAACGTTCAGCTATTGCGAGGCTTTGTACCACGCCTGCCATCTGTAAGTGTTTAGACGGAGGGTTCTTACACAATCAGCGTTTTCCACATCCGATGACAGATCAGTATCACTGTCCTCTCCCGCCTAGCTTACGTTGCGGCCACTTTTTACCGACCAGGGTGATGCCGAACTCTTCTTTTCGGCTGCTCCAACCCTGGAGCCATCGCCATCATCTCTTCTATTATCCGCGGTATTTTTCCCAGTGAGGTGCACGACAGCAGGCTCAGATGACTTCACAAGATGCTGTGCGGACTACTTAAGACTCATCTTACATGGTTCCACGCCTTTCAGGCTGTGCACCATTTGCGTCATCATAAATCCCTGAGGGTTATCCGGTCAGAATCACCTCCGCACTCCTGAAAGCCATTTCCGCTTTGACCTGACCGGTCTAATCACCTGCTGCCTATCCCTGCACCCCGCTAGCCAACCTGCGCACTTAAGCTAACGCAGCGAGTGTGCCATTCACATTCAGAATTGAAATGCATCATTTCCTGACTTTATCCTTACAATTTGTTATTAATAACCGTTATCATATTCATTCTCATTGCTGTTCGCATAAACCAATGAAGCCAATCAACCCTGAATGTAAGTGTTCAGAGCAGAGGATCATTTGTATGAAAGTTTCCACACTGTGTGCTGCGTTGACGCTGCTCGCGTCATCCCCGCTTTATGCCCGTGATAGTGCAGAGGAGGAGCTGGTCGTTGATGCAACCCGTACCGAAGGTTCACGCAATGATTCTCCTCAGGTCATCAGGGTGATTGGCGAAAAAGAGATTAGCCAGCAGCGACAGCTGACGTCTGACACATCCCAGATTCTGAGCAACCTGCTCCCGTCTTTTTCCCCTGCGCGACAGAAAATGTCCGGCAGCGGTGAAACGTTGCGCGGCCGTATGCCGCTGGTGATGATTGATGGTATTCCACAATCCAACCCTCTGCGCCCTACCGGGCGGGAAATGCACACCATTGACGCGTCCATGATTGAGCGTATTGAAGTCATCAAGGGTGCTAATGCGAGCAACGGGATCGGGGCGACAGGTGGAGTGATTAATATCATCACAAAGCGCGCAAAGCCCGGCACCGTCAATCAGCACCTCGGCGTCGAAGCCACGACGCCTACGGCTGAATTTGACCACGATACGCTGGCCTATAAAACGAACTACAGTGTTAACGGCAGCGAGGAATACGTAGATTATCTGTTCGCGCTGAGCTTTGAAGATCAGGGCTTGTTCAAAGACGCAGATAACCGTGCGATTGGTGTGGATAATACCCAGGGCGACCTGATGGATTCACGCGCGTGGGACATGCTGGCGAAGGTCGGTTACTGGCTGGATAATGACCAGCGCATTCAGCTGAGTCTTAATCGCTACCGACTGAAAAATAAAGACAACTATGTCAGCGTGACCGGCGATCGCGATGCCGGCATACTGACCACCTCTGCCAAAGGCAGGCCGGAAGGCCGCGCGCCGCACAACGATGTCTGGACGGTGGGTACCACCTACGATAACTATAATCTGGCGGGCATGAAGCTCACCGCGCTGGCCTATTATCAGCGCTACGAAGCGCTGTTTGGCGCGACAAACTCTTCTTCTTTCCAGGATCCGGCCATTGCGCCCATCGGGGCCTTATACGATCAGAGCCGCGCCTTTACCGACAAATACGGCACCAAAATCGCGCTGACCAAAGATGATTTCTGGGACGATCGCTTTAAGGCAACGGTAGGATTTGATACCCTTTTTGACAATTCCAAGCAGGATTTATGGTCAACCGGGCGGACTTACGTACCTGAAATTAACTATACCGACCTGTCCCCGTTCCTGCAGCTTGAGTATTCCCCGGTAGAGTCAGTAAAGCTCAGCGGTGGCGTACGCTATGAATACGCGCGACTGAATATTGACAGTTATCAGACGACCTGGGCGAACGATCGCGTCAGCGTTGAGGGAGGCACGCCCACCTTTGATCAGACGCTGTACAACGCGGGTATCGTCTGGACGCCACTGGCGCCGATCAGCTTGTTTGCCAGCTACAGCGAAGGTTTCACCGTGCCTGACGTGGGCCGCGTGCTACGGGGCATTGACACCCCGGGCGTCAGGCTGGATGAATACAGCGGCCTGAAACCGATCGTCACCAAAAATAGCGAGGCGGGCTTCCGCATTCAGCAGGCGCCCTTTGATTTTGAAGCAAGCTATTACCGTTCGTCTTCAAAGCTCGGAAGCCGCGTGGAACTGGTTGATGACGCATTTGTCGCCCGCCGGGAAAAAACGCAAATCGATGGCCTGGAGGTCAGCGCGGGCTACAGCCCTAATGCGGATCATAAGCTCACGCTCGCCTGGTCTCATATGCGCGGCCGTTACGACAGCGATGAAAACGGCAGCCTGGATGCAAAACTTGACGGCCTGAATATCGCGCCGGATCGCCTCATCGCCAGCTGGTCAGCAAACTGGAATACGGAGCTGAGTACCTTCCTGCAGGCCAACTGGGCTATGAGCAAAAAATTCGACGATGAGGAAAAGGATTTCTCCGGTTACACACTGGTAGATGCAGCCGTGGGTTATAAACTTCCCCGTGGACAGCTGAGCCTGGGCATTTCCAACCTGCTGAATAAAAAATACATCACTTATTATTCGCAGAGCGCCTCCGTTGACCCTGACCGCTATTTTGCCGGGAGGGGGCGCACGGCCACGCTCGGCTACAGTCTTGACTTCTGATTATGGCCGCCCCGCTTCCGGGGCGGTAAACCTGACGATGGAGAAACAATTTTACTTTTCGCCTCTTCGCCGGCGCTGGCTGCAGGCGCTGCTGTTATGCAGCGTGTCACCCGGCCTTCTGGCCGTGCAACGGCCCGCCCAGCGTGCCGTTTCACTGTTTCAGGGTGCCACCGACAGCCTGGCGGCGCTGGGCATTACGCCCTGCGGGATCGTTGAATCCTGGGCGGAAAAGCCGGTTTACCGTTACCTGCGAAACCAGTTTTCAGGCGTGCCGCAGTTAGGCCTGGAAACCCAGCCGGCGCTTGAAAAAATAGCGCTGCTCAGGCCCGATATCATATTTGCTTCCCGTTTCCGCCATCAGGATGTTGCGCCGCTGATGGAAAAGATTGCGCCCGTGGTGCTGCTCGATGACGTTTATGAATTTAAAAAAACGCTGAAAGTCGTTGCAGAAAAACTCTCAAAGGTCAATGAGGCAGGAAACCTGCTTCAGCGCTGGGATTCACGCATTGTCGCCCTTCAGACCCTAATGAGAGAACGGTTCGGTTCACAGGCCAGACCCCGGGTATCTGTCATTGAAGTCCGCCCCGATCACATCCGCAGCTACACTCCGCAAAGCTTTCCTGGATCTGTGATGTCCGAACTCGGTTTTGACTGGAACGGGCAGGCTACGCAGACGCGCGGCACGTCGTTGCGCTTTTCCAGTATGGAGAACCTGCCGCTGCTGGATGCCGATATCTTTTTCATTCTGCTGCGGGCGGAAAGCCCTGCCATTCTGCGTCAGTACCGGGTGATGACTGCGCATCCGCTCTGGCAGCAACTGAGCGCCGTGAGAATACGGCAGTTAAGGACGGTTGACAGCGTTCCATGGAGTCTGTCGGGTGGCATTATTGGCGCAAATCAGATCCTCACTGACACAGAGCTGGCGCTGAGCCGGGGGGCATCGTGAAAGCACGCTTTCTGTTCTGCTGTGCCCTTCTGGCGCTGATGATGGTGCTCAGCGTCATGATCGGAGTGCGCTTTTACACGCTTTCGCAGGTGGCTGACGCTTTGTTTCACTCCGATCCCCTCCGTGCGGCTGACGCCATCATTCGCACATCCCGGTTGCCACGCACATGGCTGGCCATGTGTGTGGGGGCTTTTCTGGCTGTGGCGGGCGGACTTATGCAGGCGCTGACTCGCAATCCTGTGGCATCGCCCGGGCTGTTCGGCGTCAATGCGGGCGCGGCGCTGGCAGTTGTGCTGGCCGGTAGCGTTCTTTCCCTGAGCATCCCCTGGCAGACACTTTTACTGGCATTTTTCGGGGCGTGCGCGGCCAGTATGCTGGTGTGGTTCGCCAGCCGGGCAGGTAACGGACGGGATAATCCACTTCCGCTGGTGCTGGCTGGGGTGGCGATAACCGCGCTGTGTAATGCCATTACCCAAGCAATCCTCGTTATCGACCAGGAGACGCTTGATACGATGCTGTTCTGGCTGGCCGGGAGCCTGTCGGGTCATGACCTGCCTCATGTCTATGCGATGCTGCTTCCCGGAACGCTGCTGACTGTTGTCGCGTGCCTGTCTGCCGGCCAGATGGATGTACTACGTGCCGGCGAGGAAATTGCCACCGGCCTTGGGCAAAATATCGTCCGTGTCCGCCTCCTTGCCAGCCTGCTGGTCGTGGGGCTGGCGGGAAACGCCGTGGCACTCGCCGGTAGCATCGGCTTCGTCGGACTGATAGTGCCGCATATCGCCCGCCAGCTGTTTGGCAGCGACCTGCGTCTGATGCTACCGGCCTGCGCATTGATCGGCGCGTTACTGTTGCTGACGGCGGATATCGTGGCGCGCGTGATAATTTTACCGCAGGAAGTCCCCGTCGGCGTCATGACGGCGCTGATGGGCGCGCCATTTTTTATAGTGCTGGCGCAGCGCAGGAGACACCATGTCTGATAACCGCGTTATACGCTGCGGCCCGTTTTCACGCCTTTACGCCGGGCGATTACCGTTGGTCATGCTGCTCTGCCTGTTGGCTTCGCTGCTGATGACGCTTGCTGCATTAAGCGCCGGCGACGTACCCCTTCCGCTGTATCAGGCGCTGTGGCTCCTGATACATCCTGACGCCAGCTCACAAAGCTTCATCCTGCACGAGCTGCGTTTACCCCGCGTGGCGCTTGCGCTTCTTTCAGGCGCGGGGCTTGGACTCGCCGGACTGGTTATGCAGCTGCTGGTACGTAATCCGCTGGCTTCTCCGGACACGCTCGGCGTCACTACCGGCGCAAGCGTCGGGGCGCTGCTGTGGCTTTCTTTTTTCAGTTTTTCATGGGGTAGCGCGCTGATGCCGGTGGCAGCGATGGCTGGCGCCACCTGCGCGGTTGGCCTGGTATTCATACTTTCAGGGCCCAGGGGGCTGACGCCAGCCCGACTGATCCTGACGGGTGTCGGCGTCTCGGCAATGGCGGGCGCGGTGGTGACCTTCATACTGGTTTTCAGCCCACTGACTACCACCTTTTCTGCGTGGGTATGGCTTAGCGGCAGCGTTTATGCGGCGACCTGGGAAAAGGTGCGTCACCTCCTCGCCATCGATCTGGCGGCATTGCTGCTCTGGCTGTTTTCGCTGCGTTATCTGAGCACGCTTCTGCTGGACGACGACCTTGCCACGGGGCTGGGTGTGCGGGTGCATGTAATGCGGGCCCTGCTATTGTTGGGCTGCGTGATACTTTCCGGCGGCGCGATAGCAATGGTGGGCGCCATGGCGTTTGTTGGCCTGATAGCGCCCCACCTCGGCAGACAGATTGTACGTCACGGCATTTTTGGCCAGGCGTTTGTCACCGCCTGCTGCGGCGGCGTCATGGTGGTTACTGCTGACCTGCTGGCCAGAACGCTGTTCCGGCCTGCAGATCTTCCGGCGGGCATCTTTGTTGCGCTGGTCGGCGCGCCGTTTTTTCTGGCGTTGCTTATCCGGCAGCGTACGTAAACTGATGGAGAAAACGTGTCTCTTTCCACTCATAAGCTGAACGTGAGCTATACACAGCAGCAGGTCATACACTCGCTGGATCTCAAACTGCCCGCCGCGAAAGTCTCTGTACTGATCGGGAGTAATGGCTGTGGTAAAAGCACCCTGCTCCGGGCAATGGCCCGGCTTCTCAGGCCGCAGTCGGGAACCGTTATACTGGACGGGATGGATATTCATGCCAGCAGTACGGCGCAGGTCGCCCGCCGGCTGGCGATCCTGCCGCAGATCCCCGTCGCCCCCGAAGGAATTTCCGTACGTCAGCTCGTTAGCCTGGGACGCTTCCCGTATCAGAGCTGGTTACGTCAGTGGTCAGCGGAAGATGAAAGGCAGGTAGACGAGGCCCTTCGACTGACCGGAACTGATGCATTACAGCATCGCCCTGTGGATGCCTTATCAGGCGGGCAGCGGCAGCGCGTCTGGATTGCCATGACGCTGGCACAGGCGACCGATACGTTGCTGCTGGATGAGCCGACCACCTATCTTGATCTGGCCCATCAGGTTGAGGTGCTTGAACTGTTGCGCGACCTGAACCAGACGCACGGTAAAACCATCGTTATGGTCCTGCACGATCTTAATCTGGCCAGCCGCTACGCCGACCATCTGGTCGCCGTACACGACGGACGGGTTTATGCACAGGGTGCGCCGGGGGATATCATGACTGAAGCGCTGGTGAATAAGGTGTTTAACCTGCAGTGCCGGATTATTGAAGATCCTTTCTTTCGCTCGCCGCTGTGTATTCCTTTTCCCGGGGCGCTACATGCTGACGCCTGAGGAGCAAGCCTTTCTGCAGAAGAATTTCCGCTTACGGCCCCTCGCGGCGGCCGACGCGCGCAGTATGCCGGCAGAATATGTGCTCAATGCGAAACATTGCGATGCCTTTTTACGTCTCGTGATGCCGCTGACAGGCGCACCGGATGTGGCCATAGCCGCCTCGCTGTTTGCAAAACGTCTGGCATTTCTCGCGACGGGCAATGTGCTCTATGCTATGAGCGTGTTTGACAGTGGCCTGACCTTCTCTCTTTCTCGCAGCCGGCTTGAGTATGCTCACGATAACGGGCTATGGACATCGTCGCTCCCGGCAGACACTCTAGTGACATGCTATCTTCCCGGTGAGCGAGATGCCTGGCGTGAAGAAGTCGTGTCAGCGCTTTTCCGCGGGTTTCTTTCTCCGCTCTGGCAAAGTCTGGCCGGAGTGAGCGGACTGCCCATACAGATACTCTGGGAAAATACCGCGATGCGGGTTTTTTCACTTTATCAGGGCCGAATGGACAGGCTCGATGAAACGCAGAACGAGCGCAGGGATGCCGATTTTAACTGGTTGATCGGACAGGCTTCACCTTCTCTCTTTGGCCTGTCCTGGAACCCGCTGCAACGCTTTCGCCGACCTCTCCAGCTAAACGCGGCGGGAAAGCCTGTGCGCTTTCGTCGCACCTGCTGTTTCTATTACAAAGCAACCGACCCTGTCGAATACTGCCTCAACTGCCCACTCTGCAGGCCAAAATAAGCACCGGACTTTAGCCGAGTGGGAGACGTGCTGGTACTCAATTACTCGCGAACGGCGTCAGGGGCAATCACCCGTGGGCGCCTGTCATGAATATCAACCATGCCCCCTGTGGCTGGGCGACGTCACAATCACAACCCCTTCTCTTCCGTGGTGCTGCCCGGAAAGCTTGGATGTTCAATATTTGTCACATCGCTCTACTTCCTGTTCGGACTCCTGCTGTTCGGACATCAGTGACGCCAGATCTATCGTTCCAGCCGCCGGATTGCGGCTTGCCCACCGGGCACATAGCCTGAGAACGCTCAGGCGTATCATTGCTTCACGCTAGGGCGAGGCATCGTTTTCCGTTATGACGACACCTCTGTTCATGAACGCACGTTTTTTCCCGCTTATGAAGAGGTTCTCCCATGCTGGCATATCACACCGGCTCGCAGTGTCAGGAGAAACATGCGTTTCGTCACTTCAGATACGGACGGATAGAAAACGGGTATGCAGTTGTGTTGGATATCAATCAGGAAAAGATTCCTATGCAGAAGGGCTATACGGTGAAGGTCCACAGAGCAGAGCGTGTCTGGCTAAAAGCGCATCCGTTGCTCAGACAGCTGTAAGGTTCTCACACGGAAGGTATGCTGACCTGACTTACATGTTGCACGCCATCAGATTCATGGTGTCCGACAATCTGGTTAGTAGACAGTAGTTAGCTCCAGGAGGTGTTTAGCAATCTTGTTAAAGTTCGAAACAATTGTAACCCGTGACTATCACAGCAATACATAATGTCCACATTCGGTTTGCCGATAACCGAAGCAGTCATTGGATAATCCGGAACATATCATGCTCCTGCATACGTTAAAAAATCTGTTTTCCCTAAGTCGCTCACGTTTATCCGCTTCTGTAGGCGCGCTTGAGCAGGCTATGCCAGTTATTGAGTTCACCCCAGCCGGAATAATCCGGAAGGCCAGCCCGCTTTTTCTTACTACTATGGGCTACCGAGCCGACGAAATAATCGGACACCACCACAGCATGTTTTGTGCCCCTTCGCTAATCAGTACACCTGAATACCGCCATTTCTGGCAGCGCCTTGCGGACGGTGAGAGCTTCAGTGGTAAGTATATGAGGCTGGCAAAGGGCAACCGTCCCGTATGGCTAGAGGCAAGCTACATTCCCGTTGCTGACAGGCGCGGGAGGGTTTTTAAAATCATCAAAATAGCCGCAGACGTTTCCGGGCGCGTACAGTCAGCACTGGAACTGGAGTCAGTCGTCAATGCCATCAGCCGCTCTATGGCCGTCATTACGTTCGATCCAACCGGACTTGTACTTGATGTTAACGAAAACTTCCTTAGCGCCACCGGGTATCAGCGGGAGGAGGTCATCGGTCAGCATCACAGGCTATTTTGTAGCGAATCACTGTATAAAAGTGATGAGTACCGGCAGTTCTGGGAAAAACTGAATCAGGGTGAATTTTTCTCTGGCCAGTTTCCACGACTGAATAGTCGTGGTGCCCCGCTTTGGTTACGTGCCACCTATAATCCGGTATTCAGCCCAGATGGCAAACTGTATAAAATTGTGAAATTTGCTTCAGACGTTACCGGTCAGGTCCTGAGAAATCAGAAAGAGCAGGATGCCGCCGTGCACGCGTGGGATATGGCAGTCCAGACACGGGGAAGTGCCCAGACAGGTGCAGACGTAATCGAGAACAGCATCAGAATGATAGACAGGATTGCTCTTGGGATGAGCTCGGTTTCAGCGGATATATCCCGACTCAACAGTCAGTCTGACAGCATTGACGGTATGGTCGAAACAATCCGAAGCTTTGCCATGCAGACAAGGCTGATTGCCCTGAATGCCGCTATTGAAGCAGCCAGGGCGGGTGCCTCAGGCAGAAGCTTTGCCGTTGTCGCCGCAGAAGTCCGCAACCTTGCAGCAAGCGTCAGTGCTGCCACTGAAGAAATCGAACGGGTCGTGGTGGATAACAACCTGCTGGCCAAAAAAGTACTCTGTGGTATAGAGGGCAGTATGTCAAACACAAAGGACGGCGTGGCGCTCATGCGCGAGGCAGGTGAGGTCATTGCCAGTATTCAGATAAACTCAGAAGGCGTGGAGAAAGCCGTCAGGGATGTGGCACATTCAGTGAAAGAGGGACATGCCTGATGGGCTGACTGATATAAAGGGAAGGTTTAGCGGTGTGGAGGAGCCAGAAACCCCTGGGGCGGCCTTATGTTCATCTGGTCTGATATGCTGCCGGTGCCGGTTACGGGCTCTGCATCAGATATCTGGGGGGCAGCCTGACCATGCTTTTGCAGATCGGGTATATAACACGTTTTATCATGCTCCCCCTAAGTACTGCTGCACTTTCCCGCTGACAAACATGCTCTCGGCAGCACCGGAATTTACTCTTTCAAAGGTTTCAGTGCGTGCGACTTTGCCAGTGGAAATCGAGGCTCACGGCCTCCCCGTCCTTCTCCATTATTATCCGTTCTCTGGCACAGACGCCGTTGGGTATGACTTTTTTCCATTGCCGGTCTGTCAGCTCCGGATATACGGGGATAAAAAACATCCCCATCAGAAGCCACAGGCGGGATTCAACCCGACTGACTGTCTGAGGTGACAACCAGAGCGGCATGCTGAAACCCAGGGCGCGGGTGTCCGCAATCCGCAGGACCCCCTCAGGTGGCGGTAAATCGGCAAACACGACCGCGGGCAGAGGAGCACGCAGGCAGAGAGAACCGCACCTGGGAAAGCTGTCACCCTCGACCGTAACAGGAGAATCAAGATGTGCCGCAGTGAATACCGGCGGCGGAAGACGTCCTTCAGCTAAAGCGGTCCTCGCTGTGAATCATGCCGGTGAGATTTTCTTCCCGGACAGCCCGGACGTGCGCGTGTTCAGCAACAGCGCTGCAGAAGGCGCTGAACGTAGATGCTGGCATATCCCCGAGCGGATAGCGCCGGAAAATGATTTTCCGCTCAGGATGGTTAAGGAGTGACTGTCCGCGGGTCTGTAAAACATTTTTAATGTGTGAGCTCAAACCCGTCAAGGGATACCAGTGTCCAGGAAAATCAGGCTGCCGCATCTTCCAGCAGCTGTGGGTGAAATCCATTTTTCGTGACGTAATTTTCCTTATGTTATCCGGGAGCATCCGTACTCGTTATTCCCGGATGCCCGAATCAGTAATGGCTGAAACGCTACTTTCCGAGGGGAAACGGCCACCTGACTGAACGGCGTGGCCGCGGCCGGCACGTGGCCAGTCGGGATAATGATAACCGCGCGACAGTAGACAGCTGAAGATTATGATGCGTACGCGCAGATGATGGCGTCAGACGCCGCGCCGCAGGCTGAGGCTGCCCCGCAGGGAAAGGTAGCGGCCCTCGATGCTGCTCATGAAAAATGCGTCAGCGTCCGCAGCCGCGCAGAACGCCTGATACACCTTTGCCGGCACCGCGAGCCAGCGCCAGCACGCGCCGTCCCGGTACTCCAGCTCCAGCACGCCGGTGGTCGGATCGTAGCCCGCGCTGCGAAACAGCTGAGACGTGACTTCATGCCTGTTCATGCTGTGGTTCCTGTCCTGGCGATCGCGCACGTGGACGCCGTCAAAAAAAGTGGGGTGCCGCCGAGCGGCTCCCCGTTCAGGGAATGAAAACAACCGATTTATTATTCTGCTTACGCGGGAGTTATCGGCCGCCCGCCCTTAAACCTGAGCCGGCGTGGAGGTTCACTGTAGCCTGTAACGTCCGTGACCATTGCTGTTCCGGCCTCAGGCTGCCCGGAATCCGTCCGCGAGGAGTAGGTGCAGATGTTCATCCGCACTTCTGGCCGCCTCCCGGCGCCAGCCCGACCGCTACAGCAGTTTATCGAGCGCGGGCAGCTCGCCGGTGATGCGCGCGGGCAGGGGGATGCGCTGGAGGCCGTGCTCGTCAAAGCCGGCGTCGAGCGCGTGACGGTTCAGGTAAATGCCCGATACCGAAGGGCTCAGGCGAAGCTGCCGGCGGCCGCGCCATTCACTCTCTGCCAGCACCATGTAAATCCATCCAGTCAGTTTCACCGCGTGCAGGGCGTGCTGCAGCCGGAACAGGTCGTTCTGCCCCTGCAGGTTGCCGTTGCCGGCGCGCCACAGATAGTCGAGCTTGCCGGGCAGGTCGGCACGCAGTCCCTTCACCCGCCCTTCTTTCAGCAGTCAGCTGATGTCGCTGGCAAGCTCCCGGGGAAAACGCCGCTGCTTCTCGGCGGTAGCCAGCCAGCGGGTCAGAAAGAGGTTGTCCTGCGCGGGGGAGGTCGCGACCCCGTCGCGGCGGGCAGTGTGCAGTGCAATCAGCCCGCACCAGGCCAGGTGACTGACGTTCAGATTGTCGTTATCCATAAGAGGCATCCTTCATGCAGGACCACATTAAAAACTGGCACTGAAATGCGGTATTTTATGACATCATCCCTGCCCGGAGTAGTCTGTTGAGTCTGCACCCGATTCAGCTGTGAAGTCTGACTTCATCCGGGTCGTCGCCCCGGAGCTGTTCAATCGCGAAAATCAGCGAGGGATTACAGACTTCATTTTCCTTTTCGCTGGCTTTTACGAGCGTGACCAGCTCCCGGATCAATCGATTACGATCGGTCTGCTGGCCCCGGTCGGCCAGATTCAGGCAAATCATGCCGGTAATCCGGCAAGCCTCCCAGTAGAGGGATTCTGTCAGTTCAACTTCTGAGTCTTTCATCCGCGTTTCTTCCGTTTGAATCTGATGCATATGAGCATAATGGCGTAGGCAGAGCCTGCTATTATCAGCTTACTGAAAATTGTAGCGGCGGTCAGCAGGCTACTGAAGCCGATATTCAGACGGGCGAGCAGTGCTAAGCCTGTGCTGTGAATGCCGCTTTAGCGGCCTGTCAGCAGCTTATCAGTCAGAAGGTCGGAGGTAAAAGAAGCAGCAGGCCTCTTGCTCTGCAGCGACACTTACCCATAGTCACAGCATCCATTTATCTGCCCCTGCAGCTCCGTCCATCCAGTCCGGGCGGTGGTGGCTGGTCAATGGGGGAAAACGCGATACCCGTGCGCCGCGGGTCCGCTTAATTTGAAATAACGTTTCCTGCATTTCTGCCGATAAATATGCTGAAAGTTTTTATTATTTTCAGATTTCATAAATTATTAGTCACTTACAATGGCAGGAATTACAGATGACGATTACACAGCGATTGTTGCTTACCTTTTCACTTCTCTCTGCCTCGCTGGTCGCGATGGTCATCGTGGCCGTCATGGTTGCCGGCGGATTCCAGTCCCGCTTTCAGTATGTACAGGAAAATACCGTTCCGTCATTGCTGGATCTGGGAAAACTGGTAGACGGCAGTAATTCCCTCATTATCTGGCTCTACCGCCACCAGAGCGCAACAGATCCGCGGCGACAGGCTGAAGTCGAAAAGAAAATCGATGAAGCTATAAGTAATATTAAATCACTGAACAACTATTACCTGAATAATGACATATCGAACGAGGAGGACCGGCAGTTGACAGAGAGAGCGTTCTCCACCATCAAACAGGTTGAATCCTCGCTTCCGGAATTTCTTGCTGGCTCACGCGCACAGAATGACGCCATTGCACTGGGGGCGCTCCAGAGCAATAACGGCATTGGCGAAGCCGCCCGCCAGTTGATTGCAGGCTACCAGAAACAGCTCAAACTTAACGTGGACATCGGCAGCACCCTGCGTCAGGAAAATGACCGAACTTATCAGGTGACAGTCTGGAGCTTAATAGGGGGTTCCGCACTGGCCATTGCTATTCTGGCCTTCTTTGCGCTCAAAACGGTTTTCGGTATCCGCGGGCAACTCAACGGCATGCGGCAGACTATGGAAAACGCCAGCCACCGGCTTGACCTGACGCTCAGAGTGGACGAGTCGCGCCGGGATGAAATCGGCCTGACCGCAAAAGCGTTTAATCATCTTATAGAAAACGTCTCAGCCTCGCTGTCGAAGGTGGAGGCCTCTTCACAGTCGGTCAGCACGGCTTCAGCGCAAATAGCAGCCGGTAATGAGGACCTCTCTTCACGAACCGAGGAGCAGGCTGCCTCGCTGGAGCAGACGGCGGCAAGCATGTCACAATTGAGTGAGACCGTGCGTCAGACCGCTGAAAACACTCAGCTTGCCAGCCAGCTGGCGAAGAATGCCCGGGATATTTCAGAGGACAGCGCCGGGCGGGTACGCACGCTCCTGGATACAATGGGTGACATCAGGGGAAGCTCTGCAAAAATCACGGATATTATCGGGCTGATTGAAGGCATTGCATTTCAGACCAACATTCTGGCCCTGAACGCAGCCGTCGAGGCCGCGCGTGCCGGAGAGCAGGGTCGCGGCTTCGCGGTGGTAGCGGGAGAAGTTCGTAACCTCGCGCAACGTTCATCCTCCTCCGCCCGTGAAATCAAGGGGCTGATTGAGTTATCCATGGGTTTTGTCGAAGCCGGTTCGACGCAGGCTGAGGGCGTAGGAGAAAATATGTCCCGTATGAACGACGCCGTGCGGCAGGTCGCCGACCTTGTCGATGAGATATCGGTTGCCGGCAGTGAACAGTCTCAGGGTATCGGGCAGGTCCATATTGCCGTGAATCAAATGGATGACGTAACACAACAGAATGCTGCGCTGGTTGAAGAAGCTTCGGCCGCGTCACGTTCGCTGATGGAACAGGCGGCGGCGCTGAACAGGCTGGTGAGTAACTTTACGCTGGTTCCGGATTCGGGCCAGGCAGGCACTCTGGACGCTCAGGCTGTCCGGCCGATACGGAGGGCTGCTTTATTACGGCCCACCCCTGCCGTTGCGGCAGTGGGGGATGATAACTGGAAGAGCTTCTGAGGCAGAATTTACGTTTTCTTCGATTGAGGGAGCGGAGATTACTGATGTTCCTAAACCCGCCGGGACCTGCTTATCAAAAGCGTGTTGCCTAGCAGGTTTATAAAAAATGCCGGTTGCGCTCAGGTTTCGGAGCAAGGTGCCGATAACTTTAATGTGCCTCATCAGGGTACACATCTGATACTGCGACTGATTGTGCTGATGGCTTCCTCCCGGAAGCCATTTTTTTATTACGCTGCCTGCACAGTTAATTCCTGTACGGGACCGCCAGCGCCCGGATTCTGAACCCTTTCCCACGAAGCTGATCGTAA
>NZ_VWXC01000039.1:0-15842 GCF_011752685.1 Candidatus Pantoea communis
TATCCGGGACGCAGAGGATCTCCCCCTGCGCCAGCGTGTGGTCGCAGAAGGCGACGCTGCGGGCGGTGCCGGTGATGTTCAGACCGTAGCGGGACGAGAACAACTGGCGCTGGTCGTCAATCAGCGAGACGAAGGCGGTGGGCACGCGAAAAAGGCGCGCGGCGAGCGTGGTGAGCCGGTCGAGCGCGTTTTCCGGCAGCGCATCCGCCTGCTTATAGGGTGCCAGCGCCGCAAGGCGGGCGGCCTCGTGGTCTGATGTCGGGCGTTTCAGGGTCGTTCCCCCAGGTGATAAGAGCTGTGGCCGGCATGACACAGCAAAAAGGGGACACGTTCAATCAGACGGGGCCGCAGAAATGCCTGCCGCCCCGCCGCCGGAAGAAAGGCCCGTCAGCTGACCCCGCCGCAGGCGGGGTCAGGGATAACAGTGATGCCCTGCTGTGCGGGCATCACGAAAACATCATTTCAGGACCATTCCTGGCCGCGTTCAGCGCTGAAGGGAGGCGCAGCGCAGGCAGATAACGCAGTCGGGGTGCCGCAGGCGCGCGGACTGAAGCGCGTGCCTGAGGGAATAAAACGTGCCGAGAAAGCGGCCCCCGCCGGCCTCAGCCAGCTCGCCGCAGCCCGCGCAGTGTACCTCTTCAATCGCGGGGCGTCCGCGCCGCGCCGCGTAGTAGTATTTACCGCTCATGTCCTTATCCTCTTATCGGCCGTGCCAGGCTGAACTTCAGCGGGCCGTCAGCGGACAGAGCCTGCTACTTTTTCTTTTGCGGCACAAGGGCATAGTGCGGGTGACGCCCGGCGAGCAGCAGCAGGAGTTCGTACTCTCCCTGGCTCAGGGGGGCGGGATTTTTCGCCGCCTCCTTCATCTGCCAGACGCGCAGGCTGAGCTCAAACCGCTCGGCGGCGGCCTCCTGCGACAGGCCGGCGGCCAGGCGGAGCTCGCGGACGTCGGAACCGACCGCGACGGGCCGGTATAAAAGCTGATTTCCCAGAGGATACTCCCTTCAGAGGTGCGGGCCGGAACGGACCGGCAGGGCGACAATAGCGCGGCGGGTGCAGCGGATGATAAAAAACCATTACATTATCTAAACTTTCACGCCCCGTTGCAATGCGCGCGCCGCGGTATTTACTGATGAGCGACTCCCCGGGAATAAATAAATCACCGTGCCGTTTCGCCTTATTTATTTCACGCCAGCGTTTAATTTTCCGCACCGGCCCAGGAATGCTCTCCTTTTTTAACGAAATCCTGACACAGGGATTATTCCGGTATTTTCCGGATAATTATTCGCCAGGATAGGCAGGGCTTACCGGTGGCCATATTTATCGCGCCGCCACACCCTGTACTGATAAAAAGGATAACCTGATGAAAAACCGTGATTATATTCAGCGGCGGGTGCCCGCTGACCTGAGCCGCATAGACGTCCGGGAGCAGTGGCAGATTACGTTCTGGACGCTGGAGCTGCGCACAACCCAGGAGCGTCTGACCCGGGCCGTGCGCGAGGCGGGCCCGGAAGCCGTGCGCGTGCGCGCGTGGCTGGAGAAAAACCCGCCGCCACTCGCCCCGCGCGACTGATGCGGGGCGGGCATGCTCCCCCGCAGGGGGCTGGTTATCCGTCAGGCGCATCAAGCGCGACCGCTCAGCCCTGAGTGTCAGTGATGTCCGAAGGCCACCCAGTCGCTTTGTTGTGACGGGGTCACCGGGGTCTTCACTTCAACCAGACGCGGGCGCGCCGGCGGGGAGCCCGCCACGTTACCGCCCTCATCCGGCAGCGTGAAGCGGGTGATGGCGCCGCCCAGCGCGGTCGTCTGCCCGCTCAGGCTGCCCGCGGTGGCGGAAACTTCCTGCACCAGGGTGGCGTTCTGCTGCGTGACGCGGTCAAGCTCCGCCACGGCGAGCGTGACCTGGGCTATGCCCTTGCTCTGCTCTTCCGAGGCGAGCGCTATCTGGCCAATCAGCTCGTTGACCCCGCCGACGCCGCGCAGCACCTCATCCATCGTGGTGCCGGCGCTGCCGGCGGCCCGGCGGCCGTCGCTGACGCGCGCCACGGTGTCGGCAATCAGTCCTTCAATTTCCTTTGAGGCGGCCGCGCTGCGCTGCGCCAGCGCGCGCACCTCAGTGGCCACGACGGCAAAGCCGCGTCCCTGCTCGCCGGCGCGGGCGGCCTCAACGGCGGCGTTGAGCGCCAGAATGTTGGTCTGGAAGGCAATGCCGTTGATGGTGGCGGTGAACTGGCGGATTTTTTCTGAGCCCTCCGCGATGCCGCCCATGGCGGCCACCACGGTCTGCACCAGCTCCGCGCCCCGCTGGGTGGTGCCGGCGGTGCGCCCCGCCAGCTCGCGCGCCTCGCGGGCGTTTTCTGCGTTATGAGCAACGGTGGCGGTGATTTCCTCCATGCTGGCCGCGGTCTGCTCCAGCGCGGCGGCCTGGGTGGCGGTCCGGTCGGACAGGTCGGCGTTGCCGGCCGCAATCTCACCGGCCTCGCGGTGCAGGATCACCGCGTTGTCGCGGATGGCCGCCACCGCGTCCAGCAGGCTGTGCTGCATCTCTCTGACCAGCGGCACCAGCTGCCCGACGCAGTTGCGGCCCAGGTCTTCCGGCTCGCGGGTAAGGTCGCCCCCTGCGATGGTCTTCAGGTGCGCGCGAATTTTCGCCACCGGGCGCACGAGGTGCACCAGCAGATAACGGTCGCAGAACGCCAGCAGGGCGGCGGCGGCCAGCAGCGCGCTCATAAGGATCACCTCCAGCCGGTGGCGCTCGGCCATCACCGGCGCGTCGTCGGCGGCCAGCTGCTGCGTCAGGCTGCCGAGGCGCTCGCGGGCGGCGGCCGGATAGCGGTCCGGCGCGCTCAGCGCCGCCCGATAACTGTCCCACGCTGCGTCAGTCGGCGCGTCGTTCAGCAGGGCCGCCCTCTCGGCCGCCGTCCCGTCCTGCATGACGAGTCCGGCGCGGGTCAGAAAGGTCAGCTGCTGCGTCAGCGCGTCGGCGCGGTCGGCGTGGCGGTACATTTCGCGCAGCGTCAAGGCGCCGTAGCTGCCGGCCAGCGCCACCACGGCCAGGGAGAGGATCATCATCCACAGCACGACGCGGCGGATGGTAAAGTGTCTGAGTAGCTGCATGAGGTTTTCCCCGGTGTTGTTATTATTTTAAAATAATAAGAAGCATTATCGTTTATATTAATTGCGTGCGTGATTAAGTCGCGCACTACATTTATTTGAAGAGAGTCTGGCAGGAATAATTAAAAAAGGACACATCACGACGATAAAATAAAAGAATCGTGCTGCAGCAATTAATTCGCTAAAGTAAATAAACCTGACATCAGACCAGATAGCGCCTATAGTGAGCGCCATAAGAAAGTTGTCATTGCTTTTCCCTTTCGCAGAAATTGTCTTCTATACCGGTTTATAACCGTACACTTTTTCTTTTTAATTTCGCACCGGAACCAGGCCGGGGCGGAGGAACCCATGCTGATGAATCTTACCGGCGACGACGATCGCCGCGCGCGGGCGCTGAAGGCGCTGCGCAGTCCCGACGACAGCCGCGACGACGTGCTGCGCAAGTTTGTCCGGCTGGCGAGCCAGGCGCTCGGCATCCCCGGCAGCTTTATTTCCGTGCTGGACGACGAGCACCAGCACGTGCAGGCCGCCCACAACTTTGGCCTGACGCAGTCCTCGCGCGAGGACTCCCTCTGCCGCCACGCGGTCGACAGCGACCGCGCGGTGGTGGTGCCCGACACCTGGCTGGACGCCCGCTTTGTGACCCACCCGCTCATCACCGGCTCGCCCTTCATTCGCTTCTATGCTGGCGTGCCGCTCAAAAACCGCGAGGGGATCGTGCTCGGCACGCTGTGCGTCACGGACACCGCGCCGCACCCGTTTGGCGCCGAGCAGGTCACCACCCTGAAGCTGCTGGCCGCGCTGGTGATGTCGTTTCTGGAGGCCTGGCACTCCGCCGGGTTTGCCGATCCGGTCACCGGCCTGCCCAACCGCCAGCGCCTCATCCGCGACCTGCAGTATCTGGCCGCCTCCGGTGACCGCACCCGGCGCCGGCTGGTGCTGATTGACTGCATCGACATGCCGCGCGCCTATGAACTCGCGCGCTCAATGGGCATGGCCCCGGTGGAGAGCCTGCTGAAGGACGTGGCCACGCTCCTGCCGCTGCGCCTGCGCCCGGCGCCCGGCGAGCTGCTCTACACCGTTGCCACCGGGCGATTCGCCGTCCTGACGCGCGACGACAGCCACATGAGTACGGACTGGGTCGCGGGGCGCCTGGAGGGGATCAGCGCCGACCTGGGCGACGGCATCGCCGTGGCGCTCAGCACCCACGCCGGGGAGGTCACCTTTACCCCCGGCGACGTGACGGCGCAGGAGGCGCTGCGCCGCGCGGTCAGCGCGCTGCACGAAGCCATCGGCCGGGGCGTGCCCGCCATGCGCTTCAGCGAGGCCAGCGACGCGCGCCACACCCAGGACTTTACGCTGATGAACGACCTGGCCGCCGCGCTTCGGGAAAATAAAGGGCTCTGGCTCGCCTTCCAGCCCAAGATCTGCCTGCACAGCGGCCTGCCGGTGGGGCTGGAGGCGCTGGTCCGCTGGCGCCATCCGGTCCGGGGCGAGCTCTCACCCGCGCTGTTCCTGCCGCTGGCCGAGCAGACGTCACTGCTGAGCGAACTGACGGCCTGGGTCACGGACCGCGCCATCGGCCGCCTGACGCGTCTACGCAACAGCTGCATTCAGCTTCCCATCACCATAAACGCCAGCAGCCGGGACTTTGCGCGCGAGGGCTTTGCCGACGCGCTGGAGGCGAAGATGATAAAAGCGAAACTATCCCCCTCCCTGCTGGGCATTGAGTGCCTGGAGACGGAGCGGATTATTGAAAATCCGGCGGCGATGCGCGGGCTGGAGATGCTGAAGCTGCGCGGGTTCGGGATTTCTCTGGACGACTTCGGCACCGGCTACAGCAACATCAGCTACCTGCGGCGCATGCCGCTGGACGTCATCAAGCTGGACCGCACGCTCATCAGCGAAATCTCGTCCGATACCGCCTCGCGCATTATCGCCCGCAGCATTATTGCCATGCTTAAGGACCTGGACTACACGGTGCTGGCCGAAGGCGTTGAGGACGCTGATACGGTTACCGCGCTCACAGAGTACGGCTGCGACCAGGCGCAGGGCTTCTTCTATTCCCGGCCGCTGCCGGAGCCGGAGCTTGACGAGTGGCTGTCCTGGAAGCTGCGCGGCCAGTGCTGACCCGCCGCCGCCGCTTGACAGCCCTCAGGCGGGCGTCCTGTAGCGTCTGAATCCCTCCGGCCCGGCGACGATGACCGCGTCACGGCCGGCGCCTTTGGCTTCATAAAGGGCCTCGTCGGCGCGACGCAGAAGCGCTTCCCGGCTGCCACAGTCGGCCAGGGACGCCACGCCGGCCGACACCGTCATGGCCCCGACGAACGGGAACATCGTGGTGCTCACTACCTCGCGGATGCGCTCCGCCGTCCGGGCCGCATCCTCCAGCGCCGTCTGCGGCAGCAGGAGAATAAACTCCTCGCCGCCGAAGCGGCTGACCACGTCTCCCGTGCGGCAGGCCTGCCGCAGCAGGCCCGCCAGGCTGACCAGCACCGCATCACCCGCATCGTGCCCGTACCAGTCGTTAATTTTCTTAAAGTGGTCGATATCAAGTGCAATCACGCACTGCGAGGCATCTTCGCGGCTCCTGTCCGCCAGCAGGGTAAAGCCACGCCGGTTGCAGAGCCCGGTCAGCGGGTCGGTCATGGCCTCGTCGCTGAGCGCGGCCATGTGGCCTGCCACGGCGTGGCGGTACTCCTCCACGGCCTGCTTCAGGCGGTCGGCCTCAAAGTACCAGGCCTTCACCGACGCCAGCGACGCGTCATTTCCTCCATCCCGCACCATGCCCGCCAGCGTCTCCAGGGGAGAGGCAATGCGCCCGGCCAGCAGGGTCACCACGGCGACCGTCAGGATAACGATGCCCAGCAGGAACCACAGGGCGTTTTCTGCCGTGCGCACCATGATATGCCGGACCGTCTCAGAGGTCCCGGCGATAAAAATGTTCCAGTCCGTTTTATGCAGGCTGGCGTAGCCGGTCAGGAACTGCTGCCCGTCAGCCTCCGAGCTGAACCGCCCGCTGTCCGTGGTGGCCAGCCGCTTGCGCAGCGCGGAGTTCAGCGCCATTTTTGTTCCCACGCGGGACGGATCGTGGCTGAAGATGATGAGGCCGTCATTGCTGACGATGCTGACGGTGGAGCCGCGGGCGTAGAAATGCTGGCTCAGGATGTCGCTCAGCATGCTCTGTTTTTTGAGGTAGATGGTGCCGCCAATGTAACCCAGGTAACTGCCGTCCGGCGTGAAGAGCGGCTGCGACAGGAACACCACGTAGTTGCCCGTCGCCGAGGTAAAGGGCGACGAAATAAACGGCTTCTGCGTGGCAATAGCCTGCCGGCTCGCGTCGGAATGCAGCTTTACGCCAATCAGGCTCAGGCTCTCCGGCGAGGTCGCCGCGATGATGGCGTCACGGTTAACCACCACCACGGTATTAAAAAAGCCGGACTGCAGCCGCAGGCGATCGGTCTCGCCCCGCAGCAGCCCCGGATCGGTCAGGCCCTTAATCTGGCCGGCGCTCCAGGCGAGCTCGCGCTGCGCCGTGGCGAGATAACGATCGGTGGTGTCGGCCAGCTTGCGCGCGTAGGCGATGTTGCCCTCAAGCAGGCTGTCCTCAATGTTGCCCTTCTGAAAAATCAGCAGCGACCCGAGCAGCAGGCAGGCGGTCAGGATCACCCCGCCGACGGAGAGTGAGATGAGAAGCGTGCGGAGGCGGAATTTTTTCAGCGGCATGGCGTCAGGGGCCCGGTTAAGGTGTCATCAGAGTGTAACGCCTGCGGCCCCGGTCAAAAGGCAGAACAGCGCACCTTTTCTGTGCCGCACGGCGGGATGGCGGGAGCCGGCACGTCCGCGCCAGCTTAGCGTAATTCCTCCTTCCTAATGCAACTTAATCTGATAATTCCCTGTTTAACGTGATATTCATGGATTAATGTCACGGAAAATGATTAATAAAGCGGTGCCGTCTCACCACGGTACAAATCAACGATTAGCCCGTGAAGGCTTGCGGGCATTTTTTTATCGTGCCGGACGTTTTATTTCATGAAGGCGGGCCGGTGCCACACAGATAAAAGGGATATACTCCCCGCGCTGCACACACAACGCGTCTGCACAGCAAACGAAGAGAGCTGACGTCTCCGCCCTTCTGCACCTGACTCAGGTCCGGACGGCCGGAGGCGTGTTGTCCGGTATTTACGGAACGTCCTGACCGCGCACCCGCGCGGTTTTTTTTCGCCGGCGGCGCACAGGCGAACTTATGCACCCGTGCGGTGGATAACCCTGTGGGCAGGGTGCATACACCATCGGCCAGGGAGCGCTCCATGCCCGACGGCGGGTGGCGTACAAATTTCATACAGGCGGGCCGTTCATGAACAAGATGCTGCTGCTGTTAGTGCTCATAGCGCCCCCCTTATGGGCGCAGCGGGCAGCCTGCACTCCCGGCTCCGGCACCTGCATCACGTCTTCGGAGGATAAAAACGTGTTTCTGCACGCTACCTGCGATGACGACGGAGCGCTTCTGATTTCGCTGGAGGCGCCGCACGGCAGACTTTCGGATGCTGACATACATAACCGCGCAGGGCAGGACGGCGGCGGATGGACGTGTGCCAGCGGGGCCCTGCGGGGCCACTGCAACATTCTCTACGCCCGGGTGCCCGGCGCGATGCTGGACATGCTGTCCGGGAGTGCGGGCCGCGAAGTCCGGCTGTCCGGCGCCCTGCCGGAAGGACGCCCCCTGCATTTTTCTTCCGCCAGCCTGCGCCTCTGGGCTGGCGCCCTGCCCGCGCGCTGCCACTGAGCCCTGCCCCCCGGTGATCGCGGCCCGCACTGCCAGGAATCCTCTTATTCACGTGCGCCCGGTTGCCTTAACGGTAGCGGCGGTCTTTGCTTAAACCACTGCGGGTATACAGCAGGTTAAGCGGAGAAGAAACGCCATGGGTCCCGTACGCTGCCGGCGCTGCTGTGCACCTCTGACCACGGAGGATCGTTATTATTTTATCAGCCACTGTGAGACCTGCGACACGGACATCCGGCATCAGGCCGGTGAGGCACACACACCCGTAAAGTCCCCGATGTATGTGATGAGGGGCGTCTTTTTCATATTGCGCCGTTACCGCCATATCCGGACGGCCGGGCGCTGACCTCTCGGCGGAAAAGTGACTTCTGCCAGGAGGTGGCTTTTCAGAGGAACCGAAACGATTCGGATATTAAGAAAATACACATCCCAGCGTGATTTTATTTATTTCCGGATTGTTAACAAAAGGTAGGTTACAGGAACCCCCGCATCATTTTAATATAAGACCAGCTTGTCATTCTTTTAATAAACTTTTTCGGGCAGGTGAATTTCCTGCCCTCCCAGTCAAGATTAAACCACTGAAAATCATCATCCTTTATCTCATCTATCATACTTAAAGCCTGCTCTGGCGTCCGGAAAGCATAAGCCTTCATCACGCCTTCACGGGTGCACAAATCAATGTGAACCATATAACCCCCGGGTGAAAAAATATTGTGATTTCATATTATTTTAATAACACGGTCATAATAGACCTGTTTTCTCACGGTGCGTTATTTATTTTCGTTATGATTGCGTAAAAAAGGCGCTCCTGAAAAGTTGCATAAAATACCTGATTATATTTGTGTTAAATAAACAGGAATTCTGATGGCAAAATTCCTGGTCATAAATTAAATGGATCTAATCACGTTAAATCAGATTAACGCATAAGATCATGCTGCATGCTCATCAGACTTATGCCTGCACATCCGGATAACCTACCCGCTGCGGCGCATGAGTTCTTTCAGGACTCCGGCCCAGCTCACGTCCTCCGCGTTCTTGCGGTTGTGGTGCAGAAATTCGGCGTGATGAAGCAACTGCTCGCCCATTTCAGCAAGTCACCCCCTTGATTAAGGATAGCGTTGCATCGAGCCATTGAACTCACAGCCAGGAGCGGACGTCAGTATCAGGCGCCGGAAAAAGGGCATACCGGCGCTTTAAGTAAGAGGCCAAAAGTTTGAGTAAGGCACACATGTCTTTAACTCAGACAATGGAAAGCGTCTTTTGAAAAACTTTCCGTTATTGACCCAACCATATAAAGCCATGCCATTTTCACATTCGAGCACAACCATTGTAATTCTTCTTTTTCGACGCCGAACAATTGTGCCCACTTCCATCGTGTTGATGCCTGTCTGGAGAGGCCTTTCCCATCTTCATGTCTGTTTGAGAGCACCGATCTGACAATAAATTCGTTACTCTTTTTGAGTTCGTCAATTTCGGGCTGAATTTTCCCAAAAATCGCATCCCTTCCAGGATCATGAAAATGCTTATTGCCATTGTTCGTGGGCTTTCATCGCACCGAAAAAGCTGCTGCGTCTGACCTCTACATAATATTCTTTCCAACTGATTGATTATTTTGTTGAATTTATGATGAACCTTACTTTTTACTTCTGCATCACCCGGTAGAAGTTCACTGGCCGCGGCAATGGTAAAACAACCTTTTTCTCCATCAGGAGAAGATGATAAAAGCGCTACAAATTCTAACGTTTCGCGCAATGCCATTTCTGGAGAAAACTCCGCATCGCGTTCTGCTGCTCTGGAAGCACCTTCATCCATGTATTGCTGTAAGGCCGCGAGATAGATTGTGCGTTTATCAGGGTAAAGCTGCTTATAAATACTGGCACTTGCAAGGCCAGAGGCTTTCATTAGGTCTGACATTGATGTTGCCCGATCTCCGCGAACCTGACGCGTAAATGACGCGCGTACCAGCTGCGTCACCACGTCGTCCCAGCTCCATTCCTTATCATCCGGGACTGGCAGCTCGACGCAGCTCGCGTCCGCGCCGATGATCCGGTTCCCGTGGTGATAAAACGCTTCGTCGCCGTTATCGAGACGGATAAAAGTGTATTGGCCCAACACGCGGATGATGTCGTTCTGCATCACGGGTGCCAGCGCGAAAGGTAAGTTAAGGGGGTTTGCGATGCTCATGGCTGCACCTCCAGCTGCTGGCATACGGCACGCATAAAATGCGGCCATTTGCTGAACTTCATTTTTGGAACGCGCACGCCACACCCGCTGTTAAAGCCTTTTACAAATGCCTGTGCCTATGCCTGTGCGACGATTTGCGGGTCAAAATTCATAACTTCTCCTTAGTGCAGATTTTGATGAGGCAGCCAGGTGGGGCCGGCCGCCGTGAACGAAGCAGGGGCTACCCTGCTTTTTTTACGCCTGAACAGCAGCTGTTGCTGCCGCGCTATCCTTCTTCAGCTCTTCGGCCAGCCACTGGCTGGCGTTCATCTACGCTTTCTCGCCGTGCTTTCCAAAATGGTTCAGTGCCAGATGACCGGCTTTTGTCAAGACCTCCAGAATGGAGGCAGGCAGGTTAGATTCAGGCACATTCATCGCCTGAACCCTTACGGTTTTTGCCATGTCATGCAGCTCAACCCAGAAAAATTCACGGCGCACGCTCAGTGCCAGCGTCTTATCGTTCAGGCCGGTCAGAGGTTCCAGACGGTCATGCAGCGTCTTACTCACACCGCTGCGGTTGATATCAGTACGAAGCCCGCGGGCTGCTTCATCTTCAAAGTTAAAAGCGCGGCAGATAAGGCAGCCTGACGGCTCGCGGCCCGGCTTGCCGGGGAGCCGAAGGGGGCCATGTTTTTGCTGTTGCTGTTAAAGCATATTTTTATGCGGCGGGAAGTCCGAACTGACAGGAGAAAGACTAAAGCTAAACCGGGCCGATAGATTATGGCCATACACATCCGGGCGGAGAGGACCGGTGCGCCAGCACCGGTTTTCCCGGCCCTCAGGGCGGCAGTATTGCCATTCGGGGCTGGCAGAAAGCACAAAGTAAAACCGCGCCAGGCGGCGCGGTGTAGGGTGATCTTTCGCAGGGTTACTTGCCGGGCCGATCTTGTGCGGAAGCGGCCAGCACGCCCGGATGCAGGTGCACGCCGGAAACGTCTGTGGTGGCACGCGCTTTGTGCAGATCGCAGGCGGCCTGCATGGATAACCAGAGGCGAGCCGCAATACCCAGCCCCGCCTCCAGTCGCACCGCCATTTCCGGGCTGACTGATGCCTTACCGCTGGCGACCTTACTCAGCGCCGCTGCTGATACGCCCAGCTCTTTCGCCAGCACGCGCAGGCCGATGTTATTATCTTCAATGTACTCGGTGATCAGGCCGCCCGGATGCGGGGGATTGAACATGGCCATCAGTGGTAGTCCTCCAGGTTGAGAATATAGGCATCACCGTCCGTGAATTCGAAGGTGATGCGCCAGTTAGCCCTGACCGTGATGGAAAACAGGTTTTTCCTGTCGCCCTTCAGGGGGTGAAAACGAAAGCCCGGATAGTTTCTGAATTCATCCGTGGAAAGCGCCTCATCGATGACCAGCAGGCGAAGCCGGATGCGTTCCGCGTCCTTTGCCTGTACGCCGCTGATATCACCTTTCTCAAACAGCTTCTGTAATCCTTTGTGCTTCCAGCTTTTAATCACTTTTCGGCTCCGCGTTTCCTGTTAAGAAACAGTATATCATATGTTTCGTCACGAGAAACACTCTGTGTTTTTATTTTTCATCGCCCTGAGAGAGGATGCTCCGGGGCGTCAGCTTGTTTGGCACCAGCCAACGGTTCATGCCCTTCTGCGCGCTGTCCATGTGCAGCGATCGCAGGTGAATTTCTCCTGCCACTTCGCAGGCAACGTCTCCTGCATACGGCTGCAGGGTTTCCAGACCGTTCAGCGACGGAAAGCGCTGCGCCCACGCGGCGATCATGTTCTTCATATCGTTTTCCGGCACGCTGTCACACCAGGCGGCTAACCATCTGCGCAAGGTCTCCGGCGTGCGAAATGCCAGCTCAGTTTCAGCCTGGCGGATGCGGTTCTCCAGCGTGCGCTCACGGTAGTCCGCCGCCTGCCGTTCCCGCCGCGTAGCGTGGTTAATTGTTTTATCTGCAGCATGTTTTGCACGTTCTGCCCGACGGAATACGGCCTCCGGAAACAGCGTGGTGGCCAGCTCGTCCGGCAGCGGCAGCGGGCACACCTCCCCCGCCGTGCTGAGGAACATATCCAGCGCGCCTTCCCACTCCGGCAGCGGCGCGCGCTTTTAGCGCGGGCGCAGGTAAATGCCCCGGATGCGGTTCAGTGCCTGGACGCTGACGCGGCTCCTGCCGCTCAGCTGCTTCATAAACGCGGCGGCGTAGGGATGACCACCTCCCGGGGATGAATCTCCACACTTGAAATAGATCCCTGAAACAGTTCTTCGTAAGCCAGCAGCTGATTCTGGTTATTCAGAAAAGCGACCGCGAACACTTCCCGCCCGAGCCCGGCAAGCTTCGCCCTGGAGAACTCTTCAGATATCTCAGGTGAGGTAAAGCTGGTGCAGGTCGGGTAACGGTGATCGATGGCGCGCACGGCCTCCTCGAGGATTTGGCTCTCCGTGGCCATCACGTAATTTCCCTGCGCATCACGAAACTGCAGGCGGGTTAAAAAGCGAACGTTATCACTGAGGTGTGCAACTCTTGATGCTGTCGATTCAGACGCCGTATCGTTGATGTCTGACTTTTTTTTGCGGATCTTCTTCTCGACCGGCGCACGGTCAGTGGTCGCATTGTGGGTAATGTTAACGAGAGTGTTTTGCATGGCATCGCTCCTTAATCGGGCTGAGTGGGTGCAGCACGCGCTGCGGACCCGAAAAAGACCTTCTCTGACGCGGGTTTCTTCTTTCCGGTCTGGCCTTTCGCGGCAAAGGGCAAAGGAGCAACGACGAAGTGAGGGCATAAAGGGGCGACGACAAAAGTTTTTGCGGCCCCTGGCGAAAAGTTTTTGGCGGCGTGCACTTCACCCCTTTCTGCCTGAACCGGCGGTGCTACGACCCGCCCTCCGCGCAAGGGCTGGCCGGAATGCAGGGAAGCTTCAGAAGGGACGTTGCAGACCGCCCCGCGGGCTGGCCTTAAAGGCCCGGCGGGGTTTTGCCGGGACGGTGAACGCGACGGCGAAGCCGGCAGCCGCCGTTGACCTCAGCCATCAGACCTTAGCCGTCAGGCACGGAGCGCGGCCTTTCGCGTTCCGGCGGAGCTAACCGGCTTTGCCGGTTAGCGCAGTAGGGCTCGACGACCCGGCTTGCCGGGAAGCCGAAGGGGGCCATGTCCCGGATGTTTGTTCATATTTTGAGTGTATTTTTCATGGTTCTGCCCGCGCTGGCTTGACTCCAGAAGTACTCGCCTGTCACGCTAAAAATTCGGGACAGTTACGGATTAACACACAAGCATGAAAAATATATGAGATTGAATTAATGATAAATAGTGCGAAATCACTCTCTGCTTAGGTTCCTCTTAAGCAGACTGTCCAGGAATTCGAATAAGGCCACCGAGACCGGCGCCGAAGGCGCGGGACCCGGGGCCGCCGCGACTGCGGCAGAGTTTTTTTCGCCTTTACCGGGGCGCCATTCGAAACGAAAAAAAGCGCTATAATTCAGACGGACATAGAGCACTGCCTTTCTTCTTTATGGTTAAGGATTAACCCGTAGCCGTTGCCGACGTTCCGGTTCCGTTATGAAGCGCCCCTGTCTCTGGGGGCTTTTTTTACCGTTTATCCGGGCTTCCGTGCCCTGCTCCGGTTAACCCTTCAGCGCGTCCATTACTTTTTCATTGCCGCATTCTCATGGGGCCAGAGACGCAGGGCGCTCCCCTCCCCACCCTGCGCGTCTTCCAGCCTCATAAAATCTCCCGCCACGCGCAGCACCTGAGCCAGCGCGGCGGCCGACACGCAGACTTCCCGCGCCTGTTTATCCTGCTCACGGATGTTGTCCAGCATCACCCTCAGCGTGTCTTCGTCAATGCCATACTCGTGGTGGCCATCGACGCCTTCGATCTGAGCCAGTATTTCGGCCGCTTGTTCCTCCGTCACGCTGTCATCATCAAGTACGGCCAGTACGTCCTCTTTAGTCCAGATAATCAGTGAAATCTGCTCGTCGGCGCGGTGACGCGAAGCAGTTTTACGCACAGCGCGTTTACGGATCCAGGACAATGGCGCCGGGGTGCGTGAAGGTCTCAATCAGCGGTCGCAGGGCGCTGACCGGCTTTTCGGTCGGGTGATGGCGGTTGCCGGTGTACTCCCACGGCATCACATCCGGCAGCGGCTTTGCCGGCAGCGCCGGGCGCCCTTTGGCCAGCACGTAGGCGCTTTCGTGCTGGTAGCCCACGAAGGCCGACTTTGAGGCGTAAGGCTTGGTGAATACGATGTGGCCCACCACGCGGAACCCCGCCGCCTTCAATGCCTGCATAAAAATGTCTATCCGGTTCCAGCCGTAGAAGCTCACCGCCAGGCTGTTGTCTTTAAGCATCCGGAACATTTCGTTGCTTGCCGGCTGCACCCACTCGCTGTTCACGTCGTTGGCAATCGAGCGACCGGAACGGTCCTTAAAGCCGACGAGATATGGCGGGTCCGTCAGAATGAAATCAATGCTCTTATCCGGAAAGCCGCCCATAACCTGTACGCTGTCGCCGTGCATGAATCGAGACATAGTGATGCTCCTGTGTATGAAGGGGGCACCGGTAGTGGTGCCGTGACCTCCACACAGACGGGCGAACAGCGGAGCAAACAGGGGCGGATGCGCAAGCCGCACGCGCCGCCGGAGCGGACTGAATGTCCCGCGCACGGCGGGGAACGGGTGAGCACTCCGGCGACAGGACGGAAGACGGCATGAAGGCGGAGCACAGCGACAACCTTTTTCATTCCTGCAGTGATGCCGCCGTGTCCGGCGACATCAGAGGATCTGCAGTTGCACTTCGGGCAGCGCTATTTCCCCTCCCCCCTCCAACAAGACGGTATCGATGGCCATCTCCAGATGCCACCAGTTAAATCCCTCGTTTGCATCATGATGGTCTTCGGCATACTCCATGGCCGCCGCAATCTCATCCGGCGTCATATCCGGGTTAATGCCGAGAAAGTCCTCTGCCAGCCAGAAGGTGCCGCAGCACAGCTCGTCATCGCCGACTGCGGCCAGCCGCGCCCTGAATTCCCGTACGGTCATTGCTCTCATTACCTGTCCGGCGGGCTGTCCCGCCGCCTCCGGTTTTCTGATGATCAGGCAGGGTCTTTTTCGACCCGTGCGGCAGGGATGGTGTCGGCGCAGTGGCGCAGAAAATACCAGCTGAGACTCGTATCCGTATCGAGCGAGGCATCGGCCAGCACCTCATCGGGCGTCAGCTCTGGTGCCACGTCTTCGCAATCATCGGCTATCCACAGGTGCACCACGCAGGGCGTGCCGGGGTAAAAGCGCAGCAGCTGTTCGGCCCAGCTGGCAAGCGGTGAGAGGTTGATTCACGATTACTCCGGTCTACAGGTTGCACGGCATCAGCGCCGTGACGTCACGGCAGCCGGGCTATGGCGCAGGACGCAGGGTCGAAGGACGAAACCGCACGCGCCGCCTGAGCGGACTGAATGTCCCGCGAAGGGCGGGGAACGGGTGAGTCATGAGGCGAAGCCTGCCTTGCGGACGAAGTGGCCCGGCTAAGGTGAAGTCACGGCGCAGCCCGACAGGCGGAGGGAGGTTGCATGTATTTTTTGTATGTTTTAATACGAATATGACTGCGCTCATGAAAATCGGCCGGCAGCCGAAGATAAGATGTACACAACAGACAACTGCGAGTCACTACTCATGGCCAGAGCCCTGCCCCCGACCTATCTTCCCGTTTCCCCTTCCTGCCTGGCAGAAAAGCTCCGCGAAATTGCGGACATGCTGGAAGTCCGC
>NZ_VWXC01000003.1:0-285551 GCF_011752685.1 Candidatus Pantoea communis
GAGTATAACGACGGCGCTTTTGCTCGCCAGTGATCACTTCGATTCTTTGCACAGGACACTCCTTAAACATAGCTCTATGCGTATGTCTTACTGGTGAAGTGTCCGGTTTAAACGGGGGCTATTACAGGTAAGCTATAACTGGCGGGTCCTGACCGGTACACCATGCTCTACTGGCGATATTAAAGATAAGCAATGTCCAGAGAATGAACGACTGAAGAGGCATGCCTGGGGGGGTATGACCGATGGCAAATGACCTATTAAAGAGAAGAGAGAAGAGAGAAGAGAGAAGAGCATTTTAGCTGCTCTTACTGGTGAAGTGTCCGTTTTAACCGGTGGCTATTACATGCACCCATTGCCGGATCAACCAGAAACGGAATGCTTGTCTTTGAACTCCAACGTTCACTGTAATCAGCAAAACAGGTGAAGACCGTTTTTTCCTACCTCCCAAATCCCTGGTTGTAACATTCACTGTAATCAGTAATTGCTCCTCGCTGGCAAAGTTATTTACGTTCACTGTAATCAGTAAAGCGATCTTCTGTGGCCACAACGATCAGGTATAAAAATGTTTCGGAAGAGGGAAGGGCTGCAGAGCATTCACTGTAATCAGTGACAGCGTGACGCGCACGATTGAGGCCTTAAATCCATTCCCGACCGCACTGGCATAACGTTCACTGCAATCTGCAATAAAGGGAAAAATTCACTGTAATCAGTGAAGGTGACCAACCCTGTCACTTTTACTGTTTATTTGTACAGACAATAAGCTGATTACAGTGAATGAATGACAACAATTAAATATTATCTAAAATATTCAAACACTTAAATTTAGTCATTCACTATAATCTGTTTTCACTACATCACCACCATTCACTGTAATCAGCAACCAAATACGCTATGGCTGATGTTCACTGTAATCAGCAAACCCGCTGCAAATGAGGGCGATCGAGTGTTGAAAACCCACCTAGTAAGTACTCACTATCACAATTAAACACAATGATTCGTCAAATTTGATAACTCTGCAGGAGGAAGTAAGACTAACGTGTCGCTCAATACTGTTTACAGTGAACGTTACTGATTACAGTGAATGAATGAAGGTATGCTGATTACAGTGAACAGTGCTGAGAAGAAGAGTGTCACTTTTGGCGATAAAGTGACACTCTCACAGGAAGGGTACTGATTACAGTGAACGTGAAGAGTCAGTCTTCAAACTCGATATCATCGAGGGAATCAATGCTCTCAAGATTGCTGATACCATCGAGCTTCGGCGTCCTGCTATGGATAATGAAAAACACAGAACGTCCACGCTTCACTTCGGAATAGTCGAGGTAGCCAATCTCCTTAAGCTGCTCCATCGCGCGTCGAACCACGTGGTTTTGCGTGGTCGTCTTAGAGCCTAAGTTTAAACGCATGCGCAGACGCGCCAGCGATATCGGTGCAGGATTGGTTGGCAAGCTTTCCAGGTAGGTATATAACGCCTGAGCCGATTCCTTACGTTTGAGCCGTGAAATAGCACGCAGCTGCAGCAAGACTTTATGGTCAAAGTTATACAGCTCAAACAGTTTAGGATCGGCCTGAATGCGCACCAGATCCTTTTCACGATCGTAATACGCCGACTGCACAAGGTGGGTATGATACGCTTTGCCATTACCTTCAAAGGACAACGTATTGGTTGCGATGCGTCGTAAAGAGGCATCTAAACGCTTACGTAAGGCCGCTGACGAGTTTGCCGATGGGATCCCGCACATTTTCACGAAATCAATAAACGGCAGCGTCACGGTGTCGCCCTTTGAGGGATAACGCGAAAAAGACTGAATGATGCCAGCCCAGGTTTTGAAATCATTATCCATGTCCAGCCTTGCGCCAGTAATGGTAATCTTTTCATAGCCTTCCGCTTTAACTAACGAAAGGTTCTTGAGCTCTTTGGTGGCGTCCGTTGAAGCCATCGCGCCCGATTTCCCACGCGCAGTAGACTTTAGTGTCGGAACGAACAGACCCAGGCGCATCAACGCGACCGGTTGTACGGTGTTATTTTTATTAGGATGAAGCTGGATAACTTCACCGCTATTTTTTGTCACCGACAGAAAAGGTTCTAGTAACGCTTTGTTTTCACTCTCTTTATCTGCCATAGCCTGAGATCTTCATTCTGTGGATGAAAAGGATCGATTTCTGATTACAGTGAACATTAACACTGTTTATAGTGAACATTCTACAGTCTATAGTGAATATTATGCTGATTGTAGTGAACGTTTTTCTGATTATAGTGAACGCGATCACCTTCTCAGGCCTTGTGGGGTGCGGCTTGCAGCGATCGGGGATCTCTTAGGATCTCTTTAAGATCTCTCTATGATCTTTCTTTAAGATCTATTCACTGTATAACTGCATAACCCTATGAAGAATCAGCTTCTAACATCAAAAACTGTCAGAATATGCAGGTCAGTAAGATTGATCCCACCAATGGCGAAAAAACATTAATTCTCTGCGAAGAAGATCCGCTTCTTTCATCAGAAGAGAACAACTTCCTCATTATTATTCATTTTTCATCAATCTTCACCGAGCGTAAGGTGAAACTCATATTCATCCCCTACAACTCATGACGAAGGCATCTTATGACTGACAACGTTATTTCACGTAACCCTACCACTGGCGAAATCATCGCAACCTATCCGTTGCAGAATGCCGCTGAGCTCGAAGCTGCGTTGCAGAGCAGCGCCAAAGCATTCGCACAATGGCGAGCCACCAGCATGGCTCAGCGCGTCATCGTGTTACGCCAGTTAGCAGAACAGATCCGCCAACGTCAGGATCAACTCGCTACCATGGCAACCCTGGAGATGGGTAAACCCATTGCACAGGCCCGTGCTGAAGTCCTTAAATGTGCAAATCTCTGTGACTGGTATGCAGAACAGGGCCCAGCGATGCTGGCTGATAAGCCTACGCAGGTAGAAAATCAGCAAGCCTGGCAATCGTTTCGTCCATTAGGCGTGATTCTTGCGGTAATGCCGTGGAACTTTCCTTACTGGCAGGTGCTGCGCGGTGCAGTCAGCATGTTGCTGGCAGGCAACACGTATGTGCTCAAACACGCGCCAAGCGTAATGGGTGCAGCCAATCTGATGACAGAACTGTTTGATGCGACCGATCTGCCAAAAGGTGGCTTCACCGTGATTAACGTGGATAACGATGGCGTTTCGGCTGCAATTAAAGATCCGCGTATTGCGGCTGTTGCGGTGACAGGAAGTGTGCGGGCGGGCGGTGCTATTGCAGCACAAGCCGGTGCCGTATTGAAGAAAACGGTACTGGAGCTGGGTGGTGCAGATCCGTTTATCGTCCTTGCCGATGCGGATCTGGATGCGGCAGTGGCTTCTGCGGTCACAGGACGCTACCAGAACACCGGACAGGTGTGCATGGCAGCCAAGCGGTTCATCATTGAGGAAAGTGTCGCAGAAGCGTTTGAGGCGCGTTTTAGCGCGGCTGTGCAGGCACTAAAAATTGGCGATCCGTTGAATGAAGAAACTTATATCGGGCCAATGGCGCGTTATGATCTGCGTGATGAGTTAGACCAGCAGGTACAGGAAACCCTGAAACAGGGTGCGCGCCTGGTTATCGGTGGTCATAAGATCGATGGCGTTGGCAACTACTATGCCCCAACGATCCTGGCTGACGTGACACCCGACATGATCGCCTTCCAGCAGGAGATCTTTGGCCCCGTGGCAGCGATTACCGTGGCACGCAATGCACAGCATGCTTTAGAGCTGGCGAATAACAGCGAATTTGGTTTGAGCGCTACCGTGTGGAGCGGTAATGAAGCGATAGCCAATGAGCTGGCAGAGAAACTGGAAACCGGCGCCGTGTTCATCAATGGCAACGGTGCTTCCGATCCCCGCGTGGCGATTGGTGGTGTGAAGAAGAGCGGCTATGGTCGTGAACTTTCCAGTTTTGGCGTTCACGAATTCTGTAATATCCAGACCGTCTGGAAAAACCGTCGTTAAGACTTTTAGGGCGTGCACTGCACGCCCTTATTCCACGCTCATCTCCTGCCTTACTGTTAATCCTCGGTTAAAATTGTTGTGGAGTAGCTCAAAGAATCCGCTAATGGTATTACAAAGGTATTGTTAGTGGTGTTAGATTGGCCTCACCTACACCGGGGAGTCCTATTTTAATGAAAACAACAATCCCAAAATTATCCTTCATGATGTTTCTCGAGTGGTTTATCTGGGGGGCATGGTTTGTGCCGCTCTGGGCTTTCCTCAGCAAAAACGGCTTTTCGCCGGTTGAGATTGCCTGGTGCTATGCCTGTACTTCGATTGCCGCTATCCTGTCGCCGATCCTCGTTGGATCGTTGGCAGACCGCTTCTTCCAGGCACAGAAAGTGTTATCGCTGCTGATGATCGTCGGTTCCATTCTGATGTATTTCGCGGCCCAGCAGACGCACTTCAGTGGTTTCTTCCCACTGCTGCTGTTGTATGCGCTCACTTACATGCCGACCATTGCGCTGACTAACAGTATTGCTTTCTCGCATGTCAAAGATGTCGAACGTGATTATCCACGCGTGCGGGTAATGGGCACTTTAGGCTGGATTGCGTCAGGCATTGCCTGTGGTTTCCTGCCGCCGCTGATGGGCTATGGCGACATTTCAGCTAGCAATGTGCCGCTGCTGATCACAGCTGCCAGTTCACTGGTATTGGGGATCTTTTCTCTAATGCTGCCGGCAACCGAGCCGAAAAGCACCGGCAAATTCAGCCTGCGTGTGGCATTGGGGCTGGATGCGCTGCATCTCCTGAAAGATCGCAGTTTCCTGGTGTTCTTCGTCTGCTCATTCCTGTTCAGCATGCCGCTGGCGTTTTACTACATCTTTGCTGAAGGCTACCTGACGGAGGTGGGCCTGCCACACGCCACCGGTTGGATGACGCTGGGTCAGGTGTCGGAGATCTTCTTCCTGCTGGCACTGCCGTTCTTTATCAAGCGCTTTGGCATCGGCAAAGTGTTGCTGCTTGGCTTAACCACCGCAGCGCTACGCTACATATTCTTTGTGTTCGGCGGCGATCAAAATGCCCTGACGATTGGCCTGTTGTTTATGGGCATTCTGCTGCACGGCGTCAGTTATGACTTCTACTTCATCACGGCTTACATCTACGTTGATAAAAAAGCACCGGTCGCGATGCGCAACGCAGCACAGGGCCTGATCACGCTCGCATGCCAGGGGATTGGCAGCTTGCTGGGCTATCGTCTCGGCGGATATTTGATGCAAGAGATGTTCGCTTACGACCAGCCACGCAATGGCCAAACGTTCAACTGGGCGGGCATGTGGATGTTTGGCAGCGTGATGATCATCATTATCACCATCGCCTTCATCGTGCTGTTCCGCGATGGCAAAAAACGCAGTGAAGAATTAACTGCTTTCGAGCAATCAGCCACCGCTGATAGCCACAAATAAGAGATGTAATGATGACAATGACACTCCAGGAAAAACGGATTTTAGGCGCTTTCTATGGTCAGGCACTGGGCGATGCGATGGGCATGCCATCGGAATTGTGGCCGCGCAGTCGCGTTAAGCAGCATTTTGGCTGGATTGATGGTTTTCTGCCGGGGCCTGCTGAAAACAATGCCGCCTGTTATTTTGGCCGCGCGGCATTTACTGACGATACGTCGATGGCGCTGGCTTTGGCAGATGCGATAGTCACGCATGATGGCGATATCAACGCTGAGACCATCGGGGCCAATATCCTGCGCTGGGCAGAGGAGTTTGATGCCTTCAACAAAAACGTATTGGGTCCCACATCCAAAATAGCCCTGAATGCACTGAAAATGGGAACGCCAGTGACGCAACTGGAGAACAACGGCATGACCAATGGCGCGGCGATGCGCGTTTCGCCACTAGGTTGCCTGTTGCCAGCCAAAGATCTGGACGCCTTTATTGACGCCGTCGCACTGGCATCCAGTCCTACGCATAAATCTGATATCGCCATCGCGGGTGCAGTGGTGATTGCCTGGGCGGTTTCACGAGCCATTGACGGCGCAAGCTGGACATCCATCCGCGATGAACTGCCTGCGATTGCGCGCGCTGCTCAGGAAAAACGCGTCACGACCTTTAGCGCGTCCATGGCCGCGCGTGTTGAGCTGGCGCTGAGCGTTGTGGCGCAGGGCAGAGGCGTGGAGTCAACGATGCAGCAGATTTATGATTTGGTAGGCACCGGGACGGCCACCATCGAATCGGTTCCAGCTGCAATTTCAATGGTTGAGCTGGCCAACACCGATCCAAATCGCTGCGCCATTCTTTGTGCCAATCTGGGTGGCGATACCGATACCATCGGCGCGATGGCGGTGGCCATTTGCGGAGCGTTGCATGGCATTGATGGGATTGATTCACAGCTAAAAGCCGAACTGGATGCTGCCAACGCGCTGGATTTCACTCGCTATAGCAACGCATTCATGCGTTTCCGTCAGCAGCGTGAGGCCGTTTATGCTGACGCCTGATGACCTGAACCGGCTGGAAGGACGTCTGCCGGTGTGCGTGGTTGGTGCCGCTGTGGTGGACGTGATTGCTGATGCCTATTCGTTACCGCATCGGGGAAGTGATATTGAACTCCACCAGCAGGGCGTCAACGTGGGCGGTTGTGCGTTGAATGTAGCGATCGCGTTGCATCGGTTGGGCATTCCATCCATCAACGCGCTGCCGCTGGGTAACGGCATTTGGGCCAGTATTGTGCGGCAGAAGCTGATGGAATATGGCATTCACAGCGTGCTGGAAACCAGCAAAGGAGACAATGGCTGGTGTCTGGCACTGGTGGAGCCGGATGGTGAGCGCACTTTTCTGTCGGTTAGCGGTGTCGAAAATCTGTGGGATGCCGAACTGCTGGGCACATTGCCACAACCCGCGCAGCGTTGGATCTACTTGTCTGGCTATCAACTGACCAGCAAAAGCGGCGATGTGCTGATCGACTGGCTTGAAAAGCAGGCGCATAACTATCAATTGCTGGTGGATTTCGGTCCGCGTTTGGCTGACATCGGTGAGAGTCAATTTGCCCGCATTATGGCGCTAAAACCACTGATTACAGTGAACAGGCAGGAAGCGGAGTTACTGTGGCAGGAGCGTTTAAGCCAGCATCAAGCCTTTGATGCCCGTCAGTTAATGGCTCAATGGCAACAACACTTTGGCGCTGCGCTGGTGGTGCGTTTAGACAGTGATGGCGCAGGTTATATCGATGCGGATTCGCAGGGCTGGATCCCTGCTCTGGCAACGCAAGTGGTCGATACGATTGGCGCCGGTGACAGCCATGCGGGGGGAGTGTTAGCCGGGCTCGCGTCAGGTTGGTCGCTGGCGGAAAGTGTGGCATTGGGTAATGCCGTGGCGTCTTATGTGGTGTCACAACGCGGTGGTGATTGTGCACCCGATCGCGCCACGCTGCAGAGCTATTGGCAGCAAAGACTTACTCAGCAATAAACACGTACATGTCGCTGCGGCAGTAGCTGATGCTGTACTCCAGAGGATTGCCTTGCGCGTCAAGTGCCAGCTGTTTAATCACTAACACAGGGACATTGGCGGGCAGGGCAATCTGCTGCTGGAGCGCTTCGTCAGGCATGCGGGCACTCACTCTGCTTTGGGACTTAACAGGCAAAATCTGTTGCTTGTTAAAGTAATCATACAAAGAAATTCCAATGTCATCGGCATCTGCAATAAAGCGTGCCGGCACCCAGGATTCTTCAACTGACACCGCTTGCTGATCGACATAACGAATACGCTTCAGCAAGTAGACTTCGCTACCTTTGCTTAATCCCAGTTTTTCACCGATCTCCGCGCTGCACTGAATTTTGCTCTTATTAATCCACACCGTATCGGGCTTTTTACCGCGTAAAACCGCCTGCTGCGACAAACCTTTGGGCTCTTTCAGCGAATACTCAAACTGGCTGCAAATCTGTGTACCGTAACCGCGTGAACGAAACACCACCCCCTCTTTTTCCAGCTCATCCATCGCTTTACGCACCGTAATACGCGAGATGCTGAGCGACAGGCTGAATTCTCGCTCACCGGGCAGGATCTCTTCATGCACCAGGATGCCATCACGCACCGCCTCTTTGATGGCGGTGGCAAAGCGCTTGTACAACGGCGTACGGCTCTCTTCAGCCAGTGTGGTGGTAAGCCGCGAAAACAGCGGATTCTGTTCAGTCATAGCGGGCTGAGCACTCAATTGGGTTAGCCAGGGGTGAGATATGATACTGAATTTTCACCGTTCGCGTAGCGACTTTAACCACATGTTATTGCGGTTATTAGCGCTTAGATTCAACCAATCCTTTCGCTTGTAATTTGACCTAACCCGTAACGAAGACTATAGTCACGCTTACGGATATTTTAAGGCAAGGAGGGGTAAATGGTCATTTACCTGACGCCAGAATTTCAGGAAGAGAGATGTAATGCACGCATCAATGATAAAATTTTGTGTAAAGCTGCAAAGTCAATTTTGCGGGATTACATGGGGACCCATTAGGACGTTACACGTTCAAAAAACGACTCGGGTTGCCTGGAGTGGGGGCATCTGACGGCGCGCGTAGCATTGTTTTCTTCAATTATGGCAACAACATTTATTTCTTTGATATGTACTTGAAAAGTCAGCTATCAAAGAAGAAAGCCAAAGAACTTGAAGATGATGAAATTGATGCTTATTGCCGTATCGCTCGGGATTTTATTGCGATGTCAGATGAGAAGGTCCGGGAGTTGATTAAGTTAAAAGAACTAATCGAGGTAACTTGTGATGACTGAACGCTTAAAGAAAATCCACGATATGGCGCAGCGCTATAACCAATTGGGCGTTGTTCAGGGCGAGACGGTTGCGGAAATCAGTGCGGCGATCGAAGCTCGTAATATCCCTCCAGTACGCGCTATGTCTGGGATTGAGATTAAAGCGGTACGCTTAAGATGGAAGATGTCGCAGGCGGCGCTGGCAATGACTACAGGCATGTCAGTTGAGAGTGTTTCAAAGTGGGAACGTAACGAGAGTAAACCCAATAAAGCGGCTTTGCGTATCCTCAATACCATTGAAGATAAAGGTCCAGCGGTTTTCATCCTGTAAAACATAAAAGCCCATCGGGGCTTTTATGTTTCAAATATCTAATCACCGCTCATCAAACGGCACGCCGCCTTTAGATTTATGATGCTTAGGCGTTTCAATGATTGAGACCGTCACCGAATTGGCATCAATCTCAAACGAGTCCGCGACTGCGGCAGTCACCGCTTTCAGCAACTTCTTCTTCTGCTCAACCGTGCGGCCTTCCGCAGCATAGACAACGATTTCTGGCATTTCCGTTTCTCCTTGAGGGTTCAGATTCGGTTTCAGCATAACCCAGTCATGCCCGAGCATGCAGTGTCAATTTGTCATAAACACCCGCGCAAACCGTTTATCCCCGCAGGCGATCTGTGTTTAAATGTGTATTGTTATGTTATAACGTAATTTCTCTGGGATTTTTGTAGCGGTATTTTTCGGAAACCATAATGAAATCAATGAAAAAATTGCTGATCGCCACGGCGCTCGGCCTGGCTTCGTGCGCCTCATTCGCGGCGCAGCATCAGGAAAACACGGTGCGCATTGCCGCTCCGTTTGAAATTAAAGGTGCCGATCCGGCGCTTTCCAGTGACATCCTTCTGCGCATGGATGTGGTGGAAACGCTGGTGGAAGTGAACCAACGCGGTGAACCGATCCCGGCTTTGGCGAAGAGTTGGCAGGTCTCGGAAGACGGTTTGCGCTGGCAATTACAGTTGCGCGATAACGTGCATTTCCATGATGGTTCGCCACTGGATGCGGCAGCGGTAGTGAAATCACTCAATACTGCGCGGAGTAAAGCGGGATTACTTGATAAAACACCGATCACTGAGATCAGCGGAGAAGGGCAGGTGGTGACCATCACGCTGCGCGAGCCTTTCACACCTCTGCTTTCCGTCCTGGCGGAAAGTCGCTCGCAAATTCTGGCGTTATCCAGCTGGGATGCACAGGGCAACATCACGCGCATCATCGGCTCCGGGCCGTTTATGCTGACCGCCTTTCAGCCGCCGCAGTCGTTAGCGGTAAAACGCTTTGAAGGTTACTGGGGAGAAAAACCATACATCGCCGCAGCCAGCTATCTCTCTTCTGGCCGGGCAGAGACCCGCGCGCTATTAGCAGAAAGCGGTGATGCGGATTATGTGTTCAATCTGGATGCCGCCAGCCGTCAGCGTCTGGCACGCAAACCTGCGCTGCAACTCCCCGCCATTCCCGTGCCGCGCACGCTTATGCTGAAGCTCAATCTGGGCGATCCGCTGTTAGCGGAACAGCCGGTGCGCGAAGCGATCAGCATGGCCATTGATCGTAATGCGTTAGCGATGGCGGTGTTGCGATATCCGGGTGCTGCCAGCCAGTTGTTCCCGCCGAACATGGGCGAGTGGCACAACGCGGCGCTGCCTCCACTCTCCTATCAGCCCGATTCGGCGGTCACGCTGTTGCAGAAAGCCGGCTGGCAACCGGGATCAGATGGTGTGCTGACCCGCAACGGCCAGCGATTCAGCCTGACGCTGCTGACCTTCCCGGATCGCCCTGAACTGCCGTTGATGGCGATGGTTATCCAGCAGCAACTGCGCAAAATCGGTATTGAAGTGAAGATCAACTCAACCAATGCCAGCGAAATTCCTGCCCAGCACCACAGCGGGAAACTGCAACTGGCGCTGTTCTCACGCAACTTTGCACTCACGCCCGATCCAACCGGCACCTTATTGCAGGATTATGCCGAGAAAGGTGGCGACTGGGGGGCGATGAACTGGCATCCGACAGGATTCAGTGGCGCACTGCATACCCTGACGCAATCCACCGATGCCTCCGCGCGTGCCAAAGCTCGAACACTCATCACTTCGGCACTGCAACAGGATCTCCCGGTGATTCCAATCGCCTGGTATCAACAATCAGCAGCGATCAACAGTCAGTTGCAAAACGTCGCGCTCGATCCGTTTGAGCGTCACTTTGGCCTGCGCCAACTGCGTTGGGAGCCGTGATGATCAGACAACTAAGCTGGCGGCTGATGCAGGCTTTTTTTGTGGTGCTCTCAGTGGGTTTACTCACCTGGTTTCTGGTTCGGTCGCTGCCGGGCGATATGGCGTGGCGCATTGCCAGCGGTCGTTACGGCTATGATCGGGTTGATGCGGATGCCGTCGCGCGCGTGCAGCAGGAGTTAAGTGGCGCAGCCGATCAAGGCAGTGCCTTACTGCACTGGCTATTCGATCTGCTGCAATTCAACTTTGGTCGCTCGCTGGTTTCCGGCGAACCGGTGATGGATGAACTGCGTTGGCAACTGAGTCAGACGCTGGCGTTAGCCGGTATTTCATTGCTACTGGCAATCATTCTCACGCTGCCGTTGGGTATCTGGGCCGGTTGCCATGCCAATGGCAAACTGGATCGGCTGCTGTTTTGGCTGACATCGATGCTTAAGTCTGTGCCGCATTTTGCACTGGGTATGCTGCTGATCGTGCTGTTCGCGCTGCAACTCGACTGGCTGCCGAGTGCGGGACACGGTGAGCTGCGTCATTTCCTGTTACCCGCTTTGACGCTGGCCTTGTCGCTAAGCGCGGTGGGCGTGCGTGTGGTGCGCGAAGCCACCTGGCAGGTAGTGAACGCGGGTTATTACCAATGGGGGGAGCAAAAAGGTCTGGCGACCGTCACTTTGCTGCGTCGTCATGGTTTACGCAATCTGGGAACGCCGGTACTTACCTGGTTCGGCATGCAGTTTGTCTGGCTGGTGGAAGGCGTGGTGGTGGTAGAAACGTTGTTTGCCTGGCCCGGCATTGGTCATGCGTTGGTTCACGCTATCTTCGCCCGCGATGTACCGGTGATTCAGGCCAGTGCCATGGCGCTCGGCCTGCTGTTTGTCCTGCTGAATATGCTGGTAGATGCAGGTTGCCATCTGCTTGATCCGCGAGGGACGCGCCCATGAAATTAACTTCACGTCATGTCGGTTTACTGCTGCTGGCTCTGCTACTGAGCTACGCCTTTTTACTGCCTCTGTTTCATCATGGTGATCCTCTGCAACAAGAACTGCTCAACATGTTGCAGCCGCCCAGCCAGGCCAATCTGTTAGGTTTCGATCATCTGGGACGTGACATGCTGCCGCGCCTGAGTGCGGCGCTGCGCCTGTCACTGGGTCTGGCTGCACTGTGCGTGATCAGTGCGATGCTGGTCGGTGTGCTGGCTGGCGTACTCAGCGCGCTTTATGGTGGAGTGCTCGACCGTGTGGTCAGCATGCTGGGGGATATGTGCCTCGCGCTGCCCGGCTTGCTGCTGGTGCTGTTACTGGCGGCGATTGCCCCGGACTCACCGGAGATGCTGTGGTTAGGCATTTCGTTGGTGCTGTGGGTGGAATTCTTCCGTGTGACACGCGCCACCTTACGTCCGATTGTGCATTCGCCGGGTATGCAGGCGTCGAAACTGCTGGGTTTTAACGCGATCTACCGCTTTCACCGTCACCTTTGGCCGGCACTCGCACCTGTTTTGCTTACCGTTGCACTGTTCTCGTTTAGCAGCGCCATCATGGCCGTGTCGGCACTGGGATTTATCAGCGTCGGTGTCCGTCCACCGACACCGGAATTGGGCTTGATGATGACCGAACTGCTGCCCTTTGCCTGGGAAGCGCCCTGGTTGCTGCTACAGCCTGTGGTCGCACTGTTTTTATTGCTGATTAGCCTTAACCTGATGATGAAAAAGGAGCATGCATGAAAGGATTACAGGCCATCGGCATAACCATCGCAACAGCAGAAGCCACGCTGGTGGAGCCGGTTGACTTCCACCTGCAACCTGGCCAACCGCTCACTTTATTGGGTGAGACTGGCTCCGGAAAAAGCCTGTTGGCGCAGGCGGTAATGGGAATTTTGCCGGAGACACTTCAGGCCAGCGGAACCCTGATCATCAACGGTCAACGCTATCAGTTACCGCAGGATCGTGATGCGTTACGCAGCTTGTGGGGAAGGACTATGGCCTCGCTGCCACAAGAACCCTGGCTGGCGCTCGATCCCACCATGGCGGTTCAGCAGCAGGTCGCGGAAGGCTATCGCTATATTCGAGGGCATTCCGCGCCGCGAAGCGTGGCGGCTGCGCAGGATGACCTTGCACAACTGGGCTTACAGGCAGCGGCACAAAAATTCCCGTGGCAACTGTCCGGTGGCATGGCGCAGCGTGCGGCATTTGCGGCGGCGCGCGCGGGCGGTGCGGAGATTTTGATAGCAGATGAACCGACTAAGGGTTTAGATGTGTCCCGACGCGATGACGTTGCTGCTTTGCTGGGCCGTGAAGTGGCTGAAGGTGGGACTTTAATGACCATCACGCACGATATTGCGCTGGCGCGTCAGTTGGGCGGAGAGGTTATCGTCATGCATAAGGGCAAAGTGATCGAGCAAGGCGCAGCGCAGCTAGTGTTACACACCCCGCAGCAGGGTTATACGCGCGAATTGCTGGCCGCCGATCCCGTTGCCTGGCCGCAACGGCATACCACGGTGATCCGCAGCAAACCCGTGGTGAGTGCGCAAGGGTTAAAACTGCAGCGCGGCGGAAATACGTTGGGCGTGCCAGAAAACTTCGTCCTGCATGCTGGGGAAATTGTCGGCTTACATGGCGCCAGCGGCAGTGGAAAAAGCAGCTTTGGCGACGTATTGCTGGGGTTACTCACACCGCAACAGGGCAGCATCACACGTCATGTTGCGGCGAGTGCGTTGAAGTATCAGAAGATCTATCAGGATCCCTCGGCATTGTTCCCCCCCACGCGCACACTGTCACAAAGCCTGGAGGAGGTGCTGCGCCGTCATCGCATTGAACGGTCTAAACGCGACACGTTAATGGAGCAATTAGCGTTAGAGTCTTCATTGCTCACGCGCTGCCCGGATTCCCTCTCGGGCGGCGAGTTACAGCGCTTTTCTCTATTACGCGTCATGCTGCTTGAGCCGGTGTTCCTGTTCGCCGATGAGCCGACATCGCGGCTCGATCCGCTGGTACAGCAGCAAACTCTGCAGCTGATAACGCAGATGGCGCGTCAGCAGCAGTGCGGCGTGCTGCTGGTGAGCCACGATCGCGATTTGCTGGAGAAGGGGACAGATCGCGTGATTGCGATGCAGGCAGCTTAACGTTCTGGCGGCTGGCTATCACCGACACCCAGTGAGCGCTGCATCACGACGGTGTCGAGCCAGCGGCCATGTTTGAATCCCACCGATTTCATCACACCGGTGTGCTCGAAGCCGAGCGCCCGGTGTAATCCCAGCGATCCCTGATTGGCGCTATCTCCCACGATGGCGATGATCTGGCGAAAGCCTGCTGCTTCTGCCAGCGCAATCGCTTTTTGCAATAACGCTCGCCCGACGCCACGCCCGGTTTGTTCATGATCGAGATAAATCGAATCTTCCAGCGTGAAGCGATAGGCATAGCGCGGTCGATAAGGTGCCAGATAACAATAACCCAATACCTGTTCATCCTCTTGCGCCACCAGCCAGAAGCCTCCGCGCTGCTGCACATCTTTGACGCGGTTGAGCATTTCGCTTTCGCTGGGCGGTTCGGTTTCGAAGGTGGCGGTGCCGTGGAGGACGTGCCACGCATAGATTTTCTGAATGGCAGCGGCGTGATGGGGTCGGGCGGGAATAATATCCATATGTTCCTGATAATCGGCTAGCGAAAAACACAGGATGCCACTGTGTCACGCGCCAATCATCGGGTTTGAACATAGGAAATTATTATGACTAATTTTGCTCCGACAGCTGCACCGCCATGGTATTCGCTTCCAGCGCTTCGAAGATGTGCGGTTCGTCGGCGGGGTAGCAGATGTAGTCACCGGGATGAAGTTCGACCGGGGCATCGGTAGGCCCAACAAGTGCGCGACCCTGCGCAATAATGATGTGTTCTACGGAACCGGGCGGATGCGGATGAGAGGCGCGCGGTGCGCCCGGCTGGCTGGTGATTAGATATAAATCACGACGACCGCCCGGCGGACAGCTGGCCAGTAGCGCGGCCTGATAATCCGCGAGTTCAGCCGACACCATCATGCCCTCACCACGACGGATCACCTGCAAACGCTTCACTTCCGGCTCCATCAGGCGGGCAAAAGGAATATTGAGCGCCACGCACAGTGACCATAACGTCTCAATGCTGGGATTGCCGTTGCCCGCTTCCAGTTGTGAAAGCGTGGATTTCGCAATGCCAGCGCGGCGGGCGACTTCGGTTAACGAGAGCCCGGCACGCTGGCGTTCGCGCACTAATCCAGCAGAGATAAGATCGATCGGTGGTGTCACAATTACTCCTGTTCTTTATATCGAACGCTTTGTTCATCTTGTAAAACAATTTGGGTGCGTTCATTATAACGGCTTTCCTGTTCGATATGAGATCAAATTGTGATGCGTCTGGGTGCAGTTCCGCTTGATCGCGGCGTATTAAAAGCGATTTTCCTGGTTTGTCTGGCCGACGGTATTGTCGGGCTCTCTTACGGTTCGCTAGCGGCAGCGGATGGTTTTCCACTGTGGGTGCCCATCGCGCTTTCGACGATGGTGCTGGCAGGCGCTTCCGAGTTTCTGTTCATCGGTATTGTGGCCGCTGGTGGCAGCCCATTAACGGCAGCGGCGGCAGGTTTGCTGGTCAACGCGCGCCATTTACCGTTTGGTATTGCGGTGAAAGATCTGGTCGGGCAGGGGGGACGCAGTTTGCTGGGTTGCCATATCATGAACGACGAAAGCGTGGTGTTTGGCATTTCGCAAAAGACGCTTTCCCAGCGACGCGCCGCATATTGGGTATGTGGTTTGGGCATTTTTGCTATCTGGCCACTCAGCGTGGTATGCGGCGCATTTATCGGGCGCTTCATTCCCGATGTCTCGGCGATTGGCCTCGATGCGGTCTTCCCTGCCATCTTGATCGCGCTGATATTTCCCGCTTTGCGTCAACGTCGCACGCGGATTCCGGCCACGCTCGGTACGGCATTGTCAGTACTCGCCACGCCGTTTGTTCCGGCGGGAATGCCGGTATTGTTTTCATTGTTAGGCTTATTAAGCTGGCGGGAGCGCAAAAATGCACAATAACCTCGTGATTGCCGGGATCGCGCTGCTGGCCGTCGGCACTTATGTGATGCGCTTCGCGGGTTACCGACTGGGAAGCCGTATGCCGATGTCGGAATCGGTGCGCAATATGCTCTCGGATGCTGCTACGGTGCTATTGCTGGCGGTTGCCGTCACCACTGCACTATTTGAAGGCAGCCACTTCGCAGGTGTCGCGCGGATAGCGGGCGTGTTGTTTGCTGTGTTTCTCGCCTGGCGCCGTACGCCGTTGATTTTAGTGATTGTTGGCGCGGCCGTGATGACGGCATTGCTGCGTTATTTTGGGGTGCCTTAAACTAAAAAGAACAAACTTGCGGCAAGGGTTTTGCTAATGTGGGATTTCCGTATTCATCGCATAGAGAAGAATCCATGACACCGCGCTTAGCGCTTCCACATGAAGCCGCCAACTTGTGGCGTATTCGCAATCTCGCGATTCGCTATGGCTGCCAGTCAGTTTATCCGCCTGAAGTGATTGCCGCATGGACGCCTGACGCGTTGCCGTCAGGTTATTTTGAGGCGATTAAGGGCAATCCTTTCTACGTGATCGACGATCCTGAACTGGGCGCTGCCGCTACGGGTTTTCTCGATCTTAAAAGCGGCAGCGTAGAAGCGATATTTACCCTGCCAGCGTGCAACGGCAAAGGCTATGCCAGTGCGATTATGATCGCGATTATCGCGGAGGCGCGCCAGCGCGGTTTCCGGCAGCTGACCCTCGCCGCAACACCCAATGCCAGCGGCTTCTATCTGCGCCACGGCTTTAGCACGGTGCGTGAAGCTTTGTATCCTTCCGCTCTGGCCAAAGCCGATCTCCCCTGCATCGAAATGATACTGACACTATGATTGAGTAAGTAAAAACAACATGGATAGCACCAAAATGGTGATTAACTGTGTGGCTTATCGCCACGGCAAACGTGAAGAGCATGTCGATGTCGCCGACATCAGCAAAGTACTCAAAGACGAAAGTGCGTTTATCTGGCTGGGTTTGAATCAGCCTGAACCGGCTTTTATGCAGACGTTGCAGGAAGAGTTTGGCCTGCATGAGTTAGCGATTGAGGATGCGCTAGTGGCCCATCAGCGCCCGAAGATTGAGCAATATGGTGAGTCGGTGTTTATCGTGGTGAAAACGGCACATCTCGACGATCATCAGCGCATCAGCTTCGGTGAAACCCACTTTTTCCTCGGTAAAAACTTCCTGATCACCGTCCGCCATGGTTCATCGGAAGGCTATGCGGCGATTCGCGCCAGGGCAGAAAAAAACCACACCATGTTGTGTCAGGGACCGGGTTACGCGTTTTACTGCATCCTCGATTTTATCGTTGACCACTACAGCAAAATCACCGAATCACTCAGTGAACGTATCGGTACGCTGGAAGAGGGCATGTTTACCACCCGCTTTGACAGCAAAACGCTGGAGGATGTCTATCATCTCCGGCGCGAACTGCTGGCGCTGCGCAATGCCGCGATGCCGGTGACTGAAATTTGCGCCCAGCTGGCGCGTTTTCACGAAGACATTATTCCGAAGAACCTGCGTGCCTACCTGCGTGACGTTCAGGATCATGCTCATCACGTGATGATCGATGCCGAGGACATGCGTGAAATGCTCACCAGCGCAATGCAGGTCAATCTGGCGCTGGTGTCGGTTCAGCAGAGCGAAGTGAATAAAAAGTTGGCGGGCTGGGGTGCGGTGCTGATCGTCCCGACCATTGTCTTCAGTATGTACGGCATGAACTTCTCTGATATGCCCGAACTCAAAACCCACTTTGGTTATCCCGCGGTACTGGTGGTGACGCTGGCGATCTGTGGTGTGATGTGGTCACGACTGAAAAAAGCAGGCTGGTTGTAATCTTTTTATCAGATGACTTTATTATCACTGTGCTGATGATAGCGGCGCAGTGAATTAATATCTCCATCCACACATTTCCCTGAACGATTTAACTGCAACTGAGTGATTGAGCGGCCTGTCGCGCAAAACCTTCATCCAATTGCCACGGTTTTGTCATTTCGCTGTTTCTTTCATCATCATCTTTTCCTATAACAACGCCAGATTAAATACAACATATCCCACATTAACCACATAACCCGGTCTTGCTTCATTCGCCAACTGTTGCCACTATCGCTGCATAGTGATGCCAGAAATGCAGGGTGTAACCATGGCGGTGGACCAGAATTCATTTAACTCGATGCCTGATGTTATTGGCGCAGCGCAGCAGATTCGTCGCGGTGATATCAGCAGTGAAAAGCTGGTGGGGAATTGCCTTCAGCAAATAAAATCCCACAATCCCACATTGAATGCCTTTGGTGATGTTTACGATGAGCAGGCGATGGAAGAGGCTAAAAGCTGCGATCGCGAACGTCAGTCGGGCAAGAGTCGGGGTCCATTGCACGGTGTGCCGTTCGGCGTCAAAGATCTGTTCTCAACGGCTGGGTTGCGCACCACCAAAGGTTCACTCACCTCACTGGATAACGTACCAAAACATGACGCGCCGATTATTGAGCGACTGAAGGCGGCGGGAGCGATCATTGTCGGCAAAACCGCGACCACCGAGTTTGGCTGGACTGGATCAAGCTATTCACGGGTGTTTGGTCATGGGCGCAATCCGTGGGATCCGGCGTTAACCAGCGGCGGTTCCAGTTCGGGATCGGCAATCAGCGTGGCGGCGCGCATGGTGCCCGCCGCGCTGGGCTCCGACGGTGGCGGATCGGTGCGTATCCCCGGCGCCTTTTGTGGCATTTTCGCCCTTAAAGCCTCGCTGGGACGCATCCCGACCTGGCCGTGGTCTGCCACTGAAATGCTCAGTCATGCCGGGCCGATGACGCGCACGGTTCGTGATAGCGCACTGCTGTTTGATCTGCTTTCGGGGCCGGATGCGCGCGACCACCAGGCGCTGCCAGCGAAAAATGAATCCTGGCTGGCACGCTGCGACCAGCCATTGCCCGCGCTGCGTGTGCATTACAGTCCCACGCTGTTTAACACACCGGTCGACGAGCAGATTGCGCGTTGCGTCGAACAGGCGGTGGAGCAGATTGCCCATACGTTACCGGTGACGCTCACGGCACGCCCGCTGGATTGGTCATCACCGTTTGAGACATTTGACACTTTATGGAGCGGCGGGCGCGGTGTGGCTTATGGCGCCGCACTGCAGCAGCAGCTCGACCAGCTCGATCCGGGCTTTGCCGCGCTGATTGAACGCGCGCAGCGCCTGAATCTGGCCGACTACCTGGCGGCGCAAAAACAACGAGCGGCGTTTGCCGGACAGGTGCACGCCTTGTTTGACAGCGTGGATTTACTGATCACGCCTACGCTGCCAGTGCTGCCGTTTGCGGCCGATCGCCATGTGCCGGAAAACCAGTCGCCGGGCGACAGCGGAGTAGAGTGGGCGCGCTGGACACCTTTCACCTGGCCATTCAATTTGAGTGGTAATCCGGCGGCGACGATTCCCTGTGGTTTTACCGCGCAAGGTTTACCGGTGGGTTTGCAGGTGATCGGCCGACGTTATGCGGAAGGCGACGTATTGCAGTTCTGCGCGGCGCTGGAAGCCCTGATGCCGTGGGATCAACATCAACCTTCTCTGTAAGGCGCGGCCTTGAGACCGCCCGAAAGGTATACTGCGGTTTTGGCCTCTAAAAACAGAAGGTAAGAATGATTAATCAGCCACGTCTGGATGAGATCAAACGGATTTTACACCACGACAAACGGGTGCGCGTCACGGAACTGGCGCAGAAATTCGTGGTGTCAGAAGAGACGATTCGCCGCGATCTTAAATATCTGGAAGAGCAGAGCGTATTACGACGCGTGCACGGCGGTGCCATTTTACCGGTGCCCAGCGAAGAGCAGCCGTTACAGATACGCAGCCGTATCAAGCCGCGTGCTAAAGCGCGTATTGGTCAGCTGGCAAGCGAATTAGTGGAAGAGGGGATGGCGCTGTTTCTGGATACCGGCACTTCAACGCTGGCACTGGCGCAGCAGCTGATCCGCTTCTCGCGTTTGAAGGTTATCACGAACTCAATGGATATCGCCGCGCTGCTCACGCAGCAAAGCGATAACGCTGTCACGCTAACACCAGGGCGCGTTCGGCGAAATGATAACGCACTCATTGGCCCCCATACGCTGGAGTTCGCGCGTCAATTCCACTACGACATTGCCTTTATGGGCATTGGTGCAGTGGATCGGGACAACGGTTTTATGGATTACGAAGAGCCTGAGGCGTTATTAAGGCGCGTGCTGAGCACGCACTGTCGCCAGAGTGTGATTCTGGCAGATGAAGGCAAATTTGGACTGCGAACCTTTGTGAACACGCTGCCGTTTAGCGCGGTTGACACCTTAGTGACCAATGCGCGACCCGCGGCAGCTTTTGTAGCGAGTCTGGAGAGTGCCCATGTCAACATCCTCCATCCCGGCAATGCCGCGGATGACACCGCAAGATTATCAGGCGTTTGATGCGCTGTTCGCCCTCAGCAGCAGCATTGGTGCGACACCCGCAGGCGGCTTACATCGCCTGACGGCATCCGCTGCGGATAAGCAAATGCGCGATGCCTTTTGTACCTGGCTGACGCAACAGGGTTTTCACGTTCACGTGGATGAAATTGGCAACATCTTTGGCTTGATGACGCTTTGCGAAGGCGCGCCGTGGGTGCTGTGCGGTTCGCATTTGGACAGCCAACCGCTGGGTGGGCGTTTCGACGGTGCCTACGGTGTCACCGGCGCTGCAGTGACCATGGCAACATTGGCTCGCCAGCTGCGCGACCATTCGCAAACCGCGCAACGCAATCTGGCGGTGGTGAACTGGACCAATGAAGAGGGGGCGCGCTTTCAACCCAGCCTGACCGGCAGTTCAGTGTTCACAGGCGCACTCTCGCTGGAGCAGGCTCTGGCGTGTTGTGATGGCGAAGGTATCTCGTTGCATACAGCTTTGCAAAATATTGGTTATCGCGGAACGGCGTTACCCGATCTGACGGTGGCGGCCTACTGCGAACTGCACGTTGAGCAAGGTCCACATCTTGAATTGCAGCAGAAACAGATAGGTGTAGTGACGGAAACCTGGGCGGCACTGAAATGGCAGGTGACGTTTCGCGGAGAGCAAAACCATACCGGCCCGGCATTGATGGATCGCCGGCGGGATGCGCTGCTGGCAGCCGCGCACACCATTGTGGCGGTGCGTGCAGAGGCTGAACGCTATGGCGAAGCGCTGCATACCTCGGTGGGCCGTCTGGAAACCGTGCCTAATTCGCCGAACGTAGTGACTTCTGAAGCCACGTTATTTATTGAGTTTCGTTCTGCTGATGAAGCGCTATTGCGCCAGTTGCGCGACAGCTTCGGCCAGCAGATGCAATCGATTGCGCAGAACACGGCCACCGATGTCAGTCTCGACCGTGCACAGTATCGTCCACGACAGCAGTTACATTCGGCATTGAGTGATCTGGCTTTAGCGCAGGCGGAAAAATTGGGGTTGAAAGCGATGCCGATGCGTTCAGTAGCAGGTCACGATGCGATAAGCATGAGCTATCACTGCCCGAGTGCATTGCTGTTTGTGCCCAGCGTAGACGGCCTTTCGCACAATGAACGTGAATACACCGCCACCGCCGACTTGCATCGCGGTCTCGACATGTTGATGGCGATGCTCACTGAGCTCTGCCTGAAAGGGGAGGACGCCCTATGTTGATGCGTTTACAGCAAGCGCTGGCGAGTTGGCAACCCGCGCAATCCTTTGATATTCAACCAGGCACGGCAGGTGTGGCGTCACCGCATCGTTTAGCGACGGAATGGGCCGGATTTCGCCTGCAGTCAGCGGGGCAAGGCTATTATGCCAAGATGCTGTTCGATGATCAGAAAGCGTTGATTGATTTCCAGCGCAGCGCCGAAATTAGCCGCCAGGCGGGCGAGTTGGGCATCGCCCCGTCGCTATGCCACGCCGATCCGCACAATGGCGTTCTGATCTTTGCGGCGCTGGATGACAGCTTCCGCTGGGCGCGACTGGATGCGTTACGCGATCCGCATCACTTTGCCAGCCTGACGCGCACGCTGGATAAATTACATCACTCAGGATTGCCGCTGCCCTTACACAGCCGTCAGCAGGATATGTTGCGGCTACGTTTTCAGCTGGAAACACAGGGTGTGCAACAGCCAGAAGAGCTGAAATGGATGGGGGAATGTGTCGATTTGGCGTGGGAAGCACTCAACGCCGCGTCTTATACACCCGTTTTGATCCACGGCGATAACATCGCCAGCAACTGGATGGTCAACGCTCAGGGTGAATGGCGCTTGCTGGACTTTGACTACGCCGCGTGTGGCGATGCCTGGCACGATATCGCGACGCTCATCCACGAACAACTGCCCACTGACGATCGCTGGCGTGATGCGATTCGTGCGTGGCGCGGTGACTGCAGCGAGGCTGATGTAGCGCGTTGTCGCTTATATGCGCTGGTGGATGATTATCACTGGACGCTGTGGGGTATGCTGAACGGTGTCACCAGCATGCGCGGCCTGGAATTTGCCAAGCTCGGCCAGTGGATGCTGTTGCGCTGCCGTCAGAGCCTGAGCGATCCCCGTTTTGAACGTTGGTTAAACCTGACTGCGGAGCAGGCAAAATGAGCAAATCTCTGGGTGAAGCGCAAAGCTGGCAGGAACAGCGGGTGGAACAAGCTATTACGGCGATGCCGGAATGGCAGGGCAGGGCGGTGCAGTATCGTCCGGTAAGCGGCGGTATTTCCAACGCCAACTGGCATGTCGCAGTAGAAGGCGCGCCTTGTGCTTATTTCGTCAAAATTCCCGGCGAAGGCACCGAGCGCTTTATTAATCGTGACACCGCACATGAAGCGAGCCTGAAAGCAGCGCAAACCGGCTATGGCGTGCCGGTGGTGGCCTATCTGCGCGATCTTGGCGTGGAAGTGTTTGAGTTCATTGATGGCTGGCGCGCCTCGTCAAACCTCGATTTCCAGCAATCCGCGATTCGTCATCGTGCGTTGCAGGGCTTGAAAAGTTTCAACGATCAGCCGTTGCTCAGGCAGAACAAAACCGTATTCGACATGCTCAATGAGCATATTGAGCAGGTCGGTGCACTCAATGTCGCGTTCTCTGCTGATGCTGCCTGGTTGCACAAGCAGGCACTGCGCGCGCAGCAGGCGTTAGAAGCGGCGGGATTAGATTTGGTGCCGTGCATGAATGACACGCTGGCGGGTAACTTCATGCTCAATGCGCAGAACGATATTCGGCTGGTCGATTTTGAATATGCATCAAATAACGATCGCTGTTATGAACTGGCGCTGTGGTTTGGCGAAATGTTTTTCACACCGAAAATAGAACAGGAATTGCTGGAGGACTATTTCGGTAAAGTGGATGCAGCATTATTCGCTCGCGTGCAAATACATAAGTATCTGGCGGATATGAAGTGGTCAACCTGGGCCATTATTCAACATCATGTGGCCGATATTGATTTTGATTTTTCAAAATATGGTGCCTGGAAGCATTTGCGGGCGCGCAGCGTGTTAAATCATCCCGACTGGGAAAACTGGCTACGCGCGGTGTAAGCGGAACGCGCCGGGATTAATTCCTTGTAAGATCGTCTGTAACATTATCCGTCCGTCGTATTTTCGGACAGCGCTCTTTGCTGTCTGATGTTGAGGTTACACCAAAGGGGAAATGCTGATATTCAGCAGGTAAAGGAGTGCGCACACCGTCAATTAATATTGAGGAGGTTATTATGAGTTCGATGGTCATGGCGCAGCAATTACGCGCCCGCATAAGTATTAAAAATAAAATCTTCGCCCTATACCTGTTGGCATTATTACTGCTGGCACTTTGCCCACCGCTTTATTTAAGCGTCAGCGGAAGTAGTGCGTTATTACTGGGGATACCTCTGCCGATCGTTTATTGGCTCGCGATTGCGGTATTCCTGGGTGTGGGATTATGGGTTATGTATCTGGCGGAATGCGCGTTTGGCGAAATTCCGGATGATGAGGAAGTCGCATGAAAATCACTGCAGCAGAACCCCATTATTTAATTACCTTTGGCATGATTGGCCTGTTTCTGGCGATCATGATTGCCGTGCTGTATGCCACCAACCGTAAAAGCACCTCCTTTTCTGATTACGCCGTCGGTGGTCGGTCTTATGGGCCGTGGTATATCGCCATGAGCTATACCAACTCGTGGTGGCCGGGAGCGACTTTTACCGCTTTCTTCTCACTGTCGGTGAGCGGAGTGATCGGCTTCTATGGCGCGGTCTACTCAACGCTCGGCGTGACAGCCATGTATCTGATGGCGCGCCGCGCGTGGAAATGGGGCCAGCACTTCAACCTGACGACACAACCCGATCTGCTCGGCATGCGTTTCAACAGCCCGGCGGTGAAGCGAGTGGCGTCGATTATCGGCATCATCTGCGTCTTCCCGTGGGTGGTGATGGGTATACAGGCACTGGCGTTGTTGGTGGAATTTGCCAGTTTTGGTCGCTGGGGCGTCACCACCTGCCTGATCGCTGGCGTGTTGTTGATTCTGGTGCGTCAGTACTGGACCGTCAGCATGGGCATGCGCGGGTTGATCATGACGGATATGTATCAAGGCATCATCGCCTATGGGTTGGGTGCGCTGGTGTGCGTGGTGCTGTTGTTTGGTGGCGATCATGGCTTTAGCCAACTGGCGACGTTACCACCTGCAATGCTGCAGATTCCGGGCGCGGAAGGTTCGCACTATGGTCCCTGGTATATGTTCAGCCTGATTTTCACCGGTGTGATTGGGTCAATGTGCTGGCCGATGAGCTTCCAGCGTATTTATACCGCCAGTGGCATCCGTGCTGTTAAGAAAGGCACCTTGCTGACGATTCTGCTGGTGGGCGGTTTTTACGCCATCCTGATGCTGTTCGCCACGGCGGTCAGTCAGGATCCTAACGTGCAGGCCAATCCACAAAATGGCTTCTTCACGGCGCTGTTTGATCAGGGCGGTCCGTGGTTGCTGGCACTGGCGCTGGTGATTGTTCTTGCTGCCAGTATTGGTCACGTTGATGGATGCGTGCAGGTATGTGGTACGCAGTTTGCCAACGATCTGGCGACCTGGAATAAACCGCGTAGCGATCGTCAACTGACGGTGCTGGCGAAGTCGGGCATGGTGGTATTTATTGTCGCTGCCGCGCTGTTGGCCTACTTCACCTTCAACTATTCCCGTTTGCAACTGCTGGCGCAGATCTCCTATCAGGGGATTATCCAGCTGGCGGTGCCGTTGTTCTTTGGCATCTTTAGTCGCTTTGGTAACAAACAGGGTGCGCTACTGGGCATGATGACCGGGATTATTATCGCTATCGTGCTCACCGTGTTCTTCCCGGATGACATCCCGGCGCTTGGCTCGCTGACCAGCGGCATCGTTGGCCTGGCGGGTAACGTGGCGGTGTTTGTGGTGTGTGGTTTGCTAATCCCGGTTGACGACAAAGAGAAAGCCCGTGTCGAAGCTTTGTTCGCGCTGGCTGATGGTGTGAAAGCGCCGGTGGCAAAACCGCTGATGAACTAACCCGTTGCATTCCTTTTCGTATCAAGGCCATGATAACGCTCTGACCCCTTATCGGAGCCTATCATGGCCGCCTCTTCGCCGTTCAATATTGGTCTGCTGCTGTTCCCTCATCTCACTCAACTCGATCTCACTGGCCCGTGGGAAGTCTTTGCTCGCATGCCCGGCTCAAGCGCTAACTAACTGGCCCAGCTCCAGCTTCAAACAGCGATCGGCGAGGTGGAAATAGCGATCGTCATGGGTGATCACCAGAACGGTTTTCCCCCGTGCTTTCAGCGCGGGGAGCAGTTGGTGGTAAAACACCTCGCGAAACGCCGGATCCTGATCGGCTGCCCATTCGTCAAACAGATAAAACGGGCGGTCTTCCAGCCAGGCCACCAGCAGCGCCAGGCGCTTACGCTGTCCGGTGGAGAGCGCCAGCGTCGAGAAAGTGCCCTCCACCAGCATGACTTTTCGGGTTAATTGCAGGGCATCCAGCAGGGCGTGCGCTTCGTCATTCCAGCGTGTGCTGTCGATGCCTTGCAAATCCTCAAACAGATGAAAATCATTAAACACGGCAGAAAACAGCTGACGATAACCGGCGCGGTTGCTCTCATTGATCACTTCACCGTCCAGCAGCAGTTGGCCGCTATCCGCCTGATATAAGCCGGTAAGCAGTCGTGCCAGCGTGGTTTTACCGCTGCCGTTGCCGCCCGTCAGATACACCAACTCACCGGGACGAAACTGCAATGAGAGTGGGCCGAGCTGAAATGCCTCATGCTGATAGGTGATGTCGCGCAGTGCCAGCTGATGGAAACTGAGCGGCGGTGCACCAAAGGTTGTTTGCTCAGGTGGCAGCTGCTGCTGCATGGCTTGAATGCGTTTGAGTGCAACCTGCGTGAGTGTCAGGCCGGGCAGGGCGGCGAGCGCTGTCTCAATCGGCACGATCATATAAAGAAACACCATCGCGAAACCAGACATCACCGCGCCGTGCAGATCCAGCATGTTGGCGAGTAAAAACATCACCACGCCGATAAAGGCAAAAAAGAAGACGCTGGCCCAAATGTTGGCCAGAGCATACAGCACGTAACCGCGCGTACGTTCCACGCGCACCTGCTCGATGGTATTGAAAAGTTTGTTATGCAGAAACGCCTGTTTGCGCGGGGCGTGTAAGCGCAGTTCTTTCGCACCGCTGAACAGCGCGCTCACTTCACCAGTGAGCGTCTCTTCACGCTGACGTGACTGGCGCATCAGTTTTAAGGCGCGCCGATGCACTCCACTGTAGCCGAGTGAGCCTATTAACACTGTGATAAGCGCAATCATCATCACGGTCAGCGACAGATAACCGAGATAGCCCATGCAGCCGATGATCACCGCCAGCGACATCACGAAACCCGGCAAGGCAATAAAGAACACCACCACCTGGTCGAGGTCCTGCGTCAAAACGCTGAGGGCACGCGGCATGCCGTGCTGTTCAAGATCGGCATAACCGGCATCCGCTACCTGCTGGACCAGCTTGCGGCGCAACTCGGCTTTGCAGCGCTGGCCCATTGCCATAAACAGGGACTGACTCAGAGTGCGCGTGCCCAGCATCAGCAGCGCCAGCAGGGCGAACTGCCACGCCAGTTGCCAGCGCTGTGCCTCCGTGGCGCTCAATCCCTGATTGATGAGTGCCAGCAGCGCCGCGTTGCTCAAGCCACCGATCACGCTGCAGGCCAGTGCGACGAAAAACAGCACACCGGTGGTGCGCAGTAACATCAAATAAATCGACACCTCATCTCCTATGAGTTTGTACTATCCAACGGCCGCCACAGCAGCAATGCCAGCCATGGTCCGCCCATCAGGGTTGCCATCAGGCCCGCAGGAATTTGCCGTGGGTACAGCAGGTTGCTGCCGGCCCAATCAGCCAGCATCATTAAAATGGCGGCGATCACGGCGGCAAACAGCATCTGTTCCATGGGTTTACGCGCGCCCAGCTGGCGGGCCAGTTGCGGGCCAAGTAAGCCGATAAATGACAGCGGCCCAACAATTAAGGTGGCAACGCCGGTCATCGCCGCAGCCAGCAGCATCAGCAAAAGCCGGGATTGAGTCACGTTCAGCCCAAGCGAGGAGGGAATTCCCTGCAGTGGCAAAAGCAGCATCGCTCGCCGCAGCAGGGGAGTGAGTGCCAGCAGTAACAGGGCCAGGGTGAAAGCTATCACGGCGATGGGTGTGCTGACGTAATAGGTGGATCCGGTCATCAACTGGCGCAGCATCGCGGCGGCCATACCGTTGTTGCTGATAACAATGGCGGCAACGGACTGGAACAGTGCAGTAATGGCCAGCCCGCTCAGCAACATGCGTTGTGGATTGAGGGCATAGTGGCGCGCCTGCCACAACGTTATCGCCAGTGTGATCAGCGCACCTGCCGCACTACTGGCAATCATCACCGGCATGCCTGCCATCGGCCAAAGTAACAGTTGCACCGTAATACCCAATGAGGCACCGGCACCGATGCCGAGCAACTCTGGGCTTGCCATCGGATTGCGGCTGATGCGTTGCAAAATAACGCCCGCAGTTGCCAGCAGCACACCAGCGGCGATGGCGGCCAGTAAGCGTGGCAGACGAAATGGCAACATCACCTGAATCTCAGCAAAGGAGTTCCAGCGCCAGCCGTTGACCCCATGAGCAAAGGCCAGCGCGACAATCAGCATCACCACAAAGAGAGCAAGTACCGGCAGGCGTGTAAAGCGTTGCGCCGGGAAGGGAGCAGGTTGAGGCTCGTTCACATCGGGCTGAAAAAGATGGCGCAGGCGCGGCAAAAACCACAGTAACAGCGGTGCGCCTGCCAGCGCAGTCATCATCCCGGTGGGGAGCAGCAAGCCATCAATACCATTGAGGCGATTGACCCACTGATCGGTGAGCCACAGTAAACCAGCGGCCAGCAGCGGTGACCAGAGAAGCTTCTGGCGCAGGCTTTTCGCGCCCGCCAGTGCCGCCAGGTGTGGCGCAGCAAGCGCGATAAAACCGATGACGCCCACCACACTGATCACCAGGCTGCTCATCAGCAACGCAGACATTATCGCAATCCCTCGCACCCATCCTGCAGGCAAACCGATTGAGTGGGTAACCCGCTCATCCAGCGCCAGCAGGCGTAAAGGGCGCAAAATCAGCAGCACGGGAATGGCAGCGATCAGTACGCGCGGCAATAGCCATCCCAATGCGTGTGCATTCTCTTGCGCGAGAGAGCCGCCACCCCAGATAAACACGGCGGACAGCGAACGATCGTAAATGATCGACAACAGCAGATTGGCGGCACCGCAATACAGGTTCACCAGCATACCCGCGAGCGTTAACGCCAGCGGGGTAAACCCCTGACGTACACTAAGCAGAAAGACCAGCGCAAAGGCGACGATCGCTCCACTGAGCGCAATCCATTCTCGCCCCAGCAGCAGCCATGCAGGTGCCATCAAGGTGGTGAGGGAAAGCGCTAAGGTTGCGCCGGAAGAAATGCCCAGCGTCATTGGTTCGGCTAACGGATTGCGCAGCGCCTGCTGCATTACCACGCCGGTAAAGCCCAACGCCAGACCACATAAAATCGCCATGCCCTGACGAGGTAACCACATCAGCGTGAAGACCTGTTGTGCCAGCGTGGGCATTGCGGTGTGGTGCAGCGCTTGCCAGGCATCGTGCCACGGCAATTGGTGCGCCAGCTGCTCAAGACATAGCATCAGCGCAACTGCAAACAGTAAAAGCGTCAGTGAGGCGGGATGGCGATTCATGGATTTGCCTCGTTTAACGCCTTGACCAGCGCTTCGGCGAAACGCACGGCGGTGAGCACGCCTCCTTCCGTTGAAAGTCCATCCGGTAACTCCAGCAACCGATGCCCATCCGATCGCGTGAGGGTATGCCACAACGGAGATTGCAATACGGGGTTGAGATCAATTTCCGGCCAGGAAGGCAGCAGCGCCAGCCAGCCGGGCGGCAACTGCGTGAGTTGTTCCAGTTCCAGCGTGGCATAGCCCTGAGCGCCCACCGCAAACGGCGTGTGGTGGTGCAGGTCAAGTAAACCCAGCATGTCAGTAAACAGACTTCCCGCGCCCAAAGCCAGCACATGCAGGGTATCCAGTGGATGCAGTAAATAGATGGGTTTGTCTTTGAAGCGAACGGCTTGCTGTCGCGCACTCTCGAGGCGTTGCAGTAAGCCTGCCATGACTTGGTCAGCGCGTGTGCGGAGACCGGCCAGCTGTGCCAGCGCATGCAGATTCTGCTGCGCCTGTTGCCACGGACGGGGGCCACTTGTCGAAAAGTAGGATAACGGGGCAATGCGGGATAGTTGTGCTTCAGCCATACGGTGTGCTGGCGTGACCAGTAACGCGTCAGGCCGCAATTCAAACAAGGTTTCGTAATTGGGTTGAAATAACAAACCCACATCGGCGACCTGCTCGGGAAGCGGAGGCTGGCTAAACAGGCGGCGATACCAGTCGGGGGCGGCAACGCCAACCGGCGTGATGCCCAACAGCAGAGCCATTTCGGTGATCCCCCAATCGAGGATCACCCAGCGCGGCGTCGTTTTTGCCTGCAGCGGAAACGAAAAAAGGGCCGCGCCTGCCAGCGCGCCCTTAATCAGTGTTCGACGTCGGATTACCACTGATAACTCACCGTGGCGATCAGTTGACGGCGTAAGCCAAAGTGACAACCAAGATCGTTACAGTTGCTGAGGTACTGTTTATCGGTCAGGTTTTGCAGATTCAGACCAAGCTGCCAATCCTGCCAGCGATAGCGCATCATCGCGTCGTAGATCATCGCAGCCGGCACTTTCAGGCTGTTGTCGCTGGTGGCATAGCTGGTGCCCACGTATCGACCGCCGCCGCCAATCGTCAGGCCATCCAATACACCCGGCAGAGCATATTCGGTCCAGAGCGCAGCAGTCTGGCGGGCAATCGATACCGGTTGCTTACCTTGCGTATCATCATTGGCTGACAACACTTTCGGGTTGGTCAGTGCATAAGAGGCATTCACCAGCCAGCGAGATGTGATATTGGCTTTCGCTTCCAGTTCTAATCCCTGTGAACGGATTTCGCCGGTCTGTACTGTGTAGTTGGCGTGATTCGGATCGGCGGTCAACACGTTGGTTTGGCGCAGGTCATACAGGGCCGCACTGAACAGCGCATTAAAGCCGTTTGGCTGATACTTAATCCCGACTTCCGACTGTTTGCCTTTGGTCGGTTTAAACGGATCGCCGCCAAAGGAGGTACCCGCCTGCGGCTGGAACGACGTACCGTAGCTGATATAAGGCGCAATGCCGTTATCAAAGTGATACAGCAAACCTGCGCGGCCGGTGGTGGCGTAATCATTCAGCTCAGTGCGCGTGCCACTGACCCAGTTCTGGCTTCGCGTTTGCGCTTTGTCATAACGGCCACCCAGATTTAGCACCCAGTTGTTCCACTTCATGCTGTCCTGCAAATAGATACCTTGCTGGGTCATGAAAGATCGACTGTGATAATCGATCGATGGCGATTCTACTGGCGTGCTGTAGTCCGGATTGAGATAGCTGATATCTGACGCGCTGCCGTAACCGCTGTTCTGCCGCAAATCGTCATGCACAAAATCGACACCCAACGTCAGCGCGTGATTGATGGCGCCGGTATCGAGATTGCCTTGCAGGTTGGTGTCCACATCAAAGGCGTTAAATGATTCGATCACCCGCATACTGTCGCGACTCACCGTGGCTGACCCATCGGTGATGGTCGCGGTGGGGTAGACCATCTGATAATCGCTGCTGGTATGCAGATAGCGCAGGTTTTGATGCACGCTCCAGACGTCATCAAACTTGTGCATAAAGTCATAGCCGATGCTGGCCTGCTCACGACGGTAATAGTCGAAGCCGGGCTGACCGCCGTAGAATTTGTCAGAGAAATTGCCCTGCGCCAGCTTGACCAGGCTTCCTTCCAGCGGCAGCTGGTTGTAGAAACCGGTGTAAGGGTCTTTGCGGAACTGACTGAGTAACGTCAGGCGCGTGTCGTCATTCGGCTGCCAGGTCAACGCGGGCGCGATATCGTAATGCTTGTATTTGGTGTAATCGACTTGCGTGTCATTACGCGACCAGGTCCCGGTGATGCGGCCCAGCCAGTGTTCATCGTTATCCAGTGCGCCGGAGAGATCGAGTCCGGTTTCGAACAGATTATGACTGCCGGTGCTGACAAAAATCTGGTGAATAGGCTCCGCGGTCGGGCGCTTACTCATCAGGTTAATCACGCCGCCGGGACTCGCCTGGCCGAATGTCACTGAACTCGGGCCTTTGACCACCTCAACGCGATCCAGCAGGAAAGTGTCGTAATTCGGACGTGACCAGTAAGTCACCGTTGGCAGGCGCAGGCCATCCAGGTATTCATCAGCGGCAAAACCACGGATATAGATGTCGTCAAAACGATAATCTGCACCGCCGCCTTCGGCACCAATTCCCGCGTTGTAACGCAGTGCTTGTGGCACATTCAATGCCGCCTGCGAAGCCATTTGCGCCTGGGTGATCACCGAGATGCTTTGTGGCGTTTCGATAATCGGCCGCGTGCTTTTTGTGACAGAATCTGCTTTCTTCGCCACCTGATTCCAGCTGTCGGCATCTGCGCTATCGCTATCGACACTGTTGGCTGTCACGGTGAGTGTGGCGTTCGAATTGTTATTATTATCAGCAGCCCAACCTGATGTGCTGCTGATTAGCATCAGCAGCAATACGCTCAGTGGCTTGCGCTTAAAGGTGCAATGACCCGGCATTTATTTTCCCCGATATGTTCCAATGGCCCCAAATAGTGATACAAATGATAATCATTACTATCTTATTTGATAGCGTCCTGCTGGCGGGTTTGCACCTTCTCAATTGCAAATAACGCAGAGCAGACATCAATCGGCAATTTAACGGGATTGGGTGAAAGGGTGTTGCAGAAACCACTTGCGGCGGAAATGACGCCAGCACTGCCATTACTCGCCACGCGCGAAATGCATTATCAGGCTGGTCGTGAAGAGCGCTGGCACGCGCATGAAGTGGCGCAACTGGTGCTCTGTTTGCAGGGTGTGATGCGCGTGCAGACGCAAACCGCTTCCTGGACATTGACACCCGGTCGTGCGCTTTGGCTGCCGGGCAGTGTACCGCACGCGTTGACCGCGCTGAGCGATATCCGCAGTGCCAGTTTGTATCTCGATCCCAAACTGGCGCGGGCGTTTTGGCCGCAGGCGCGTAGCATGTTGATCTCGCCGCTATTACAGGTGTTGATGCAAACGCTGGTGGAGATCGAGTTGCAACCGCAGCCCGACCTCGCGCGTGTAGATCTGATTTCACCGCTGTTACTGGATGAGATCCGCCGTGCCTCGGATGGTCCGGTGTGTAATCTGCCGTTGCCCAGCGACCGCCGTTTACTCAACATTTGCCAGCAGCTACTGGCGACCCCGGCCAGCGGCGATACGCTGGAAGAGTGGGGCCAGCGCGTGGGTGCCAGTTCGCGTACGCTGGCCCGCCTGTTCCGCGAGCAAACCGGTATCACCTTTACCCAATGGCGCCAGCAGTTACGTCTCTCAGAGGCACTGGTGCAATTGGCGCAAGGGCAGACGGTTTTGCGCACCGCCAACCAACTTGGCTACCAAAGCCCCAGCGCCTTTATCTCGATGTTCCGCCGTTTGATGGGTGAAACACCACAGCGATTTCTGCGAATTTCAGCCTGAAATCGCCAGGGATATTTTCCCTCAATGCCCACTGGCAGTAGGGCGCACGGTGATTTCGTTAACGTCGACTTCGCCAGGCTGATCGATGGCCCAGCTTACCGCCCTGGCGATAGCCTCGGGCTTGAGTGCAATCTGTCGATAGCTTTTCATCGCCTCGCGCGCCACGCTATCGCTGATGCTGTCTGCCAGTTCAGATTCCACCACGCCGGGGTTGATTACCGTGACGCGCAGCTCACGCGATTCCTGGCGCAAACCATCGGAAATGGCGCGAACCGCATATTTGGTGGCGCAGTAAACGGCGGCGGTGGGGGAAACCGTTAGCGCTCCTATAGAAGCGATATTAATAATATGCCCCATGCGCTGTGCCTGCATGGTGGGCAGCACCGCAGCGATCCCGTACAACACGCCGCGAACGTTGACGTCCAGCATCAAATCCCACTCCTCAACTTTCATTGAACTCATCGGCGAGAGTGGCATAACGCCAGCGTTGTTGATCATCACATCAATGCGTCCGTATTTCTCCAGCGCGAAATCCGCCAGCTTTTGCGTATCACTGCGCTGTGTGACATCTGTTGCGAGATAATCCACGCTGGCACCTTCACGGTGTAATTCATCGCACAAGCTTGCCAGGCGATCGGTACGGCGCGCACCCAGCACCAGTTTGTGCCCCTGATGGGCCAGATGACGGGCAATGCCTTCACCAATCCCGCTGCTGGCACCGGATAACAGAATAACTTTTTTGCTGAAGTTCATGACGAGTTCCTCGTGTAATTGACGAGGCTATTGTTGAAAAAGTCAGCCGGGCGCAACAGACCGGATTGTGGCGAATGTTTGCCTGATTCTCTCGCCGCCATTGTGCATCACTGAATGAAATGGCTATGCTTTGCCTGAACCTCTCTCTGGAACGCTATCTATGCCGTACACGGTAAAACAGCAAACCTGCCACCTGTTACGTCAGCTGGCCCGCCAGGAAGGCTATACCGAATCCTTGCTGGAGAGCGTGCGCTTTATGCGTGCGGACCAACAGTGGGCGCGCACGCCGGTGCTGTATGAGCCCAGCATCATCATTATTTGCCAGGGATCGAAACGCGCCTTTCTCGCCGATAAAATGTATCGCTATGACGCACAGCATTATCTGGTGCTGTCAGTGCCGTTGCCCTTTTCCGCCGAAACTGAGGCAACTTCTGAAGAGCCACTGCTGGGGATAGCAATCCGTCTGGATGCTACGATGATCGCGCGGTTAGTGGCACAACTTGCCGAAGCTGATACGGCGGTCACGGTACCACCAGCAGGGATTATCTCTACGCCGATTAATGATGTGCTGGCAGAAAGCACGTTGCGATTACTGGAGGCGCTCAGTGATCCACTGGAGGCTAAAGTGCTGGGACCCGCGCGCGTAGAGGAGATCTGCTTTCGTATATTGATGGGCGAACAAGGCGGTGCGGTGCGCGCGGCGCTGACCTATCAGGGCCATTTTGGCCGCATTGCCCGTGCACTGCAGCGTATTCATGCTGACTGGCAGCAGCCATTGGATGTACCTCACCTGGCGAACGAAGCGGGGATGAGCGTGCCGCGTTTCCATCTGCATTTTAAAACGGTGACGCAAACGTCTCCGATTCAATACCTTAAATCGCTACGTTTGCATCAGGCTCGTTTGATGATGATTCGCGATAATTTGACCGCCGCCGGTGCCGCGGCGCGAGTGGGATATGAGAGTGATTCCCAGTTTAATCGCGAGTTCAAACGTCTGTTTGGTCGCAGCCCGGCAGAAGAAGCGAGGGTGATGAAAAGGGCATTTGAACTGCTGCCGCCTGAGCAATTAACCGGGCGACTACAGGCACATTAACTTAACGTATGCCCATCACGGCAATCACCGCCACAATCCAAAACAGGGCACAGCCTGTCAGCATCCATTGCCAGATCTGATGGCGTTCAGGATTGAAAAGCGCATGGATGCGTGCACGAAAAATCGTTTGCATAGAAACCTCGGGTCAGAATGTTTAATCGGATATGGAGTGGCTGCGTTCAGAAATGTCTGGCAGCGGATAGGAACATTCTGACTATTTCTTACACAATGATCGACGAGACCAGTCTTGTTTGTGCGAGGGAGGAAAGTGGGACAGGGGCCTCCAGCCGCGAAGATTGGGACTTCACGCGGCTGGGGACAACGGTTTTACACGCTGTGGGTGACGCCTCCATCAACACGAATGTTCTGAGCGGTGATGTAGGCCGCGCCGGGTGAGGCGAGGAACGCGATGGTGGCGGCGACTTCTTCTGCCGTGCCATAGCGTTTAAGTGGCACACTATCACGACGCTCATCACTTTTCGGCAGACTGTCGATCCAGCCCGGTAACACGTTGTTGATGCGAATGTTATCCGCTGCGTAAGCGTCAGCGAAAATTTTAGTGAATGAGGCGAGTCCGGCGCGGAAAACCGCTGAAGTTGGGAACATGTCTGTGGGTTCGAACGTCCAGGCGGATGAGATGTTGATAATGCTGCCGCCGCCCTGTTTCTGCATGACAGGCGTCACCAGACGTGCTGCGCGCACCACGTTCAGGAAATAAGTCTCCATGCCGCGCTGCCAGTCATCATCACTCAGTTCCAGTATCGGCGCACGTGGCCCATGTCCGGCGCTATTGACCAGCACATCAATGCGACCCCACCGCGCCATCGTCGCCTCAACCAGTTTTTGTAAGTCATCCACTGACTGGTTGGATCCGGTGATACCTAATCCGCCTAAACGGTCAGCCAGCGCTTCCCCTTTGCCAGAGGAGGAAAGGATCGCAACCTTATACCCATCCGCTGCCAGTTTTTCTGCTGCTGCGGCACCCATGCCGCTTCCGCCTGCCACAATCACTGCGACTTTTTCTACTGTCATGATTCGTATCCTTTTTAAGATTAGAAGTCGATTTATTGCAGTATAGGGGCTAAATTCGGTTGCAGAGAGTCAGTCTGATTCGCAATTGACGATAGGAAAACTACAGGATGGGTCAGGGGTTTCCCACGCTACCGCCGCTTAATGCGTTGAAAGTATTCGAAGCGGTGACGCGTCATCTCAATTTTCGCCTCGCTGCTGAAGAGCTTGGCGTCACTCAGGGCGCGGTGGCACAGCAAATTCGTGGGCTGGAGAGCAGCCTGGGGCTGAAGCTGTTCGAACGGCTGCCACGGACTTTGGCGTTAACCGCAGCGGGTGCAGGTTATGCGGTGAGTGTCCGTCAGGCGTTTGAGTTGATCGATGAGGCCACACGTGCTTTGCGACCCGAACCGGATCATCTGACCTTGAGTGTCACGCCGACTTTTGCCAGCCGCTGGATGCTGCCTCGCTTACCGGCCTTTACCACCGCGTGGCCGGATATTGACCTTCGTGTACTGGCCTCAGAAAGATTAGTGCAGTTTCATCACGAAGGGGTTGATCTGGCGGTGCGTTATGGACGTCCTCCGTTTGGGGCAGGGCTGGATGCCACGCTGCTGTTCAGTCAAAGCGTATTGGCAGTGGTGAGTCCGGATTTATTGGCTGGGTTGGGCGATCCGCAGGATCGGGATAGCTTTGAGCGCTATGCTTTGCTGCATGACGGGCACCATCTTTGGCCTGCCTTTCTCGCTTTTGTCTTCCCAAAAAGTACGCTACATCATCAGCATCATTTGCGTTTTAACCAGACTGCACTGGCCTTAGAGGCGGTGGTCAGCGGGCAGGGCATTGCCCTCACCAGTCCGCATTTTGTCGAAAACGATCTTGCTCGCGGTCGTCTGGTGCCCGCGTTTCCTCAGCAAATGAACGTTGACGCGGGCTGGTATCTGGTCTCTCCCCATCGTCCACGTGAACACACGAGCGTACAGGCCGTGCGTGCGTGGTTGCTTGAGCAAATAAAGTAGCTGTATGTGGCCGAAAAAATGCTCCGTTTTTGTTCAATCACAAAATCAGTAATTCTGATGATCTCATGTGGATTATGAATGTTATAACTGACTGAAGATGCAAACCCGGGCTTTTATCCTGCAAACGCAGTGGATTAGCAAAATATCACGATATTTCAGCAAGTAACCATTAGCAATGCGCGTTGCAATCCTGCTATGGCTGTGAATAAATACGAGGTCAATCATCATAAAAATGCCATAAAGGCCAGGCGTCAGCCTGAAAAGATCAATGCAATTATGACCGACCTTAAAGATGTTTTAGCCAGGGACATCAGCGCCAAAAGCGAAAGCATGGAAGCGCACCTGATTGCCATCCGCCGTGATATTCACGCGCACCCCGAACTCGGATTTGACACAATTCGTACCGCGCATATCGTCGAGCAAGAACTGTTGCGCCTTGGCCTGTCACCACAAACGGGCGTCGGCAAAACCGGCGTGGTGGTGGATATTGTGGGCGAACAGCCCGGCAAAACCATTCTGATCCGCGCCGATATGGACGCGCTGCCGATTCAGGAACAGACCGGTTTACCGTTTAGCAGCACCTATCCCGGTAAAATGCATGCCTGCGGCCACGATATCCACACGGCGACACTGCTGGGTGTGGCGGCGATTGTTGCGCAATATCGCAGCCAGTTAAAAGGCACGGCGCGGCTGATCTTCCAGCCAGCAGAAGAGACGCCAGAGAGTGGCGCCGAGGCGATGATTGCTGATGGCGTGGCAGAGGGCGTGGATCTGGCGATCACTTTGCATAATAAGCCCGAGCTGGCGGCAGGTGAAATTGCGCTGACGCGCGGTGCCAGTACGGCTTCCAGCGACGAATTTGATGTCGTCGTCCACGGCAAATCCACTCATGCTGCGCGCCCACATATGGGAATCGACCCGATTATTGCGGCGGCGAACCTTATCAGCCAACTGCAAACCATCATTTCACGTGAACTCGATCCGGCGCATTCTGCGGTGTTAACCATTGGCCATATTCATGGTGGCTCGACGCACAACATCATTTCCGATAGCTGCCTGATTCAGGGCACCGTGCGGGCGAAATCACCTGAGTCACGCGCGCACATTGAGCACGCTTTTAAGCGTATCTGTGCCGGCGTGGCGCTTTCGCTGAATACACGCATTGATGTCAACTATCAGCGCGGCGTGCCCCCGTTAATGAATGATGATGCGCTGATCGATGTGCTCGAACCCATTTTGTCGCACCAGTTTGGTAAGCCGATTGTGGCGAAACCAAGTGCCAGTTTTGGCGCGGAGGACTTCTCCCTGTTTACCGAGCGGGCGCCAGGTTGCCAGATTCATATTGGATCCGGTGCGCCGGGACGCGACGATCATCTGCATAATTCGGATTATCAACCCGACGAACGCAGCATTCATGCAGGCACTCAGGCATTAGCCCGTTTAGCCGTCGATTTACTCTCCTAAAATAATGAACTCAGAGGTTTTATGATGATGCGTAAAGGGCTGTTTACCGCTTCCGCTGGCCTGTTGCTGCTGGCAACTTCTGCACTGGTGCAGGCAAAAGATTTTGGCACACTGAAATTCGCAACCGAAGCGGCTTATCCTCCGTTCAACCAGTCTACGCCGAGCGGCAAGATTGTTGGCTATGAGCCCGATATGGTGGCGGAACTGGCGAAACGTGCAGGCTTCAAATATGAAATCGTGGCGCAGAAATGGTCTGGCATGATCCCGGGCCTGGTCGATGGCAAATATGATGCTGTCATTGATGCGGTTACCGTGACACCTAAACGTGAAGAAGTGGTGGATTTCACCCATCAGTACACCGTGAGCGTGTCTGGTTTTGTGACCCTGAAAGGTAGCGCGGTAGATACTTTGCCGGGTAACGGTGAAGTCGTTCAGGCGGGTGATGAGGCGGGCATGACGAAAGCCATCGATGCGCTGAAAGCGAAATTCAAAGGTAAAACCATCGCCGTGCAGGTCGCGACTATTCAGGCTGATTTCCTCAACAAATATCTGGCTGACGTTGCCACCATCCGCACCTATCAGGCTGGCCCGGAAACTTTTGCTGACCTGCTTAACGGTCGCGTTGATGCGGTAATGGCGTCACGCACCAACCTGAATGCCTATGTGAAAAAACACACCGATACTGTGAACAGCACCGGTTACGGCTTCTCCGGCGGCGTGTTAGGGCAGGGTTCAGCGATTGCCATTCAGAAGAACAACCCGGAGCTCAAAGCGGCGCTGGATACGGCTTTAGTTTCAATGATCAAAGATGGCACGCTGAAACAGCTATCAGAAAAATGGTTCGGCGAGAACGTCGCGCCTGCGGAGTAATGCTAAGCGCTTATGACTATTGACTGGCAATTGTTAGGTTTTGGTGACGAAGGCTGGGGCGGCGTCTTGCTTGACGCCGCCACGGTGACCGTCACCGTTTCTTTGTGTGCATGGCTGCTGGGCGCAGTGCTCGGCAGCCTACTCTGTTGGATGCAAATTGGTGGTGCGCGCTGGCAACAGCGCCTCGCTAATGGCTATATCACGCTGTTTCGCGGCGTCCCTGAGCTGCTGGTGATCTATTTGTTTTACTTTGGCGGACGCCAGGTGGTCTCCTTCGTCGGGGAAACATTAGGCATGCAGGGGCCGTTTGATGTTAACGGTTTTGTCGCCGGGGCTATCGCCATCGGATTGATCTCTGGCGCTTACCAGAGTGGTGTGTTTCGTGGCGCATTTTACGCCATCCCGAAAGGCACGCTGGAAGCGGCTACGGTGACGGGTATGGGACGACTGATGCTGTTTCGCCGTATGATCGTGCCGCAGGCGCTTCGCACCGCGCTGCCAGGCATGGGGAATCAATGGCAATCAGTGATCAAAGAGTCTGCACTAGTTTCCGTCACCGGCTTAGTGGAAACCATGAACCAGATTTCCACTGCATCCAATTCCACGCAAATGCCGTTTTTCTTTTACAGCGTTGGCGCGGTGATCTACCTGATCATCACCACCTGTTCCGATTTTGTTTTCCGCTATGTGGAAAAAGTGGCCATGCGCGGGCAACAACGCGCGCGGTTGTAAGGAGCCACGATGGATTTCACCTTTTTACAGCATACGCTGGCCGCGTTGCTGCGCGGTTTACCACTGACCCTTAATCTGGCCGTTTTGTCACTGCTGGGTGGGGGGATTTTAGCGTTATTGCTCAACCTGTTGCGCCAGAATCGCTATGGTAGCGTCTTTGCCCGCTTTTACGTTTGGCTGTTCCGCGGCACACCCTTGTTAATCCAGATTTTTATGATCTATTACGGATTGGGGAGTTTACCGGCAGTGCGCGAGAGCGTGCTGTGGCCGCTGTTGCGCGATCCCTACTGGTGCGGGTTGATTGCGCTGGTGCTTAACGATGCGGCTTACACCTCGGAGATTCTTCGTGGTGGTCTTAATGCCGTTAGCGTGCAGTCGCTTGAGGCAGCCAAAGTCAGCGGTATGTCGCGCTTCACGACGCTGCGCCGCATCACCTTGCCGCTCGCCGTGCGTCAGGCGTTGCCTGCTTACAGCAATGAAATTATCTCTATGATCAAATCCACATCCCTGGTCAGCACCATCAGCCTGATGGAAATGACCGGTATCGCGGACTCGATTGTGTCAGAGACGTTCCGCGCGCTGGAGGTGTTTATCAGTGCGGCGATCATTTATCTGCTGCTGACTGTGCTGGTCAGTAAAGCGGTGGCGCTGCTGGAGCGCCGTTTGTCACCTTATCATGTTGGAGCACGTCAATGAGTAAACCCACTATCGCCCTGAGTCATCTCAGAAAAAGTTATAGCGGGCATGAGGTGCTTCATGACATCAGCCTGACGGCGCAGGATGGCGACGTGATATCACTGATTGGCGCCAGTGGTTCCGGAAAAAGTACGCTATTGCGCTGTATTCCGTTTCTTGAAGTGCCGCAAGGCGGAGAAATCGCGGTCGGGGATGAGGTGGTCACCATTGACAATCCCCACGAGAAACTCAGCCGTGAGCAGCAGCGTCGTATCAAACTGATGCGCATGCAATTGGGTTTTGTCTTCCAGAGTTTCAATCTGTGGCCGCACAAAACGGTGCTGCAGAACATTATTGAAGCGCCGGTACATGTGCAGAAACGCAGTCAAAAAGAGGTGATTGAAGAAGCCGAAGCTCTGTTGCATAAAGTCGGGCTGTATGAAAAGCGCAACGCGTGGCCATCGCAGCTGTCGGGTGGGCAGCAGCAGCGTGTGGCGATAGCGCGTGCGTTGGCACAGCAGCCCAAAGCGCTTCTTTTCGATGAGCCCACCTCCGCTCTCGACCCTGAACTGGTGGGCGAAGTGTTACGGGTGATCCGCAGCCTGGCTGAAGAGGGACGCACGATGATCATCGTCACCCACGAAATGGGCTTCGCGCGTGATGTCTCCAACAAAGCGGTGTTTCTGCATCAGGGCAAAATCGAAGAGTCGGGGCCGCCACAGCAGGTGTTTACTGATCCGCTCTCAGACCGGTGTCGCGCATTTGTGAGTAGTCACTTGCAGCGTAATAGTTAACCTCCTTTCAAACCCGCTTCGGCGGGTTTTTTCATAGCCAAACCCGCCAATAAGTAATTTTGTTGGTTAACAATCCCACTCTGAAATACATTAATTTTTAGGATATTTCTTGCGATTTATCTTAACGATTTCAGTTAATAAAATAGTGTATACACCATAAATTTTCAGACCCTTCCTGGGCCTTAACCACGCTCAACTTCAACGACTTACAATAAAAAGCAAGAAATTTCCTATATAAATCAGATCACAAAGATCATCTTGCCCTGTTGCTATCCGCATTGAGCCTAAGATATATTCGCGCAGAATCACACAAGGAAAGTGTGCTTAAAGCGTGCTTTCCGCGCTTATTTAACAGGAGGTTGTATGAGCAATTCTTATCAAAAAGAAATACCCAAAGCGCGCGTTAACATCAAACTCGACGTTCACACCGGCGGCGCTGCACGCAAAATGGAGCTGCCGCTCAAACTGCTGGTGACCGGCGATTTCAGTAATGGCCAGGAAGATCGCGTGCTGAGCGAACGCGAAAAGGTCAACGTCAATAAAAACAATTTCGACAGCGTACTCGCTGACTTCTCACCATCAGTCCGACTCACCGTGCCGGATACCTTGTCAGCGGATGGCAGTGAACAGGCCATCAATCTGACCTTCAGCAACATCAAAGACTTCGAACCTGAACAGGTCGCTCGTCAGATCCCGCAACTCAAAGCGATGCTCGCGATGCGTAATCTGCTGCGCGATCTCAAATCCAATCTGCTTGATAACGTCACTTTTCGCAAAGAGCTGGAGATCATCCTGAAAGACCCGGCACTGAGTGACGAACTGCGTGCGGAACTTTCTGCGCTTGCCAGCGATAACGGCTGAACCCCTTTTAACGGACTAAATGAGAGACGATGCTGATGTCAGTTCAGAATGAAACCCTGTCTTCCGGTGGTACCACCGTGCTTGAAAACCCTGCAGCGGAAGGGGTGTACGCCTCGCTGTTCGATAAGATTAATCTCCATCCGGTCACCTCACTGAGCGATCTGAATGTCTGGCAAGACAATCAGGCGATGTCAGACGCCACTGCTGACGAGCGCGTCACGGCGGCGATGCAGGTGTTTCTTAATCGCTTAAAAATCAGCGGTGAGAAAGTCGAAAAACTGGATAAAAACCTGCTGGATCACCACATTGCCGAGCTGGATTATCAGATCAGCCGCCAGTTGGATGCGGTGATGCACCATGACGAATTCCAGAAGGTGGAATCGGTGTGGCGTGGATTGAAATCACTGGTGGATAAAACTGATTTCCGTCAGAACGTGAAGTTGGAAGTGCTTGATGTGTCGAAAGAGGATCTGCGTCAGGACTTCGAAGACGCACCGGAAATTATCCAGAGCGGCCTGTACCTGCAGACTTACGTTGCCGAGTACGACACGCCGGGCGGCGAACCGATTGGCGCGGTGATCTCTGCCTATGAATTCGATGCCTCTGCGCAGGATATGGCGCTGCTGCGTAATATCTCGAAAGTTGCTGCATCGGCCCATATGCCGTTTATCGGTTCTGCAGGGCCGGCATTCTTCCTCAAAGAAACCATGGAAGAAGTGGCTGCCATCAAGGACATCGGCAATTACTTTGATCGTGCTGAATACATCAAGTGGAAATCCTTCCGCGACACCGATGATTCACGCTATATCGGCCTGACCATGCCGCGTGTGCTGGGCCGTTTGCCGTACGGACCAGATACCGTGCCGGTGCGCAGTTTTAACTATGTTGAAGAGGTGAAAGGGCCAGATCACGATAAGTATCTCTGGACCAATTCGTCTTTCGCTTTCGCCGCCAACATGGTGAAAAGCTTTATCAACAACGGCTGGTGCGTGCAGATTCGTGGCCCACAGGCGGGTGGTGCGGTGCAGGATCTGCCGATTCACCTCTATGACCTCGGCACCGGTAATCAGGTGAAAATCCCTTCTGAAGTGATGATCCCTGAAACCCGCGAGTTTGAATTTGCGAACCTCGGTTTTATCCCGCTTTCGTACTACAAGAACCGTGATTACGCCTGCTTCTTCTCCGCAAACTCCGCGCAAAAACCGGCGCTGTATGACACCGCAGATGCTACCGCCAACAGTCGCATCAATGCGCGCCTGCCTTACATCTTCCTGCTATCACGCATCGCGCATTATCTGAAGCTGATTCAGCGCGAAAACATCGGCACCACCAAAGATCGCCGCTTGCTGGAACTGGAGCTGAATACCTGGGTGCGTGGATTGGTGACTGAAATGACCGATCCGGGTGATGAGTTGCAGGCTTCACATCCGCTGCGCGATGCCAAAGTGATTGTGGAAGATATCGAAGATAACCCGGGCTTCTTCCGCGTGAAACTCTTCGCAGTGCCGCATTTCCAGGTGGAAGGCATGGACGTCAATCTGTCGCTGGTATCTCAGATGCCAAAAGCGAAAGCGTAAGGCGGCTATCCGGAATGAAAATTTACCGTCCGTTATGGGAAGACGGCGCGTTTCTGACGCCGCAACAGTTCCAGCAGCAGGCTATGTGGGACGCGCATGTGGCAGGTACTGTCGCTGGCATGACGCTGGCACACCCCTGGGGCGTGCTGTGTGCGGAGTTCGATGAGGGCGCGCTGGCGCTGTCAAAACTGAATGCAACGCACATTGCCGTCCGCTTTGCGGATGGCTCACTGGTCGATACCCATCTGGCTGACACACTGCCACCGGTGTGTGAGCTGACTGATGTGATGGATCGGGACAGCGTAGAGGTGGTACTGGCGCTGCCGCTGATCAACGCCAACGGCGGTAATCTGGAAAACGGTGCGGACAGCGAACGTCCGCGCCGCTGGGTCGCCGCCCGGGAGCGCGTGCAGGAGCTGGCCGGTCACGAGCGTACCGAGATTGCGGTACAGCGTTATGCGCTGCGCCTGCGGCTGGCGCATCAGGAAAACGTGGCGTACCTGACTTGTCCGGTTGCCCGTCTGGTGCGCAACGCTCAGGGGCAGTGGATGCGCGACACCACGTTTATTCCCCCCATGTTGTCACTGGCTGCGAGCCCGGCGCTGGTCGCGGCGCTGGGTGATCTGCTTCATCGCCTGCAGGCACGCCGTCAACGTCTGATGCAACTGCGCCGCGAGAGTAACGAACGCATGGCGGATTTTGCCGTGTCCGACGTTTCTCTGTTCTGGCTGCTCAATGCGCTGAACAGCGCGGAGCCGGTGCTGACAGAGTTGTATCAGTCACCGTCGCGGCATCCTGAACTGCTTTATCGTGAGCTGGTGCGCCTTGCGGGCAGTCTGCTGACATTTTCCCTCGAGAACGCGCCGGACGATATCCCGGCCTATCAGCACAACGCGCCAGAGCAGGTTTTCCCGCCGCTTTTCACGTTGCTGGATACGCTGCTGGAGGCAAGCCTGCCTTCTCGCGTTATCGCCATCGACCTGGAAAAACAGGGCGTGCTGTGGAGGGGAAAACTCCACGATGCACGACTGCGCGAAGGTGCGGACTTTTATCTGTCCGTTCGCTCTTCCCTGCCGAATCACGAGCTTCAGGCACGCTTCCCGCTGTTGTGTAAAGCCGGCAGCCAGGACGATGTTTCTGAGGTGGTGAATATTGCGCTGAGCGGTATGGTCATCCGCCCGCTGCCACATGTTCCTGCGGCCATCCCGTTACGCCTGGAAAATCAGTATTTCGCGCTGGATCTCTCAACGGATGCGGCTCGGGCAATGCTGGCCTCCGGCGGCTGTACCTTCTACACGCCGGAATCGCTCGGTGAGCTGAAACTGGAACTCTACGCGGTGCTGCGCTCATGAATAATCCCAACAAACTGACAGAGCGTCTTTTTTTTCAGGGCTGGCTGATGGTCAGCCAGCTGCGCTGCGGACAGCAAATTGAAAACGGCGACGCGCTATACCGACGCGCGGCGGGCTGGGTGAAATCAGCCCGCGAGGCGCTGACTGAGGCCGGGTTCAGCGAGGCCAGCCGTGACCACATGCTTTATGCCTTCTGCGTGCTGCTGGATGAGGCAGTGCTAAACAGAGGGAGTCAGGACGATGGCTGGCTGCGCTGGACCCGTGATCCGTTGCAGGTGCGCTTCTTTGGTTCACTGAACGGCGGTGAAGCGCTCTGGGATCGTATCCGCACCGTGCTGAACGAACCCGCAGCGGACATTACGGTGCTGACCTGCTTTTACCGCACCCTGCAGCTGGGGTTCGTCGGGCATTACCGTGCGCAGGATGACGAACGTCGTGAAGACGTGGTGAGTGCGCTGGCTGCCCGCGTGCCGCCTTTTGCGCTGCCGGAAGATGCGCCGCTGGTGGTACGCCCCGCAGGTCTGCGCAGCGGACGCCGCTTTTACTGGCTGAGCTGGGCGATGGGCGTCGTGCTGCTTGGCGGTCTCTGGTTCGTGCTGGAGTCAACGCTGGCAGAGATGGTGTCGCGCATGGCAGGTGCACAGTAATGGTCCGACCCGATTCACGTCAGGGCCTGCTGCTGCTGGCAGCCGCGCTCGCAATCCTGCTGGTGGTGGGCTTCTGGGGACTGAGCCCGCTGAATACGGTGGCACTCTGTGTGCTGGTGCTGCTGGTGGCCGGTTTTCTTCTGTGGCGTCTGCAGCGTAATGCTACTGATCACCAACAGGACATTGATGCCAGTCTGCCGCCGGAAACTTATTGCGGGCCGGTGATTCTGGTTATCGGGGATACGGCACCGTTGTTTGGTGAACTGAAACACCGGGAGACCCGGCTGGGGTGGTATCTGAACGTGCGCCAGCCTGCTGAACTGCCCGCGCTGGTGGAACGGCTGGCACAGCAGTATCCGGCGCTGCTACCTCAGCTTTCAGTGATGCTGGCAATCATCCCCGGGCAGCACACCTCCGCTGACGTATTGGTTCAGCAGCAGGGTGGATGGCTGAGGGCCGTTTCAGAGTGCCGGGTTGTGCTTAAAGGGTTGCCGCCATTGTGTGCCGTGATATGGGGCTCGTCAGTGGATGAGCGCACGCACTGGTTCAGCTATACGCCAGACCATTCGCAGTTTCAGTTTCATCCGGAAAATGACGCTCGCCTTTCGCTGGCGGAGTGGGTCACCCGGGATCCCCTGCATTTTCATCACGCGCTCAGACTGCAAAGCCTGATGCAATGGTATGCGGGGCAATTCGCGGCTTCGCACACCGCGAGCCCCTGCCAGATCGGCGTTTGCCTGACGCCAGTGCCGTCGCTACCGGGCAACCTGTGGCAGCAGCATGCCGTCGGGCTGACCACGCTGTCGCCTGAAAACTATGCGTCTCCGCCTTCACTGCCATTGCCTGATGTGCTGCTGTCCGTTATGCCGCAGCGACAGGGTATCAGCCGCTGGCTGCTCACGGCGCGTAGGGTCGGGATGATGCTGGGCCTGTTTCTGGCGCTGGCCATGCTTGCTTCCTTTATTCATAACCAGCGCCTTGTGCGCAGCGTGGCCGATCACCTTGCCCTGTGGCGCAGCCTGCCGGAGGACGCAATCGCGGCAAAAATGCTTGCACGCGATGCGCTTATCCATGATCGCTCGCTGCTGGATGCCTGGCAGCGCAGCGGTGAGCCACTGCGGTTCGGAATGGGACTTTATCAGGGCATGCGGCTTAGTGCGCCGGTAAACACAGCCATCCACCGCTGGTCACCCCCGCCTGCGCCTGCTCCCGTGGTTCAGCAGGTAGTGCAGGGCCCACAGACGGTGCGGCTTGACAGCCTGTCGCTGTTTGAATCGGGCAAAGCGGCGCTGAGGGCGGGGTCCGACAAAGTGCTCATCAATGCACTGGTGGGCATCAAAGCCCGACCCGGCTGGCTGATTGTGGTCGCCGGTCACACCGACAGTACCGGCAATCCCCGGCTCAACCAGGCGCTTTCACTACAGCGCGCTGGAGCGGTGCGCGACTGGATGCGCGACACCGGCGACGTGCCCGAGAGCTGCTTCGCAGTACAGGGCTACGGTCAGGATCGTCCGGTTGCAACAAACGAGTCGGCGGAGGGGCGTGCGCTCAACCGCCGGGTCGAAATCAGTCTGGTGCCACAGGCGGACGCCTGCCGCGTGCCGGACGCACACACCCGGTCATCACAGGATGATGGCCATTCTCAGTCTGAAAAGGAGTAACAACATGGCAATTCCAGTTTATCTGTGGCTGAAGGACGACGGCGGCGCGGACATCAAGGGTTCAGTAGACGTGCAGGACCGCGAGGGCAGCATTGAGGTGGTGGCACAGGAGCATAACCTGTACATCCCGACCGACAACAACACCGGCAAGCTGACCGGCACCCGCATTCACACGCCGTTCCTGTTCACCAAGGAAATCGACTCGTCGAGTCCGTACCTCTACAAGGCCGTAACTACCGGTCAGACCCTGAAGTCGGCGGAGTTCAAATGGTATCGCATCAGCGACGCAGGACAGGAAGTCGAGTACTTCAACACCAGGCTTGAGAACGTGAAGGTGGTGAAGGTGAATCCTGTCATGCACGACATCAAAGATCCTTCCAAAGAGAAGCACAACCATCTGGAGATGATTGAGCTGCGCTACGAAAAAATCACCTGGACCTACAAGGACGGCAACATCATTCATTCCGATTCCTGGAACGAACGCGCCACCGCGTAAGCCCGTGCGGACGGTTCGCCGTCCGCTTTTTCAGGCGTGCGCCTGCGCGCGGGTGCACGCCTGAAAAACACACTGATGTGCAGATACTACAGACCTTATGGGCCTCGGTTTACGGCCAGGGGCGGTAGCGTGCCAGCAACGGAGAGAATACCAATGGATCACCAGTCTGCAGCGCTGCTGCGCCGTCTTAACCCCTTCTGCGCCCGCGCGCTGGAGGCCGCCGCCTCACTGTGCCAGACCCGCGCGCACGCGGAAATATTCCCCGAGCACTGGCTGCTGAAGCTGCTGGAGCAGGGTGAGGGCGACATCACGGTGATGGCCAGGCGCTATGAGTGGGACATGGACGGCGTCTGGCAGGGGCTGCTGGACTTTCTCGACGGTCAGCCTCGCCTGGTGCGCAGCCGCCCGGATCTTTCGGCTCGCCTGCACCACCTGCTGAAGGAGGCCTGGCTGGCGGCCTCGGTGGACGGTGAGGAGCGCATCCGAAGCGTACACCTGCTGACCGCCATCATTGGCAACCACTCGCTGACTCGCTGTGACGCACTCTGGCCAATCCTCACGCTGAGCCCGCGCCAGATGACGGCGCTGCGCCCGCTGCTGGACGCGCAGTCGGACGAACGACCCGACGCGCTGCAGCCGAACGAACCTCTGGGGAGCCTGAACGCAGAGGAGGGCGAGCCACCTGCGCTGGCGGGCGCTGCGCCTGCTACCACCGCTGAGGCGCTGTCCCGCTTCACCCGCGACGTTACCGCCGACGCGCGGGGCGGGAAGATTGACCCGGTGTATGGGCGCGATAATGAAATCCGCCAGATGGTGGACATCCTCTCGCGTCGCCGCAAGAACAACCCGATTCTGGTGGGCGAACCAGGCGTGGGCAAAACTGCGCTGGTCGAGGGGCTGGCGCTGCGCATTGCGGAAGGCAACGTGCCAGCCAGCCTGAGCACGGTCAGCGTGCGCACCCTGGATCTTGGCATGTTGCAGGCGGGCGCGGGCGTGAAGGGTGAGTTTGAGCAGCGCCTGAAGAACATCATTACTGAGGTGCAGCAGGCTGAGCAGCCGGTGCTGCTGTTCATCGACGAGGCCCACACCATCATCGGCGCGGGCAATCAGGCAGGCGGCGCGGATGCAGCTAACCTGCTGAAGCCCGCACTGGCGCGCGGCGAACTGCGCACCATCGCCGCCACGACCTGGAGCGAGTACAAGCAGTACTTCGAGAAGGACGCTGCACTGGAGCGCCGCTTCCAGATGGTGAAAGTCGATGAGCCGGACGACGAGACCGCCTGCCTGATGCTGCGTGGCCTGAAGTCTCGCTACGCGCAGCACCACGGTGTGCACATCACCGACGAAGCCGTGCGCGCCGCCGTCACGCTGTCCCGTCGCTACCTGACCGGACGCCAGCTGCCGGACAAGGCGGTGGACCTGCTCGACACCGCGAGCGCGCGCGTTCGCATGAGCCAGGACACGGTGCCGGAAGCTATCACGCAACTGCGTGCCCGCACGGATGCCCTGAATATTGAGAAGCGCGCTATCCTGGATGATCAAGCGCTGGGGGGCACCGTTCAGGAGGCGCGCATGCATGACATTCTGAAAGAACTGGCCAACGCGGATGAACGTCTCGAACAGCTGGAGCTGAGCTGGGTGGCCGAGCGTGAGCTGACGGAGACGCTGCTTCTCTGCCGGCAGGATGCTTCTCAGCAGGTGCGCCGCTTTGAACTTCAGTCCGCTCTTCATGCGCTGCAGCAGGAGGAGCCGCTGATGGCGCTGGACGTGGACGCACGCACGGTGGCGGGGGTGATTGCCGACTGGACCGGCGTACCGCTCTCTTCCTTAACGAAGGACGAGCAGACGGAGCTGCTGAAGCTGGAAAAGGCACTGGAAGCGCGCGTGGTCGGCCAGCCGGTGGCGTTGAACGCCATTGCACAGCGCCTGCGCGCGTCGAAAACCGGCCTGACCGCCGAGAACGGGCCGCAGGGCGTGTTCCTGCTAGTCGGCACCAGCGGTACGGGTAAAACTGAAACCGCGCTGGCGCTGGCTGATACCCTGTACGGCGGCGAGAAATCGCTGATTACCATCAACCTCTCCGAGTATCAGGAGGCGCACACCGTAAGCCAGCTGAAAGGCTCGCCGCCGGGCTACGTCGGCTACGGGCAGGGCGGTGTGCTGACCGAAGCGGTGCGTAAACGCCCGTACAGCGTGGTACTGCTTGACGAGGTGGAGAAGGCGCACCGCGACGTGATTAACCTGTTCTACCAGGTGTTCGATCGGGGCTTTATGCGCGACGGCGAGGGGCGGGATATTGACTTCCGCAACACCGTTATCCTGATGACCTCTAACCTCGGCAGCGACGCGTTGATGCAGAAACTGGACGAACAGCCGGACGCCAGTGAAGCTGACCTGCAGGAACTGCTGCGCCCGGTTATCCGCGACCATTTCCAGCCCGCGCTGCTGGCGCGCTTCCAGACGGTGATTTACCGCCCACTGGCTGCTGAGGCGATGCGCACCATCGTCGAAATGAAGCTCGGGCAGGTCAGCCAGCGGCTACAGCGCCACTACGGCCTGCGCACGGAGATTTCGGACGCGCTGTACGATGCTCTGACCGCCGCATGCCTGCTGCCAGACACTGGCGCACGCAACGTCGATAACCTGCTCAACCAGCAGATTCTACCGGTGCTTAGTCAGCAGCTTTTGCAGTATCAGGCTACAGCTCACCTCCCGGAGTCGCTCAGTCTTGACTGGAATGAAGAAGACGGTGTGCTGATTGAATTCGGGGGATAAAACGGATGGACAGCGCAAAGGAAATTGCCCGAAAGATGCTGGCTGTTATCAACGCTGATAACGCTGGAATGCTGACAGCGTTTACAAAGGGATTTATTCGGTTGCCCGTTTCACTGGCTTATCTGGGGTATGACTTTATTGATACTGACAGCCGCAGCAGCCGGTTTGACGACAAAATTCGGTTTGCTGAGTTAATCAAAAACGGCATTTCTGGACAGGACGTTCTGCCTCGTGCGATTGAGGTATTTACAGATGAGTTCGCTCACAGAGTCGACAGATATGATGTTCTGAAAGTCATGGGGAACGTATCCGCTACGATCACCGGTGGGGTGACTTTTACATCACTGACAGGTGTCAATCTGGGGCGGGTGCTGCTGAGCAGCATGCTCGGATCCATTATGTCTGGCTTTGCGATATCCGGAGTCCTGGCAATCGGGGCCGAACAGTCCAGGGCGATTTATACCTCACTCGCGTTAAGACAAAGAAATTTTGAGCGCTGGTATAAGCTTAAAAGCAGGGGCAACCTGGATTTACTCTATTTTATTATCGAGGATGTTGTTGGCCCCTATGAGAAGGCATGCGATATCGCTGACTCTAACCCGGAAGAATTTAAGAAAATATGCAGATATTTCTTTGAGGGATTATGAAAGCCAGACAAACGATGTTATCGATGCTCTCAAGAATTATACAGGGACTGGGAACGGGGCTTTTTATTTCCGGCTCCGGCTTTGCAGTCTGGTTTTTTTTCATTTCCGAGGACCCGTGGCGAGTCGGGTGGGGCGTGCTATCCCTGTGTGAAATCATAGTTGGCTATATGCTTTACAGCTTTGCTATAAAGCGAATATTTGATGATACAACGAACTGGCACAAGTGAAATTGGAGCTGAGGCTATGGCGACAATTTAACTAAGGTATTGTTGGCCAACGCTACCTGTTCAACGGTGTTATTAGTGAATTTGAGTATCCTCCTGATCAGTAGATAATATTTTTAATATTCCGGCATTATTCCCTCTGCACTCAGTGAGGGATATAGCAATACGTCATCACGGAGCGAATGACAATGATCCCGACTGATTTACTACAACGTGCAGCATCGGCAGTTTCCTCCACGCTTAATCGATATTCTCTTTTAATTCCATCCTGCCCGTCTCCGCTTGACGTGGAAAACCTGACGGGAATGGAAGCGCTGAGTGAGAATTACCTTTACAGCGTAATGTTCACCAGCCCGGATAAAGATATCACGCCGGAGCAGATGCTGCGCAAAGCGGTAACGCTGACCATGGGAACCGGCTCACTGCTGGAACTCAAATCACAGAAGATTGTTCACGGCTATATCACAGATTTCCGCCGTCTGACGGGCTCCGCAGACCAGGTCAGCTATCTTGTTATTATTGAACCTCGCTTCTCGCTTCTGGATAAACAATTCCGCTCACACCGTTTCTTTGTGAATAAATCCGTTCCGGAAGTCGTCAGTCAGATACTGGATGAGCATGGTTTTCAGGGGTGGGAATATGAATTCAGCCTGAAGCATGACTACCCCAAAAGAGAGCAGATTAACCAGTATCAGGAGAGTGACCTGAAGTTTATTCAGCGTCTGCTGTCTGAGATCGGCATCTTCTACTACTTCACACTTCAGCCCGATACGCAGACTGAGGTCGTACGGTTTGGTGACGCGCAGAGCGCTTATTCCGATCAGAAATCGCTGCCGCTGAACAGCCCCTCGGGTCTGGAAGACAACGCACAGGAATCCGTCTGGCACCTTAATCTGACCCATAACGTAGTTGAAGCGGGTGTGACAGCAAAGGATTACAACCATCGCGAGGCACAGCGCGTGCTGCGGTCGGTGAAGGCCGATATGACTCGGGGTGATGGTGAGAATATCTCTTACGGGGAGGTTTATCACTATCGTCCCCGGCATCCTTACAGCGGCGATAAGTTTGCTCCGGAGACCGAGACCGCAAACTTTTATGCCCGTCTCGATCATGAACGTTTTCTTGCCCGGCAAACGCTGATATTCGGTATTTGCAACGATGCTTTTATCAGCCCCGGACATGTTTTATCTGTTACCGAAACAGGCATACCCACGCTGCCTGCACAGTTGCAGAGCCCCGTTTTAATCACCCAAATCAATGTCAGTGCGAGCCGACGTTCTGCCTTTCAGGCCACGCTGAATGCCGTGCCTTACAGTGAGACGCTTTGCTGGCGCCCCGCACTGCTTGCTCGTCCTAAAGTCAGCGGCACCATGACGGCTCGTGTAACGAGTGCGAAAGACAACGACATCTATGCCTGGCAGGATGCATCCGGGTTATACCGTGTGGTGTTTGATGCGGACGAGGAGGGTAGAGAGCGAGGCCTGGAAAGCATGCCCGTTCGCCTCGCGAAACCTTACGGCGGAGATATGTACGGCTTCCACTTCCCGCTGATACAGGGGACGGAGGTGGCAATAGCGTTTCGTGAGGGTGACCCGGACCAGCCGTATATTGCTCATGCGCTGCATGATTCTCGTCATGTTGATCACGTCACCGAGAAAAACAGCACCCGCAATGTTATCCGTACGGCAGGGCTGAATAAACTGCGTATGGAGGATAAGCGTGGTGAGGAGCATATCAAGCTCAGCACGGAGTATGGGGGCAAGACGCAGCTGAATCTGGGGCATAACGTGAGTGCATCCCGGGAGTTGCGAGGTGAAGGGGCTGAACTCCGGACCGACAAGCATATTGCGATTCGGGGTGGATCAGGGGTGTTTATCTCCGCAGATAGACAGCCAAAATCCCAGGGCAACATGCTGGATATGAATACTGCAATTGCAGAACTGCAGAGCGCGCTTCAAATGGTCACTGCGCTTGCACAAAGTACTCAAACATCCGGTGCGCTTGAGTCTGATGCTCATTCCCAACAAAAATTAGCGGAAGCGCTTAATCAGTTAAAAGATGCTGGAATTCTGCTTTCTGCACCCGCAGGCATAGCCGCAGCAACGGCGAGCAATATTCAACTCTCTTCAGGCCAAAGCCTGACGGCAACAGCAGGCAAAAATGTCGATATGAGTATTGTGAAACGTTTCACAGTTGCGGCAGGAGAAGCCATCAGTCTTTTTGCGCACCGGATGGGGCTAAAAGTATATGCAGCAAAAGGCGATGTCGACATTCAGGCACAAACCGATGCCATGCGCCTTCAGGCAAACAAAAATTTGGCGGTTAACAGTATCAGCGGAGAAATAATCCTCAATGCCAGCCGGGGAATTACCCTGACCAGCAAAGGTGGCGCCTATATAAAAATTAAAGACGGATCCGTAGAAATAGGTGCCCCTTCGAGGATATCTCTTAAAAGTGGAGATATTGCGTGGGGTGGTAATGCCTCACTGGAGACTGCACTTTCAGCTGTTGCCGTAAGCGACCCGCAGTTTACGAACACAATGAATGGTCGATTCCGTGTTCTGGATCAGGCCACACAACAGCCTAAAGCCTATATACCTTACCGAATTGAAAGCGCAGACGGACAAATCCTGCGTGGCGTGACGGACGAGCAGGGATATACGCAAGCGCACTATGGCCTGAACGAGGCCGCGATATCACTGCATTACGAATAAAGGGGCTTTAATCAATGAGCGCGAAACACCCTCCCGCGGCAGAAAATGCACTGAGCAAAAAAGACGGTAACACTGTTAATGCGCATCACACCTCCTGCCAGTGCTATTTCCGACCGGAAACCACGGAAGTCATTTTCCTGGATGAATCTGATTCAGGTGAGTTTGATGATTTAACCAGCAAGCTAAGTGAGTTGATGGACAGGCTTGAAAAGGCACGGGTCCGTCATTCAGCGGCGATTGAGGCTTATTATAAAAAGCGTAATGACATAGCCAGCCAGGAAGCGCTACCGGCTTATTTCGATGCGGTCGTGTCGACGGAAATAGAGACTGAAAAAGCGACAGAGGCGCTGCAGAAGGAGGTGGGGGAGTTTGATGAGCAGGCGGGTTATGCCGGCCTCGTTGAACTTATTCCTCTTGAGCCTCTGAAGAAGGGCATCTACGGGCGGTTCTATTGTTACATAAAGAAAACGGACTACGAGGCTTTCTCGGGCAGGATGACGGTCATCAGCCTGAACAACCTAGGTGTAGAGGATTTTTACCAGCGTGATAAGGGCGGGAACATCATTGCTATCAGCACGAAAGCGATACGGGAACGTTTTCAGAAGGTCAGAGAGTCGCTCACGCAAATGTCCTCAGGAAACACCGCCTTCGGTGCGAACGGAACGTATGAGGCCAGCCTGACTGAGTGGGCAGAGGCCTGGAACGGGCAGGATGACTATGCTGCAGAGGGGCGCGTTATCGATGTCTCCGCAGGCGCACAGTTTCTCCGTTTTTCCTCTAACGCGGGTGCGCAGCTTGACTGGAACCGGAATGAAAATGCGGGAAGCATCAGCGGCGAGGCTGAAGCAACGCTGACGCTTGCAGAGGCGCACGTCAAAGCCACCTTTTATCAGCCGGATCGTGGCGGGTGGCAGTTGAAATTTATCATCAACGATGAAAATAAAGAGGCGAACCTGGGCGTGCTGCGGTCAAGGATTGATGCGGGACTGACGGGATTTGCAGGCGCCTCAGCGAAGATAGAAGGGAATCTGCAATTTGTGGTGAGTGACGGACAGCAGAAGCTGATGGGTGTCCGCGCGCCATACTCCCGCTTTGCACAGCGTCAGAAAGGGGTCATGGTTGATACGGAAAAGGAGACATCTGCCGCAACGTCGGTCAAGGCAGAGTTGTTCGCGGGTGTATCCGCCGGCGGGACCTTTGGCGGCGCGCTGCAGTGGCTGAAGCCGTTTGAGTCTCTGGTGGACCACCTGCCGGATATGTTGCGCACGTTTGGCATGGAGGCGTCGATACCGGACACGAAGGTGCTGGACAAAGTGCTGAGTATCAGCCCTAAATCCGCGGCGTCTGCCCAAAGGGTGGGGAAGTTCACCGATTTTGCCGCATTTATTGCGGGGGGCGAGCTACAGGCTGGGCTGGGCGGGTCCGGGGAGTACGAGATCTGGTTCGAAGACGGGAAGTTTAAATTCCGGATATCCGGCGGGGTTTGCCTTGGAGTCGGAGCTAAAGGCTCAGCGCAGGGAGAAGTTACACCACATCAGTTTACCGAGTTTGCGGTTTGGGCGGTTTACCAGCTGTACGGTATGGATTACCGTTATTTTAAGGTGTTTGCTAAGGATGCTTTTAAGGCGCTGACCTATATTATTTTAATGGGTGGGGAATATATTTACGCTAACTATTTCTTAGCGATGGAAGCTGATGTTGACAAACTGATGAGAGATTTCACTGATTTCATTAATGAAATGTCGAAAAAAGTAGACTCATCATCAAAACGGAATAAGTTTGCGAGTTTTATTAATCAACGCCCTTCACAAGTCTATCATTTCACCCCGGAAGGAAAAGGTATTGCACTTCACCTTCTGATTCAGAGTGGTGCATATGACCGTATTGACCCAGGTAATCATACCTTAGCCTCTCTTGTAGATAACACAGAAAATGGGCTTTTCCCTGTTCCGGATACGGGACATGAGCGTAAAAAAGCGGTGCTGACGATTTTAAGCAGCATCCAGACAAGGCGCGAGTGGGCCGAGGTGCTGGTAAGAATGACGGATGGCGGGGAGAAAATCCCGGGTGCTTCATCTTCAGCGCTGGCACAGGCCCGCCTGATTAAACGTCAGGAAGAGTTGATACGCACGTTTCTGCAGACTGGGATCAACCAGGACCAGCGGCTGAATGACCTGATTCAGAAGCTGGAACTGCAGGACTTCCGCGAAGTGTATCGGCGTTTAAAGGAAAAACCGGCTTTCGGCTACCCGTTTGCGCCCAACTGTACGAAGCAGTACGCCCTGTACTGCGAAGATAATCCCTGGTACGCCTCGCTCTGTCATTTGACGCCGCAGAGTGCTATCACAACACATAACCTTGAGCCGGTCCAAAAATGAAACGGAACTTAGCTGTATTCCTCCTGATAGTCCTTTCAGGGTGTGACGAAAAAAAGGTGGCCACTCCGGCCCTGACGGCAGAACAGAAGACAGAGCTGGACGTATTTCTCAGTCGCGTCAGAGCTGACATGGTCTACATGCCGGCAGGGACATTTCTGATGGGAGACTTTTGCTCAGAGATGCGTAATGGCGGGGCTTATTGCACGATTGATAAGAATAATAAGCCAGCTCACAAAGTTGAACTGTCAGCCTTTTCAATTTCAAAGAACAAAATTACACATGAAGAATATAGTTTTTATCTAAAAACAAGCGGGCTTCCTCCTCAGAACTTTGAAAAGCCATGGAGAAATAAATCTCTGTCTGCAATGACGGCTATGAAAGAAGGACCGGCGATTATTAACTGGTATGAGGCGGATAATTACTGCTCCTGGCTCAGGGAGAAAACTGGTTTAAATTATTCACTCCCGACTGAAGCACAGTGGGAATATTCTGCCAGAAATAAAGGGCAGTATATCAGTATAGCCACAGATGATGGCTCTCTGCGCTATGACAGGAAGACTAATGCCGGTGAAAATTTTGCTACAGAGGAAGATATAGATAAGATAGCTAGTCAGTTGGGGATCGACTTTCTTTATGTCAGATTTGCAGTTGATAAATACCCGCCTTCACCGGCTGGCATCAATGGTATGGCTGAAAACGGTAAGGAGTGGGTAATAGACTGGTATGATCCGGACTGGTACAAAAAGTCTCCGGTTAAAGACCCTCAGGGCCCCGAGTCTGGTGTGATCAAAGGTAAGGATACCGGGCAACATTTGAAGGTGCTGCGCGGAGCAATCCGGCCATCACCGGGAAGGCCGTCCGGTCTCACGTTCAGCCGCAGTTACAAAATTCCCGAACCGGATTACCCTGCCGGCATTACTGCCCGTTGTGTGGTGAATGAGTCGGCGCCGCTGAATTAGCCTCTGTGGTTTAACAATCAATAAACCGAAATGATGCCGGACTAAAACCGATGCAGTCCAACTACACGCCCTCTTTTATTGCGAAGACAAACCCTGGAACGTCTCGCTCTGTCATGTGACGCCACAGAGTGCCATCACAAAATATAACCTTGAGCCGGCCCGAAAATGAAAAAGAACTTAGCTGTTCTCCTCCTGATACTCCTTTCAGGGTGTGATGATAAGAAGGTGGTCACTTCGCCCCTCACGGCAGAGCAGAATAAAGAGCTGGATATATTCATCAGCCGCGTCAGAGCGGATATGGTCTATATGCCGGCAGGTACCTTTCTGATGGGGGATTTTTGTTCAGAAATGCGCAGCGGCGGGGCGTTCTGTACTATAGATAAAAACAATAAGCCAGCTCATGAAGTTGAGCTATCAACCTTCTCAATATCCAGATTCAAAATTACGCATCAGGACTATAATTTTTACCTGGAAGTTTCTGGGTTGCCAGCGCAGAGCTTTAATAAAGAGTACAGGAATGAAAGACTCGCTAAAATGACGGTGTTAAAAAACAGCCCGGCGATTATCAACTGGCACAATGCAGATAAGTACTGCCAGTGGCTTAAGAACCAGACAGGGCTAAATTTCTCGCTCCCGACAGAAGCACAGTGGGAGTATGCCGCGAGAAGCCGGGGGAAGTACGTCAGTATCGCAACGGATGACGGTTCCCTGCGTGTCAACAGAGAAACAGAGCTAGGGGAGAATTTTGGTACTTATGAAGATCGGGAACTCGCAGCCCGGCCTTTTGGAATCGACCCGGGGATTCTCAGTTTACCTGTCGATAAATTTCCCCCGTCTCCGGCAGGCCTGTATGGCATGGCGGATAACGGCAGAGAGTGGGTCATGGACTGGTATGATCCGGACTGGTACGCAAAATCTCCGGTTAAAGACCCTCATGGACCGGAGTCCGGCGTGATTAAAGATGAAGAGACAGGGCAATACTGGAAGGTGTTGCGCGGCGCCGGACGGCCATCGCCCGGATGGCCGTCCGGCCTCACGTTCAGCCGCAGTTATGACATTCCGGAACCGGGATATCCAGCTGGCAATACGGCCCGTTGCGTAGTGAATGAGCCAGAACCTTTGAAGTAGCATCTGTGATTTTAAAAATCAATAAGCCGGAATGAGGCTGGACTGAACCTTGTGCGTCCCAGCATCCCCCTTGTACAGCGAAGATAATCCCTGGTACGCCTCGCTCTGTCATGTGATACCGCAGAGTGCCATTACACAACATAACCTTGAGCCGACCCGAAAATGAAAAGGAACTTAGCTGTTTTCCTCCTGTTACTCCTTTCAGGGTGTGACGAAAAAAAGGTGGTCACGCCGCCCCTTACGGCAGAGCAGAATAAAGAGCTGGATATATTCCTCAGCCGCGTCAGAGCGGACATGGTCTATATGCCGGCGGGGACGTTTCTGATGGGGGACTTTTGTTCGGAGATGCGAAATGGCGGGGCGTATTGCACGGGTGATAAGAGCAATAAGCCGGCTCACATGGTAGAGCTGTCTGCCTATTCGATTTCAAAATATAAAATCAGTCATGAAGAGTACGCATCGTATCTGAGGTTATCTGGCAGCCCCCCGCAAAATTATAATAATGAAGTGAGTGATAAGATGCTTTCAAGGATGACGATATTAGATAACAGCCCTGCAATAATTGACTGGCGCGAGGCGGATATGTACTGCCGGTGGTTAAAGAAGGTCACGGGTTTAAATTTCTCGCTCCCGACGGAAGCACAGTGGGAATATTCAGCCAGAAATAAAGGGCAGTATGTCATTATTGCCACTGATGACGGTACGCTGCGTTATAACCGGAAAACGGAACGTGGTGAGAACTTTGCGACGGATGAAGATCGTGAGATAGCCTCCCAGCCGTATAGAATCGACTCACCGCTTATCCGCCTGCCAGTAGATAAGTACCCACCTTCACCGGCGGGGCTTTATGGGATGGCAGAGAACGGCAGAGAGTGGGTCATGGACTGGTATGATCCGGACTGGTACAAAAAATCTCCGGTCAAAGACCCTCATGGACCGGAGTCCGGCGTGATTAAAGATGAAGAGACAGGGCAATACTGGAAGGTGCTGCGCGGAGCTATCCGGCCTGCACCAGGCCGTCCGTCCGGCCTCACGTTCAGCCGCAGTTATGACATCCCGGAGCCGGGATATCCTGCGGGCCATACGGCCCGTTGCGTAGTGAATGAGCCGGAACCGCTGAATTAGCCTCTGTGGTTTAAAAATTAATAAACCGAAATGATGCCGGACTGAACCTGTTACGTCCCGGTATGACCCCTGTACAGCGAAGATAATCCCTGGTACGCCTCGCTCTGTCATGTGACACCGCAGAGTGCCAACAGAGCACAACCTTGGGCCGGCCTGCTTTAATTTCTTAGGATAATGGATTCCCTTTCATTATCAATTGGTGCTGTTGACCCACTGGTATGACGTTCTTATAACGGAAGGTGGAAATAATGAGTGATGCTGAAATGCATGATTCGCTTTTAATGTTAAAAAAAGAATTGTTGTCTCTAAATTACGAGATTGATGTTCCATTTAATGTGGTTTCTGAAGGGGATGAACTAATCGCCTCGTGGAAAATAGCCGATGCCAAAGCAATTGAGATTTTTGGTATGGAGGGGTTGAAAAAACAGTTTGAACTGAGATTGATTTTTGATGTGGATAACAAAACAGTGCGTTACACAGAAAAATCGACAGGCATTAACTGGGACGCGCAATTAAAACGTTTTATTAAGAAAAAAGAAGTGTGTCTGGGAAGTCGTAAGGAATTCTGTCAGGGAGCTTCATGGGGGATTAAAGAGGACGGTTCATTCGGTCAGCAATATGCTTACAAATTCAGAACGCGAGATATTAAAAACCCAATTTTTAAGATTGTGCAGAATTCAGGATGGCACCTGAAACTCAGTGCAACAGATAAGGTGGGATATCACATTTTCACCATTCTGATTGCGGTAATGGTGATCTGTGGTTTGGTGGTTTACCTGTTTTAAGGAGAGAAATGAGTGAAAGGAGTGATTCGTATCGGGGATACCCTGTCCAGTGGTGGCACCGTCCTGCAGGGCAGTTCCGGGGTAAGATTTCAGGGTAAGGAGGTTTCCTGTGCTGGGGATAAGGTGGTGTGCTCGGCCCATGGCGGGACGACCATTGCAGAAGGCGATGAAGTGGCAAAAATTAACGGTAAACCTGTTGCACTTCAGGGGCACCGCTGTGGTTGTGGCTGCACATTAATCTCCTCATTACCCATTGCCGGAAGGCGTCAGTAATGCCCATTGAACTGGAAAAAATCCCGCCAAAGCGGCAACTGCCGGAGGCGCCTTCATCATTGCGATGGATCCTGGTCATTGCACTCATCACGTTAAGTGGTGTGATGCTCTCTCTCTGGCTGTGGCCCAGGGATATGCCTACAAACTCTGTCTGGTTCTGGTTTTGCACCCTGGCAATGCCTCTCTCTTCTGGATTTGCGTGTTACGGTTTCCGGCTAAAGGCTTATGAAAATGAAAGGGATAAGGCCTGCTACTGGAACAAGCTTCATCAGCAACAGCATGACAGGTATGTCGAGCAGGGACAGCGAGCTGCTGGTGTGTTGGGCCAGTCTTTTATTACGCCCTACGGTTGCAACAAACTCAGCTCCGTATTGCTTACTCATGGCAGCATGCTGTGCTCGCAATACAGTCCAGCACTAAAGCGTGCGGTAACGACCGCACGTCTGTCAGACTGGATGCCGGATGTCCCGATACTGACCTTTGAAAAAAGGCTGGCTGGTTATCTCAATGATGTTCTTCACATGCTGAAAGCGGAGTTGTCAGCTCTCTCTGATGACAAGATTTCTGTACGTATTCAACACGATGGTGTGCTGACTAATTCGCAGGTGGGGCGGATCTGGCAGAGCATAATTTCACCCACTCATACTTTTTCCCTACCTGAGATTAGCACAGAGGACACTGGGCTCATGTGGCTGGATCCCTTGCTTGATCAGGATGAATCAACCGTCATGCTGTCGGTTGAAATCAATCTTTTTCACTCGCTGCGGGATCGCCAGTCTGAGTCAGTATCGGCACTCATACTGGCAACACCAGAATGGTTGTCCCGGCATAACGTTAAATCCGAGGTTCTGATCCATCGCCCGGTTGTGGCAACAGAGCTGATGAGTTCACTGGAGGATGTGCTGCGATGGGGGAAACTTTCCCATGATGAACCACACACACACTGGCGGTCAGGTGTGAGTCAAATGTCGCTACAGCGTGTAATTCAGCAGGCTGAACGTCTGGGATATGTTCCGGGAAATAAAGAGAGTTACGACATTGACGATCTGTTTGGCGTGCCGGGGGCGGCGACAGGAAATATCGCTTTAATCTGCGCCAGTGGACATGCTGCATTGTCAGGAAACCCTCAGTGGGTAATGGTTGAAGATAATAATGCCCATCAATTAATTGTGCGTAAATCAGAAAGCTGAAGGAACGCTGTATGATTAAAAATAAACGGATAAGTACCTGGGTTATCATCACCGTTATATTCATAATAAGTGCCGGTCTCATCTGGTCAGATAATCCATTTTTACACCTCAGCGGTCGTGAACAAAAACTTTATGCATCATTAATCACTGCTGTGATGTGTCTGCTTTTATTACTGATGGACGAACTGCTCATCGAGGCGTGGCTCTGGCTGGTATCACGGACTTTCCTGCAGCGATTAATAACGCTCACAGGGACCAAAACACAACAGACAGAGCATGCGCCTGATAACGACTTTTATCGGGACACGTTAAAACAGTGCAGACTTCATCTGCGTGTAAATTCTGGCCTACGCTGGCGGCATAATGTTCGCGTCATTCTCATCACCGGGAGCGTTGCGGATGTAGAGTCTCTGATCCCCGGACTCCCGACTCAGCTCTGGCAGGAGGACGGCGGTACACTTTTATTCTGGGGGGGAGACCCGTCGGAAAACCTTAACAACAGCTGGTTTAAAATGCTGAGTGGCTTTAGCCGCCGCCCGGCTGATGCAATGGTGTACGTTACGTCTGCTGCGGACCGATGTGCGGCAAGCCGTCGCGACGCCTCAGCATCTTTACCGCCAGCAATGAACATTGATGTTGTCGTTCAGGGAATCGCAGCCCGTTATGATGCCCTGGGGTGGCATCTTCCACTGTTTATCTGGTCGCTCCATCCGCACACCGGTGAGCAGAAGGATCGTATCACTCAGCCCCTGGGCTGTCAGTTGCCTGAAACCAGTAATGTTGATGCTCTGCTGGCAGAACTCACGGGCCGACTCACCTCACAGGGTATTCAGCAGGTGGCTGGTAATCCGCAGCATCACTTTCTTCTCGGCCTGGCTGACCAGCTCAGCCGAAGTCCCGAGTCTGTTGCTGCGATGATTTCTGCCTTTTGGCCCCCACGCCGCCCACTCCTGCTGGCAGGCCTTGTTTTCAGTGCCCCTTCTGGAAAAGTCGAGGGTGGCATACCGCACAGCTGGATACAGGACAATCGCTGGGATGCGTTGCCCGCGAGCTCAAACGAACTGCCTGCACATCTCCGCCCTATACGCCCTGGCCTGCAGTGGAGTCGCATATTCGCTGCAACCGCCTGTGCGTTAGTCATTCTGTGGGGGGCGGGGATGCTGGTCTCTTTCGCCGCCAATCGCAGCATTATCGGTGATGCCGTACAGGTGACTGAAAACGCTTCTGACAGCAGTCAGTCTTTAAAACAACGGCTTGCTGCGATGGGCGTGCTTCAGGATACGATCGGACAATTACAGTATCGCCAGGAGCATGGTACGCCCTGGTACAACCGCCTCGGACTGAGCCAGAACGAAGAACTGCTGTCTGCCCTGTGGCCGCGCTACCGTGAAGCAGCACTGCCTCTGCTGCGCGACGCCGCGGCCTTGCAGCTTACTGACGCGCTGAAAGCCTATGCCGCACTCCCACCTGACAGCCCACTGCGCGAAACGCAGTCAAAGCAGGCCTACACACAGCTCAGACTGTATCTGATGCTGACGCACCCTGAACGTATGGATCCACGCTGGTTCAGCCAGGCGCTGATGCAGAACTGGACGCAGCGGCAGGGTCTGAACCAGGCATACTGGCAGGGCGCCGGGAGTCCGCTGCTGGCTTTCTATGCAGAGAATCTCAATGCTCACCCTGAATGGGCGCTGAAAGCAGACCCGGAGCTGGTCGGGCAGGTGCGCGGCCTGCTGGTTCGCCAGGTGGGGGTGACCAACAGCGAGTCCCGCCAGTATCAGCGGGTGCAGTCAGAGGTGAAGCACCAGTACGCCGATATGCGACTGGCCGATATGACCGGCGATACGGATGCCGGTCGGCTGTTTACCACCGATGAAGTGGTGCCCGGCATGTTCACCCGTCAGGCCTGGGAAGATGGCGTTAAACCCGCGATTGAAAAAGTGGCGCGGGAGCGGCGTGAAGAGATGGACTGGGTACTCAGTGATGCGCCGCCACCCGCCGGTGATGCTTCCTCACCCGAAGCGCTGGAGACGCGGCTGACCAGCCGTTACTTTGCCGACTACAGCGCCGCCTGGCTGAATTTTCTCAACAGCCTGCGCCTGCAACCTACTCCGACGTTATCAGACGCAATTGACCAGCTCACGCTGATGGCAGACGTCAGGCAGTCACCGCTGGTGGCGCTGATGAATACGCTCAACGTGCAGGGACGGACCGGGCAGAGTGGGGATGCTATTGCTGACTCGCTGGTGAAGTCTGCGCAGAACCTGCTCAGTCGCGAAAAGCGCCCTGCCATTGACCAGAACAGCGGCCCGAGCGGCCCACTCGATGCGACTTTCGGCCCGCTGCTGGCGCTGACTGACAGTCAGGGCAGCAGCAGTATGAGCCTGCGCACCTTCCTGACGCGCGTGACTCAGGTGCGTCTGCGCCTGCAGCAGGTCACCAACGCGGCAGACCCGCAGGCCATGACGCAGACGCTGGCGCAGACGGTGTTTCAGGGGAAAACCATGGACCTGACTGACACGCGTGATTACGGCAGCCTGGTCGCTGCCGGGCTGGGGCAGGAGTGGAGCGGTTTCGGGCAGACGGTGTTTGTGCGCCCGATGGAGCAGGCCTGGCAGCAGGTGCTGATGCCGGCTGCGGGCAGCCTGAACGCCCAGTGGCAGCAGTCGGTGGTGAACGAGTGGAACAGCGCATTTGGCGGCCGTTATCCGTTTAAAAATGTCAGCAGTGAGGTGTCACTGCCGCTGCTGGCGAAATACCTGAACACGGACAACGGACGCATCACCCGCTTCCTGCAGTCGCGTCTGAGCGGCGTGCTGCACCGCGAAGGCACCCGCTGGGTACCGGACAGCATCAACGCCCAGGGGCTGACGTTTAACCCGGCCTTTCTGCAGGCGCTTAATCAACTGAGCCGGATTTCCGACGTGGTGTTCACCAGCGGGGAAGCCGGGCTGCATTTTGAACTGCGCCCCGGTACGGCAGCAGACGTGATGCAGACTGACCTGATTATCGACAGCCAGAAGCTCACCTACATGAATCAGCAGCCGGTGTGGAAACGCTTCACCTGGCCGGCCGACACAGAAGCGCCGGGCGCATCGCTGAGCTGGATAAGCACGAAGGCCGGGACCCGCCAGTACGGCGACATGCCGGGGAGCTGGGGTCTGATTCGCCTGCTGGATAAGGCTCAGGTCAGCGCTAATCCGGGCATCAGCAGCAGCTGGCAACTCACCTGGCAGGCTCCCGACGGTCGCCCGCTGAACTACATTCTGCGCACCGAAGCCGGAGAGGGGCCGCTGGCGCTGCTGAAGCTGCGCAACTTCACGCTCCCGGCCGACATTTTCATTATCAGTGACACACCGGACGTGCCGGATGAAACTTTTGTCAGCGAGGAAGACTAATGCCACTGCAATCTCTGATTAATGCCTGCGGTGCGGATGCGGACCATCTTCACGTGCTGGCTACTGAGTCTGTTTCGCTGTGGGAGCCGTGGCTGAAACCCCTGGCGGGCACCCACGCAGCAGGCGAAGACCCGACCTACAACGATGCATTCCAGCAGATGCAGCAGGAGATGAACCGTTTGTCTGGCGCGGACACGGCGCTTATCTGCGCGCTGGCAGAACAGGTGCTGACTAAGGAAGCCAAAGATATCCGTGTAGCAGTCTGGTACTGCTGGGCGCGACTGCAACAGGACGGAGAAGAAGGGTTCGCCGACGGTCTGGCCCTGCTAGCCGGTCTGCTGCAGCACTTTGGTGATGCTCTGCATCCACAGCGGGCGCGCAGTCGTGAGGCGGCGCTGGGCTTTCCCGCCAGCGCGCGCATGCTGGATACGCTGACGCTCTATCCCGAAGTGACGACATCTTCGGCGCAGCGTACCGTGGCGGCGTTGCTGGTGATTGATGACGTATGCAGAGCGCAGGGCGGGGCCGGCCTTGGTAGCCTTTACGGCGCGCTGGAGGCAAGGTTGCTGAGGGCAGGCGGCCCGGATGCGGTTGTGCCCCAGACGGCGGCAGACGGTCCCGCATCCCAGTCGTCTTCAGCTTCCGCCGCCCCCGCTCTGGCGGCTATCAGTTCCGGGCGTGATCTGCTGGACCAGGCACGAACGCTGGCCGCTTATCTTCGCGATCAGCCAGGCGGATGGCTGGCCGCGCATAGGCTGATGAAAACCATCCGTCATGACACGCTCAGCCAACTGCCACCGTTGTCCGGCGACGGCAAAAGCCGTATCGAGCCACCCAAGCCGGACCAGCGCGCACAGCTTAAACGCCTGTGGCTGCAGCAGAGCTGGGCCGAACTGGCCGAGCAGGCCGACAGCCTATTCAGCCGGGGCGGCAATCACTTCTGGCTTGACCTGCAGTGGTATCAGCACCAGGCGCAGCTGCGCTCGGGCAATGCGGCGCTGGCGGCGATTGTTCAGGACGACCTTAAGGGCCTGCTGTCGCGCCTCAACGGGCTGGAAACGCTGGCTTTCAGTGACGGAATGCCGTTTGCGGATGAGGTCACCATGGGCTGGATCCAGCAGCATGTGCTGATGTCTGCGGGAGTGTTCGAAACGGAGGCTGTCTCTGTGACTGCTGGCGCAGAGGATGATGTGCTGCAGCTGGAGAGCGAGGCTACTGACCTGGCAGACAGGGAGGGCATTGAGGCTGCGCTGGCCTGGCTGCAGCAGCGGCCCGGCATCAGTTCATCTCGCCAGCAGTGGTTATTGCGTTTGCTTATGGCCAGACTTGCTGAGCAATTTGGCCGTCAGGAAATGGCGCTTCATCTGCTATGTGCGCTCGATACGCAAGCAGAGAGTATGACGCTGGGCGATTGGGAGCCATCTCTGTTGTTTGAGGTGCAGTCCCGCAGGCTGAAGCTGTTGCGCAGCCGTGCAGGCCGAAGCGAAGCGGATAAAACCAGGACGCACACAGAGATGGAAAGACTACTTTCATCGCTTATCCGGATTGATGCCGCTCGTGCTGCCATACTGACCACTTCGTAAAGGAAGACGAAACCCGTTTATGAAAGACTTAACCCTGCGTTATTACGATAACGAAATGCGCTATCTGCGCGACGCCGCAAAAGAATTCGCTGAAACCCACCCTGACCGCGCCGCCATGCTCAACCTGGACCGTGCAGGCACGCCAGATCCTTTTGTGGAGCGCCTGCTTGAAGGATTTGCTTTTTCCGTCGGTCGACTGCGTCAGAAGATTGATGATGACCTGCCGGAGCTGACCGAAGGGTTGGTCAGCATGCTCTGGCCGCATTATCTGCGCACGATCCCTTCACTCAGCGTGGTGGCTCTCTCGCCTGATCTGCCGAAAATGAAAATGGCGGAGACCGCTCCCGCCGGGCTGGAGGTGTATTCCCGCCCGGTAGGCCCCAAAAATACTGTCTGCCACTACCGCACCACAAAGCCGGTTACGCTTAATCCGCTGTCAATCTCAGGCGTGGTCATGGGCACCGAGCCGGACGGACGTTCCGTGTTGCGCCTGCGCATAGCCAGCAGCGGGCAGGCGGACTGGAGCCAGTGTGACCTGCGCCATCTTAGCTTGTGGCTGGGAGAAGACGTGCCCGTGGCGACCGCGCTGCATCAGAGGCTGACCCGCCGTCAGGCCGCGATATACGTCCGCCTGGCCGGGCAGCAGGAGCGGATCGCCCTCAACGCCTGGTTCAGCCCGGGTGGATTTGGTGAGGACGACAGACTATGGCCAAAAGGTGACAGCGCCTTCAGCGGCTATCAGTTGCTGCTGGAGTACTTCACCTTCCCGGAGAAGTTTCGCTTTGTGACCCTGAACGGACTGGAAGCTATCCCTCTTCCACCCGGGCTCACGGGGTTTGATATTGAGGTGGTATTCAGTGAGGCGTGGCAGAGTGATTTGCCGGTGACCGATGCTTCGCTGAAACTGCACTGCGTACCGGTGATTAACCTGTTCACGCTGGAAGCAGACCCGCTGACGGTTAACGGACTGGAGAGCGAGTACCTGCTGCGCGCGAAGCGCCTGCAGGACGGACATACCGAAATTTACTCGGTGGATGCGGTCAGCGGTTCAGGGCTGACCGGTGCGGCTGAATACGTTCCGTTCACCAGTTTCCGGCACCGGGGCGGCATGATGCGACGCCTCGCACCTGAGCGCTATTTTCATACGCGCGTTCGAAAAGGCGTGACCGGGATGCACGACACCTGGCTGATACTCGGCGGTCAGCAGTGGGAGGAGGGGGAAGAGCTTTCCCGCGATACGCTCTCGCTGCGTATCACCGGCACCAACGGGCAGCTTCCCCGTCGTGCGCTGCAGAGCACCCTGCTGGACCGCTGCGAACAGGTGCTGCAGACCCCTGTCACGGTGCGTAATCTGACTCGTCCAACACTTCCTGCTTATCCACCCGCGGAGGACCGCTTTCACTGGCGGGTGCTGAGCCACCTCGGTTCCGGCTTCATCAATATGATGACTAGCGCAGAGGTGCTGCGCGGCACGCTGTCGCTGTACAACTGGCAGGATGACGAACTCTGCAACCGCAAACTGGATGCGATCCTTGACGTACATCATCACCGTCTGCAGCGGTTTGAGTCTGGTTACCTGCTGCGTGGCCTCGACGTTGAGGTGACGCTCGACAGCAGCGGCTTTAGCGGTGATGGCGATATACATCTGTTCGGCGAGATGCTTAACCGCTTCCTGTCGCTTTACGCGGACATGAACCAGTTCATTCAGCTCTCCCTGATTATCCGGCCTGAAGGAAAATGCATCCGGTGGAAAGAGAATCACAGTCAGCGCCTGCCCGGCTAATCGCGCGGCTGGGTGACCGGCTGCCTTATATGAATTTTTACCGCTTCTGTCAGCTACTGGAAAGGAGCGATCCCGAGGCACCCGTGCCGGGCAGCAGCTGGCAGGTGCGGCACGAGCCGGTGCGCTTCCGGCCTCATCCCGGCATGGGCTTCCCGGCAGGGGAAATGCGTGGCGTGGAGGAACCCGCTTATCCGCATCTGCCGCCCACGGTACGCATTAATTTCATGGGACTCTATGGCACGGCGTCTCCGCTGCCGTCGCATTACATTGATGATGTGACGCGGCAGCGCGAAGGGCACGAGGCCACCCAGGATTTCCTGGATATCTTCAGCCACCGCCTGACCACGCAGTTTTACCGCATCTGGCGCAAATACACCTACCCGGCAACTTTCGCTCCTGGTGGCACCGATGACACCTCTCAGTACCTGCTGGGGCTGGCGGGCCTGGGAATAAGCGGCTGTGCGCAGAATATCGCGACGCCGGTCTCGCGATTCCTGGCGCTGCTGCCGGTGATGCTGCTGCCCGGTCGAACTGCCGAAGGGGTCTCCTCGCTAGTGAAGCTGCTGGCACCGGACACGCGCGCACAGGTCGTGCCCTGGGATTCACGTCGTATTCCCCAATCCTCAATACTGAATATGAGCACGCGCCACCCTGTCAGTCTGACGCATCGACCGGTGGTGGGGACGCATGCCACAGACGTCAACGGTCAGGTGTTGCTGAGACTGTTCACTGATAACAGTGAGGAAGTCCGGGGCTGGCTCCCCGGCGGGCAACTGCACGGAGACCTGATGGCGCTGTTGCACGTCTACCTGGGATCAAAGCTGGATGCGCGACTGGAGCTGTGCGTTGACCGCGCAATGATGCCTGATGCACAGCTAAGCTGCCGGACGGAGGGGGCGCAGCAACTCGGGCGCACGGCGGTGCTGCCTCTGACACAAATCACGGGCTCCCGCGAGTTTAACCAGATAACCATACAGCTCGGTCGCTATCAGCGCGTCCGGGTGCAACCTTCAAGGATCGAAACCGATGAACAGGGCGACTATCGCTGGTAAAACGCTTATCCCTCTTATGCTGGCACTGAGCGTCAGCAGCTGCGGTCTGACGCAGAAAGTATCAGAGGGCACCGTCTCCGTAACAAAATCCATTTTTTACAAGCAAATACGCACACTGCATCTCGATTTTCGCGCTCGTGAAGGGGCAAACCGCAACGCACAGGGTGCTGCGCTCTCAACCGTGGTGCGCATCTGGCAACTCAAGGACAGTAAAGCCTTTGACGCTTCAGACTATCCTTCGCTGCTTGCTGCTGACAGTCAGGTACTGAAGGCGGATCTACTGGCACAAAAGGACATACGCATCCGCCCGGGTGAGTCAGTCAGTATTGATATGCCGATGGACGATAAGGCGGAATTCGTGGCAGTGGCTGGGCTATTCCTGTCGCCAGACACGCAGGATGATAAGTGGCGAATCTTACTGACCCGCGATGATCTCGATCCGGACAACGCGCGCGTGATTGAACTGGGTGACGGTACACTGACTTTGGTCGCGGAAAAGGCTAAAAGACCCTGATGATGCCTTCACTTTATGAGATCCTTTACGGCAATTTTAGTGGCGGGCTGGCGCTCGATGCCGTGAGCGAACGGGACCAGGTCATTCTTTCGGTGCTGGATAACCTGCAGCGCATCCTCAACACCCGCGCTGGTTCAATTGCACACATCCCCGACTACGGTTTGCCGGATATGACCCGCATCCTGCAGGGGATGCCGGGCACTGCGCACCAGCTGCTTCACACCTTTTCAAGCGTGTTACTGAAGTACGAACCGCGCCTTAAGCGTATTGAGGTGGCATTGCTGGAACAAACGGTGCTTGGCGAATTGCGCTACGCCATTGAAGCCGAACTCACCGGTATTGGACTGGTGCGCTACGGCACGGAATTCAAACCAGAGGGCAGAGTGTTGCTGCGTCACTTAAAGCAACAGCAGTTAATGGGCAGTGGTTTGACGGGATAAACAAGGAAGGTTGTTGAATATGAATCAGGTGATTAAAACCGGTGCAGATCCGCGCACCTTACCAGGCTATTCCCAGTTGCGGGAAGAGATGAGTAAGCTGACGCATCCCGCCCGGCCCGATGTTGATTGGGGCAAAGTGGAGAGACTCACGCTGGGGTTGTTTGAACAAAATGGACTGGAGTTGCAGAGTGCGGCCTGGTTCACTTTGGCGCGTGCCAACAACGCGGGTTTGAGGGGGCTCAATGAAGGCTTGAATCTGATTGACGCGCTGGTGGTACATCAGTGGTCGATTTTCTGGCCGCTGGCGATTGATGCGCGCGCCGATATCCTCAGCGTGATGTTTCGACGTCTGCAAAGTCTCTACCGTGGCTGGCAGGTGGTGGGCAGCGAGATGGCAGCGCAGCTATTAGAAACGGAGCGCTTGCTGATATCCTTGCGTGAAGCGTTGTTACGTTTTGGTATCAGGGAATTCGCGCAGGCTAATACGTTATTGCATCAGGTCAAACACTCCATAACGCAGCTTCAAGAAAGACTGCCCTCTCCGGTACAGCTTATTCCGGCAGCACTCAACAGTGAACACCACAGCGATCCGGCTCGCGTTTATGTGGTCTATCCTGATGCGGATGAGCAGCAAGACGCGCCCACAACGGCATCATCATTAAAATCATTTGTGAGTGGGGCCTGCTGTGCCTTACTGGCTGGCGTTTTAGTCTTTGTCTGTGGCAGTTGGTATCGATACGAACAGCATCAGCACTTGATGGCCTCTCAAGCCCTGCTCGAACAACAGCGCAGAGAGAAACAAGCGATATCGTTGGAAAAATTACAGAGCTGGCATCGTGGTATGGCGCAGTTGGAAAATATGGCTGAACAACTTAATGGACTAGATAAAACTAAAGGGAAATATCTCACGGTGAGTGAGCTTAAAACGGGGATTTTTTCCGCGATGCAGGCCTTTAACCAGCAGATTCCGGTTGAAGAGCAACTTCGACGTTATGCCGAGGGTAATGGTGATCAGCTGAGTGAACAAACGCAGACGGGATTACTGTTAAAACAGCTGATGTTTCGTTATCAACTCATACAACAGGATCACGCAGAGTCGTTCACCGATCGGGAAAAAGCCAATCTAAATCAAAGTCGTACCAGGTAGACTTCTGAAATCAGCGCTAAACCAGTAAAACAGATTGAATCCAATGGGTGGGCAGGTTACAACGTTGCAAAACCATGAATGGATGCTGGTGCAGTATCGACAACCCTCCTGACCCGGAGGGCTTTTTTATCGCTTTAACAACGGAAAACTATGCCTCACACTTACCGCCCATGGATGAAAAGGTATTGGCTGGTCTGGCTACTTCTCACGCTGGTGACTTTGTTCGCATTACTTGCCGAACAAATCCTGGATCAACGGCGCACGCGTGAAGCGGAATTCCATCAGCAGTTCAGTCGTATTGCGGCCTATTTAACGCAGAATGAAACTCTGTTGCCATTATTGACGGGTGATGAAAACCTTACTGAATTGCAGAAGAAATTTCCGCAAATCGTGCAGCTTGAGCACACACAGAACAGGCCGCTAACCGGCCCGCGGTTTGAAGATGCCAGCGAAGGACGGTACTGGCTGTATAACCCCTATCGACAATTCCGCATGCTGGTGGATTTGCATTTTGCCGTGCAAGCCCCAGAGGTCGGGCTGGCACTTGCATTTCATATTCATGCTCAGCCCGCAATATTAACTTCGGCTTATTCTGAAACGGCGCGCTGGCAATGGCAGCGTCCGTTTATCAACCTCTACCAACCTTTTCTAATTAAAGGCAGCGCGAATCCTGATTGGCGTGCGCTGCATGTCGCTCCGCCCCTGCTGGCGTTGACGTTGTGGCTCATCATCGGTTTTCTCGGTTGGGGATTATTGCGTCACTGGCGACAAAACGTCGAAATGCGTCTGCGGGCTGACTATTTCCAGCGCACGCGGCGTGAATCTTTGGGTGAATTCACGGCGGGTATCATCCATGAAATTAACCAGCCGCTCACCGCGATTAACACGTGGTTACACACCAGCCAACTGCTGCTTAAGCAAGGCAAACACGATAGCCTGCCGCAGACACTCGGTGCCATCAGTTTACAAACTGAACGATTGGCCGGATTGCTGCAACGTTTTCGCGACATTGTCAGCGAACGCCCGGTGGCGATGACTGCGATCGGTGTTGAATCAACATGGCGGCGAGTCACGGTGCTATTACAACAAGAACTGGATGCGGGCGCTGTGGTGCTTCATCAGCAGTTTCAGCATGACCACGCGCGTGTTATCGGCGACGAACAATGGCTCGAACAGGTCTTTCACAATCTGCTACAAAATGCGATCCACATGCAGCAAGGGCAGGCGGATGCGTGGGTGGCTATCAATTCAGAACGCCTGGCGCACGAGATTAAAATCATCATCAGTGATAACGGACCAGGCTTTTCTGTCGAAGGATTAGCGCAGGCCTGTATGCCGTTTTACAGCTCGCGACCAGAAAGCATGGGGCTTGGCATGACGCTGGTTGAGAGCCTGATGTTACGCATGAATGGCCAGCTGCGGCTGGCAAACCGCGCCGAAGGCGGCGCGGAAATCACCCTAATTTTCCCACTGGCGGAGTAACGGAATGAGCGCAAAAGTTTGGTTAGTGGATGATGATTTGTCGGTGCGTGAATCATTGGGTTTTCTCTTGAGAACGCTGGAATATGACGTTGCCGACTTTGCTGATTTGGCCTCATTTGAGGCGGCTACGTCAGCGCAGGAACCGCTGCGCGGCTGTTTGTTGCTGGACGTCCGCATGCCGGGCATCAGTGGCCTTAGCTGGTTGGCAGAGAAGGGCGAAAGGCATCCGCTGCTGCCGGTGATCATCATGACCGGTCATGGCACGATTGAAGCCTGTCGCCGTGCGTTCCGTCAGGGGGCTTTCGAGTTTTACACCAAACCGTTAGAGATTGAACCGTTGCTGGAAAGCGTGCATCAGGCAATGCATGAAAGTGAACAGCGCGCGCAGCGCTGGCAGGCGCAACAGATTTTGCAGTCGCGTTTTGCATTGTTGTCGGTGCGTGAAAACGAAGTGATGCAACTGATGATTGCCGGGCAAACCAGTAAAGAGATAGCGCGTGATTTATCGCTGTCACCACGAACGGTTGAAGCCCATCGCGCCGCAGTTCTGACTAAACTGGAAATGGACAATCTTGCGCAACTGATTCACGCCTGGCAGCAACTTAACCAGGTATAACTACCTGGCAGAACGCGTGATCACCCGAATATTTATTAACCTGCTCTCATTTTACAGTGTCACCTAACATAACTCAGGAGTGACACATGACTATTCGTCTTTCTTTGATTGCTGCTGCGGCGGCATTTGTTTCTTTTGGCAGCCAGGCCGCCGTGACTGAATCCAATCTGTCATTGGCTGAGGCGCAAAAACTGGCCAGCGCAGCTATTCAGTCCTGCGCAGCAAAAAATTACAATGTCACCGTGACAGTAGTAGATCGCGCAGGTTTAGTGACTGCGGTACAGCGTATGGACAATGCCGGTCCGCACACCGTAGAAGCGAGCCGTATGAAGGCCTATACCGCGTTGAGTACCAGGAATCTGAGTGGCAAAGTGATGGAAACCGCACAGAACAATCCAGGCGCGCAGAATATGCGTGACGTACCAGGCTTTCTGCTGTTAGCCGGTGGCGTGCCGGTAAAAAGTGGTAATCAGGTGATTGGTGCGATTGGTGTCGGTGGTGCGCCGGGCGGTAATCTTGATGAGGCTTGCGCGCTGGATGCATTGAAAGCGATTGATTAAGTCATGATGGGCGCAATATATTGCGCCCATCAGGCACATTGTCTGTCGTGTTACTTCAATTAGCCTGTCCAATATAGCCAGGGCACGTCCTGCAGGACACCCGCTACGGAATATCGGTTTCCCTGCCGCGCTATGACTCTACTGATGAACTGCCATAACGTACGCGTCTTGACGCCACAAAACACAGCAGCGGCACCGGTAAGGTAAACAACAGCAGCAACCACAGCAGTACGTACACCGCATCGACGCCGTCATTTTGCAGATTGTTATAAAGCTGAACCGGCATGCCCTGAGGGAAATAGGCGAAAATCATGACAATGCCGAACTCACCCATGGCGCGCACCCACGCCAAAGCTGTTGCAGAGGCCAAACCCGGCGCGGCCAGCGGAACCGACAAACGCCAAAATCCTTGCCACGGTGAGGCACCTAAGGTACGACCGGCATCCAGAATATCCTGCGGAACGCCCGCAAAAGCGGAACGTGCAGTGGTAATGAAGTAGGGCAGTGCGCCGTACCATTGCGCCAGAATAAACGCGGCAGGATTGTTAACCAGCGTCCAGCCAAATTTCCCCAGTAATTCCCCCGGAACACTATAAGGTCCGTAAGCGCTCACCAGTAAAATCCCCATTGCCAGCGGAGGCGTCAGTAATGGAATCATCACCAACAGTTCCACAATGGCGCGCGCACGACCCTTTGCCTGCGACAACCACCACGCCACCGGCAATCCGCTGATAAAGATCAACAGCAGCGCAATCGCGCCCAATCCCATAGAGGTGGAGATGGCACTCCCATCGCCCCAGGCAAGGTGCATGTGCTGCCATTGAGTGACACCAATCAGGGTGACGAATGGCACGGCCAGCAACATCAGTGCTGGCAGTGACAACCAAAGCGCGGTGGCGTGACCGGTCTTCATTACTGATAAACAGCTCCGCCTTTCGGCGCGGCGTAGCCATTCTGTTTAAACAGCGCCTGACCTGGCTTACTCAGCATGAAATCGACAAAGGCTTTACCCGCCGCCGCACCGTGCGGAGCGTTTTTCAGCACGGCTGCGTAGTAAACCAGCGGTTGAGTGTGCAGCACTTTATCTTTGCCAGCGCTGTCTTTGACGCTGAAGCTGACAGTGTCATACCACTGTTTTGCCATGTCTGGATTGCTCAGGTTGACCTCATCCGGCAGCGCCACATAAGGCAGATGCGCGGATATCACTTCACTCTCATAACCTGCCGCGGCATCGACCTGACCACTCTCCAGACGAGCCAGCAGGCCACCTTCAAGATGGGTCTGAGCAGGGTTTTGGTAGCCACCAAGAATTTTATCGGCGATGCCCGGCTGCTTGTAATACTTCTCAGCCAGCAGCAGGGTAAAGATAATGTTCTGGCCTTTTGGATCGTTAATCGGATCGGTGCGCCCGAACTTAATGCCCGGCGTGGCCAGCACTTTCAGCCAGCTGGCATCTGCGCCTTTGGCCTGTGCGAACTGCTGGGCAAATTTGCCTCTCGGGCTGTACGCCACCACCATGCTGGTGCTGGCAACCGGTACGGCATCATCAATCAATCCTGCATCTTTCAAAATCTGCATCGGGCCCGGCGTGATGGAAACGAACACGTCAGCGGTGATTTTCTTACTCGCGAGCAGTCGAGCCATACCGTATGCGCCCTGGCCTTGCCCTTCATATTTTCCGTCGTTCTGTTTGGCAAAGGCTGGACCTAAAGACTGGTCCATCACTTTTCCCATCGAACCAGCATAAGTTACGCGAATATCGGTACTGGCTTGTGCTTGCAGGCTGAGGCCAGCGGCGGCGGTTAACATCAATACTGTGAGGTATCTGACTTGCATTCCCTTTCTCGCTATATAATTAGGTAGATAACGATTATCGGAAATTGTGCAATCAGTGCAAGCTGAAATCTGTTGCGAAATATGGGGATAGCCCGCCGCAGCGGGCTGAAAACATCAGGCGAGAATGCGCTGTACCCAGGACTCAATATCATCACCGCTGCCCATATCCAACTGCACCAGACCGTTGGTGATAAAGGTGGGTGAGACGTGAATACCGTTCTGGCGCGAATATTTACAATGCCATTTGATTTCGTTCTGCAGCTCGGCGCGCAGGAAAGGCGCATGGGCATCAATACCGCTGTACTGCTGCAAACGTGCAAGGATTTGGTTCGGCGTCGCGTCCATATTGGGCCCATGACTGTGATCGGTGAACTCAAACTCCTCACGATGATCGGCGACCGCCTGCAGCACACGTTTTGCAGCGGCTTTGCCCTCTGGCAAAGTGGATGCGGCGAGGATGTAACGAACGATCAGTCCGGAATACATATGCCATGGCTGGGATTGCAGCCGAATCTTCAGCGTCATCTTATCTTCCCCCACCAATGCCAGCAGCGCATCCAGCTTATTAAACGCACGGACTGAGAACGGGCAGGTGGGTTCCAGAAACACTTCAAACACTTTGGGGCCGTGGCCCCAGATTAATGGATCGGCGTGTAAAGCAGTGGTTTGACTCATATTCATTCCCTGTTGCGAGGTTAAACGTTGCCCTACTTTGGCAAAGCGCGGCGACGACAGCCAGCTTAGGTTTATGCTTTTTTGTTACAGGGACATTTGCGGTCGTCAGCACGATGCAAAATAAAAATCATTTTATAGATCCGTTAACTACAAGAATGTCCGCTGTTCCGGCATTTGCTCAGAAAATAAACGGCTATAGTTATGCCAGCTTTGTTCTCTTTTTGTGCGGTTAGCGCCGCACGTTTTATTCATTTGCCTGGAGCCAATAGATAAGCAACGAGGTTCAATGTGTTTGCCGAAATATCCTGGAAAATCATCCATCAGGTGATCAATCAGACCATTGCGGAGATGGTGGATGAGCAGCAAACGTTGGATGTGGTCAGCCTGCGCAGACGGCTACGTGAGATGGCCGAAAGCGAGACAGATGAAGAGATGGTGCTGTGCTATTGGCAAGCGAGCAAGGTGCTGATGCGTTTACCGCCGACAATCACCGCCAGCCAACTGATTGAAGCAGCGAGGCATGCTTTTCGCAGCCCACTGAATCACGATCCGCTTTAACCCTAAATGCTTTTCTGACGAATCGCGGATAATCGTTTGATTTATCGTCATAATCCTGGCGTACGCTCTGCTAAACTAGAGCGTCAAAACGCTGAAACAGAGGACAGTAATGAAAATCAAAAGTTATGCCGCGATGAATGCAGGCGATGCGCTGGTGCCTTTTGAGTATGAGGCCGGTCCGCTGGCAGCTGAAGAGGTACAGGTTGAGGTCGATTACTGTGGCGTCTGCCACTCTGACCTGTCGATGATTGATAACGAATGGGGCATCTCCTCGTTTCCAGTGATCGCGGGCCATGAAGTGATTGGTCGCATCAGTGCGTTGGGTGATGCCGCGCAAAACAAAGGACTGAAAGTCGGTCAGCGTGTGGGCATTGGCTGGACAGCGAAAAGCTGCCAGCACTGTAACGCCTGTATCAATGGTGAGCAGGTGAACTGCGAAAACGGTTCTGTTCCCACCATCATGAACAAAGGTGGTTTCGCCAGTCATCTGCGTGCGGACTGGCAATGGGTCATTCCACTGCCTGAATCCATGGATATCACCACTGCCGGCCCACTGCTGTGCGGCGGTATTACCGTATTCAAACCGCTGCTGATGCATAACATCAATGCCACCAGTCGTGTGGGCGTGATCGGCATCGGTGGCCTTGGCCACATGGCGATCAAACTGTTGCGTGCTATGGGTGCGGAAGTGACTGCGTTCAGCTCCAACGCCAGTAAAACGGAATCTATCCTGGCGATGGGTGCGGATCGCGTGGTGAACAGCCGTGATCCACAAGCATTGAACGCGCTGGCAGGCCAGTTTGATCTGATCATCAGCACCGTTGCGGTTGATTTGGACTGGCAACCGTACTTCCAGGCGTTGGCACCGCACGGTAAATTCCACACCGTGGGTGCCGTGATGAAGCCCTTTGAAGTTCCGGCTTTCAGCCTGATCATGGGTGACCGTGCCGTGACAGGATCATCCACCGGTTCTCCGGGCCAGTTGCGTTCGTTAATGAAACTGGCATCGCGTGCTGACGTTGCGCCAACGGTTGAAGCCTTCCCGATGTCGAAAATCAACGACGCGCTGGATCATGTCCGCGCCGGTAAAGCGAATTACCGCGTGGTGCTGAAAGCGGATTTCTAACATCGCGATAGGGTCGGCAGCCATGCCCTTGCAACTTCAATGTCAGATGAGGGTCCGACTTTACGTTGCAGTGCAGCCATGCCGACATTGAGTCTTGCGGTGCGCATCGTGCGCACCGATTCTTCGCACCTCCATTCTTAAGCTGCATCGTCCTACCAAACAGCATTCCCCTTACTAATAACCTGATTATTCAGCATTATATTGCTCATCACTTTGCTACTCTGATGTTCTATCGAGCAAAACTCCGAGGACAGCGATGAAGATTTCCAGCTATGCCGCTCTGCAAGCGGGTGGGGCGTTAGTGCCTTATGAATATGATGCCAGCCCGCTGGCAGCGGAAGACGTACAGGTTGAAGTCGATTACTGCGGCGTGTGCCATTCCGACTTGTCGATGATCGATAATGAGTGGGGCGGTTCACGTTATCCGTTGATTGCCGGGCATGAAGTGATTGGTCGCGTGGCGGCGCTGGGAGAGGCGGCGCAGAACAAAGGGCTCAGCATCGGGCAACGCGTCGGTATCGGCTGGACGGCAAAAAGCTGCCATCACTGTGATGCCTGCATCGCAGGCGATCAGGTGAACTGCGAAAATGGCAAAGTCTCCACCATCAATAACCACGGCGGTTTTGCCAGCCATCTGCGCGCCAACTGGCAATGGGTGATCCCGCTGCCCGAGACGCTGGATCTGGCATCTGCAGGTCCGTTGCTGTGTGGTGGCATCACCGTGTTCAAACCGCTGCTGATGCACAACATCAATGCCACCAGTCGTGTGGGCGTGATTGGAATTGGTGGACTAGGGCATATGGCGATTAAGCTGCTGCGTGCGATGGGAGCGGAAGTCACCGCATTTAGCTCCAATGCCAGCAAAACCGACTCCATTCTGGCGATGGGCGCCAATCGGGTGGTAAACAGCCGCGATGCGGAAGCCCTGAATGCATTAACCGGTCAGTTTGATCTGATCATCAGCACCGTTGCCGTGGATTTAGACTGGAAGCCCTACTACCAGGCACTAGCGCGACAAGGCAAGTTCCACACGGTGGGCGCGGTGATGAGGCCGTTTGAGGTTCCGGCGTTCAGTTTGATTGTCGGCGATCGTGCGCTAACCGGATCTTCAACCGGTTCTCCCGCTCAGTTACGTACCTTGCTCAAGTTAGCCGCCCGCGTGGATATCGCTCCACAGGTGGAGGAATTTCCGATGTCGCAGGTCAATGCCGCGTTAGAACATGTGAGAGCGGGAAAAGCCCATTATCGCGTGGTACTCAAAGCGGATTTTTAAGTCTCGTTGACGAGATGAGGTGCGCATCCTTGCGCACCAACCCTTATTTACCTTGTGGATCGCTTTCGCCCAGGAAGAAATACCACAACGGAATCGACATCAGTGCGGTGAACACTGCGCTGTATAAGGCAATCATCAACCCCTGCGTGATGTACATCGTCAATGACCAGTGGCTAAACGGGATACCGTATTGATCGATCACTCCGCCAATAATCGCATTGCTCATCACCGAAACGACAATCACCGCCAGAATGCACACGCCGCGCAGGAAGTTACGCATCTCCTTGCGCTTCACCGTAAAGCGAGCGCGAATAATGCCAAGCGGAGACTGCTGCGACGCCAGAATCTCCGCTTCGGTCATCGGAACACGTTGCTGTTTACGCCAGCGCAAAACGTCGATTAGCAAAAACGCCAGCAGGCTTACGCCCATCACCGGCAGCGCATAACCCAGCGCTAACGCTATCATCAGGCAGGTGCCTTTACTGTAATGCGGTATAGCAAGCCAGGTTTCGGTTAACGTTTTCGCCGGGCTGGCTTCCGCCTGTTGCGGACGGCGAGCCCACCACATGCGATAACCCAGCACGATCATCGTGCATAAACCGAGTCCAAAGAACGCCAGCAACAGTTGGTTAGGCAAGCCAAACAGCACGCCCATATGCGCATCCACGCCCCAGCGCGTCAGTTTTGCCACCAGTGGGAACTGGGCGAAATAGACGTGATCAACAATCGTGAAGTCTTGCGGATTCACGGAAACCGCATCAACCCGGGTCGGCCAGCTTCGATCGATTTCGGTCACTGCCCATGCTTTGTCCGCGCTTTTCGGCTGACGTAACTCCAGCTTACTGGCGCTCAATCCATCCTGACGGGCGGCGCTGAGTACGCGATCCCAATCGCTGTCCGGCTGGTTGTTGGGCATCGGCTTCGCGGGCTGCGCAACCGGTTTTGCCATTGATGACATGGACATACTGGACATGTCCATATTCGACATATCCATATCAGGCATGCCTGGCATGCTGTGATGGTCAGCATGAGGATCGGCGCGCGCCGTATCGCCATTGAGTGAGGTGTTGACCTGCGGTGTCAGCCAGTTCAACTCCGTACGCCAGCGGTCAATATTATTACCCGCCCACTGCGACCAGGTTAAACCGGTGGCGGAGAAAAACACCAATCCAAGCACCAGCGTCAGACCCAGCGTGATATGCCAGTGACGGCTAAAGGCGAATCCCTTGCGCGCGGCTTTCAGCTTACGTTTCGGGCGCGTGCCCAGCCACAGCACCACGCCGCCCAGCGCGGCGACCCACAACCAGGACGCCGCGAGCTCGCTGTAGTTGCGGCCGAAATCACCTAGCAACAGGCTGCTGTGAAGTAAATCGAGCGTGGTACGCAGCGGCAGTACGCCGCTGGTGCCGTACACCGTCATGTCGCCTTTCACTTTCAGGCTATAAGGATCGATAAACACCGCGCGAGACTGCGAAGCGCCCAATGAGGGATCGCTGAACTGTACGCGAGTGGTATCCGTTGCGCCTGGCGCAGGCCGCACAGCGTAAATGTGCTGTTTCTCACCTGCGTAGGCGCGTGCCGCGCTGATTTGCGCAGACAGTGGCTGGGCAGGGCCATTGGGTTGTGCCGTTAACGCATCGGAGTAGATGACGTTTTCCAGTTGTGGCGTCAGCACATAGAGCGTGCCGCTGAGTGCCGCGACAAAAATAAAGGGCGCGACAAACAGGCCAATATAAAAATGTAAGCGACGAAGTAGATTAAGCACCGCACCACGCGGTGCTGCAGAGTGAGCAGCAGACAAAGCCGTCTTCCTTCCGGTTAGAGAATGCCGTGACGCAAAAAGGTGCGTCGTTAATGATGTTATCAGCAGGAGAGAACAGCAGGCGGCGCACGCGGACGGTTTGTCGGGCTGAAGCGTCGGAGCACCGGAGCCTGCAGAGGCGGCAGCGGTGGGGCGCGAGAAATCACCATCATCAGCCAGATGAACGGGATGAACACCCACATCATCAACGGCACATGCACCAGCAGGTCACAGTAGCCGCAGGCGAATTCACCGTCTTCCATCATGTGATGGTCCATGCCCGGCATCGCCATATCCATCATCATTTCGTGATGATGCATCGACATTTCAGACGTCATGCCGTGGGATGGCATATCCATCATGCGGCTTTGCCGTTCCATCAACGACTTCGATACGATCGGCGCGACAAACAGCAGCAGCACCGCCAGGATGGCGATACAGGCAGTCAGGCGCTGGCGAAGTTGATGTGAAAAGGTCATGGCGGCGACGAAATGATTCAACAAATGAGGCCGAAGTGTAACGCCATTGCCGCAGAAGGGTTACAGAAACTCAGGCTAATTTAGAAAAAATTCGCACCTTTTGAAAAAAGTCACTTTACGCGCTGTATTTGTTAACCTAAATGCAACCTGATGAGAACAGTGCGGAAACATGTAAACGGAGAAGCGATGAAAATAGTGATGCTGGATGGTGATACGCTGCCTACACCGCCGACACGCCCGGAGTGGTGTACGGAATGGGATTTTCGTGGAACAACGGCACAGCACGACATTATTTCTGCCTTAAAAGGCGCGCAGATTGCCATCACCAACAAAGTGCCGCTGCGCGCGGAAACACTGAAACAGTTGCCGGATCTGCGCTACATCTGTGTCGCGGCAACGGGTTACGACTGCATCGATTTGGATGCATGTCGTGAACGCGGCATTGTGGTCAGTAATGTGCCCGGCTACTCCACGCGAAGCGTCTCCGAAGGCGTGATTGCCGCCTTATTTGCCCTGCGTCGCCATCTGGTGGATTACGCCAACAGCACGCGCGCAGCCTGGCCTGCATCGTCGCATTTTTGTGTGCATCGCCAGCCGATTCAGGACATTTTTGGTGCGACCTTAGGGATTGTCGGCAAAGGCGACATCGGCAGCGCGGTGGGTGCGATGGCAGAAGCGCTCGGCATGACGGTACTCTACGCGGACCGCAAAGGCAGTTCAGCGCCGCGCGCTGGTTATGTTCCGTTTGAAGAGGTGCTGGCGCGTAGTGATGTGTTGAGCTTGCATTGCCCGCTGACGCCGCAAACTCAGCAGCTAATCGATTTGCAGGCGCTGGCGCAGATGAGGCCGTCAGCCTGGCTAATCAACACTGCACGCGGTGGACTGATCAATGAAACGGAACTGGCCCACGCGCTACGTCAGGGTGTGATTGCCGGTGCAGCGCTGGATGTGCTCAGCAGTGAACCACCAGCAGCCGATCATCCGCTGTTGCAACCGGAAATTCCTAACCTGCTGCTGACCCCGCATATCGCCTGGGCCAGCCAGCAGGGAGTGAACAATCTGTTGCGCGGTATTGAAGCTAATCTCGAGGGCTTTGCTCAGGGCAATCCATCGCATGTGGTGAGCTAAGCGCTTAAAAAATCGAGCGGCCCAGTCGCTCGGTGAGTTTCTCCAGCAGCGCGGTGCCCGCCAGAGAGTTACCGGAGTGATCCAGCGCCGGCGACCACACCGCGATACACATCTCACCGGGGATGACCGCGACAATGCCGCCACCTACGCCCGACTTTGCGGGCATTCCCACACGCCAGGCGAACTCGCCTGCACCGTCATACATGCCGCTGGTCATCATCAGCGCATTGACCTTGCGTGCCTGACGCGGTGAGATCACGGCCCACTCATCGTGCTGACTGCGTCCCTGGTTAGCGAGATAGAGAAAGGTGCGCGCCAGCTCTTCACAGCTCATGGAGAGTGAGCAGTAATGGAAGTAGGTTTCCATCACTTTGCTGACATCATTGTGGAAATTGCCAAATGATTTCATCAGCCAGGCAATCGCGGCATTGCGGGCGGAATGCTCGTATTCAGAGCGAGCAACCACACGGTCATAGTTGATGTCGCTTTGCTGAGCCAGGCGGCGCACAATCTCCAGCATACGCTGGCGCGGGGCAGTTAAACGACTCTCCAGCAAGTCACACATCACCAGCGCACCGGCGTTAATGAAGGGATTGCGGGGTTTGCCCTGTTCCAGCTCCAACTGCACCAGCGAGTTAAACGCCTGACCGGAAGGTTCTTTACCCACACGCTGCCAGATCTCGGCATCGTCATACAGCGTCAACGCGACCGTGAGTGATAGCACTTTGGAGATCGACTGAATGGAAAAACGCGTGGAAGCATCGCCAGCCTGAAAGCGCTGACCATCGGGTGTGACAATGGCGATGCCGAGCTGATCGGCATCGACACCGGCCAATGCGGGAATGTAGTCCGCCACCTTGCCCTGTCGCGTTAAAGGACGGACTTCAGCGACAATTTCTTCCAGCAATCCATTCGTGAGTTCTGACACCAGATGGCTCCAATTTTCTTGTTTTTCCGTTTCAAATACGTTTGCGGCTTGTTTCATCGCGCGTATCTGCAGTCATGAGCCGCTATCAGCTGCGCAATCAAGAGAATGGCAATCGAAGTGCGGTAGTAGAGACAGCATGATCTTTAAGGCCAGGATCATGGTGATTTGCCCCTAACTCGTCAACGGGCGACGTAAAATTCTGTGAGCCTTCCGGGTGAAGCCTGCGTTACAGTGCATAAATCCAGCAAAAACATCGGGCTCACATTATGTTCACCAATCTGTTGCGTGATTTTCCGTCAGCGGCGCAAACCGGCAGCGCTGAAACCTTCGAAGCACTGCTATCACAACCCAATGTACTGATTGAACGTATCGTTTCAACCGGGCAGGCCAGTCCGCCCGATTTTTGGTACAGCCAGACGCAAGGTGAATGGGTGATGATTTTACAGGGTTCGGCTGGATTGCAGTTGGAAGGCGAAAGCGAAGCGCGCACACTGTTACCCGGCGATTTTATCGATATTCCGGCAGGCTGCCGCCATCGCGTTTGCTGGACCGATAGCCAGGGCCCTACGGTGTGGCTGGCGGTACATTATGGTGAACTGCCCAGCCAACCGTAAAATTCTGTTGCCAATGATTGCGTTACGCGATCGCCTGAGTTAGCTATGCTGACGCCTTTTCGTCGCTGGAATGGCGGCGCTGATGTTATTGAGGATCTGCATGTCTGTTTCGCAAAATGCCAGTCAGCCTGAGAACGCCATGCGCGCCGGGCGTTTTATGCTGCTGCAAAAGCTGCTGCGCCGCGATAAAACACCCGTGGCTTTATTGCTGCTCGCCGCACTGGTCGGTGTGCTTACCGGTTTGGTCGGTGTTGCCTTTGACCGCGCGGTGAATTTCATCCTGCATTCGCGCCTGAACTGGCTGGAAAACGCTGCCACTCATCCCCTTTTTAAGGTCCTGTGTGCTTTTCTGGTTTCCGCTGTATTGGGGGCCATTGGTTATTATCTGGTGCGGCGATTCGCGCCAGAAGCGGGTGGTTCAGGCATTCCCGAAATCGAAGGGGCACTGGAAGAGCTGCGTCCGGTGCGCTGGTGGCGCGTGCTGCCGGTGAAGTTTCTTGGCGGTATGGGAGCGCTGGGCTCAGGTATGGTGTTGGGGCGCGAAGGCCCAACCGTGCAGATCGGCGGCAATATTGGTGGCATGTGTCTGGATCTGTTCCGCGTTAAGTCGTCTGAATCCCGGCATACCTTGATCGCCACCGGGGCAGCGGCGGGGTTATCGGCGGCTTTCAATGCGCCGCTGGCAGGCATCCTGTTTATTATTGAGGAGATGCGTCCGCAGTTTCGCTACAGCCTGATTTCAATCAAAGCAGTGTTTGTCGGCGTGATCGTTTCCAGCATCGTATTTCGTTTATGCAATGGTAATGAAGCCATTATCAACATCGGCCAGTTGCGCGATGCGCCTACCAACACGCTTTGGCTCTATTTGTTGCTCGGCATCCTGTTTGGCGGCTGCGGTGTGGCGTTTAACCGCCTGATATTTCTCGCGCAGGATCAGTTTCAACGATTACATCAAGGCCGCATTGCCGCCTGGGTAATGTGGGGCAGCCTGCTGGCGGGAATGTGTGGTGTGCTTGGCCTGTTTCTGCCTGCTGCCGTGAGTGGGGGGATCACGCTGATTCCCGATTTCTCTGCGGGAAGTTACAGCGCGCTGGCCTTGTTCGGCCTGTTCGCCCTGCGGACGTTGGTGACAATTTGCTGCTTCTCTTCAGGCGCGCCGGGCGGGATCTTTGCGCCGATGCTCACCCTGGGCACCTTGCTGGGTACCTGTTTCGGTCAACTGTGCATTCACTGGTTCCCCGGTTATCAACTGGAGACCGCGACCTTTGCCGTGGCAGGCATGGGCGCACTGTTTGCCGCTTCGGTACGCGCGCCCTTAACCGGCATTGTGCTGGTACTGGAAATGACCAATAACTATCAGCTGATTCTGCCGATGATCATCACCTGCCTGGGCGCAACCCTTGCAGCACAGTTCTTTGGCGGCAAACCGCTGTACTCTTCGATTCTGGCGCGCACGCTGGCTAAGGCTCAGCTCAGCGGTCACGCCAGCGCAAAGATCCACTAAGGACGTTTACCCACGCTGTGCGTCAGCGTGGTCCAGCGGCGCGCCTGTTCGCTAAGACTGAAGCCGAGGCCGTGGCGATCGGATATCAACATACGGCCGTCGCGCAGTTCTAACTGCTCATTGAACAGCGGGTTGAGCCACTCAAAATGCTCCAGCCAGGGTTCAATCGGATAGGCTGCTGCGAGATGAATGTGAATCTCCATCGCGAAGTGGGGTGCCAGTTTACGTCCGTGGCGCGCCGCCAGACCCATGATCTGCAGGAATGGCGTAATACCGCCCACGCGCGGCGCATCCGGCTGCACAAAGTCGCTGGCGTTGCCAAGGATGAGTTGCTCATGTTCACGGAAGCTGGTGAGCATCTCACCGGTGGCAATCGGTGTATCTAACGCGGCAGTCAGTGCTGCGTGGCCTTCCACGTCATAGGCATCGAGCGGTTCTTCGATCCACACCAGATTGAATTGCTCCATCTTACGTCCCATGCGAATCGCTGTTTCACGATCCCACTGCTGGTTCGCGTCCACCATTAACGGGAAATCATCGCCCAGTGTCTTACGCACTGCAGTGAGGCGACGCAAGTCTTCAGCAGTATTCGGTTGGCCGACTTTGAGTTTGATGCCGCCAATGCCATTTTCACGCGAGATCGCCACATTTTTGATCACCTGATCAAGTGGCGTATGCAGGAAACCGCCCGAAGTGTTGTAGCACTGCACGGAATCACGATGCGCGCCGAGCAGCTTTGCCAGGGGTAATTGGGCACGCCGTGCTTTCATATCCCAAAGTGCAATATCAAACGGTGAAATCGCCTGCACCGCCATGCCGCTGCGGCCCACGGACGCGCCTGCCCACAGCAGTTTGGTGTAAATCTTGTCGATGTCATTGGGATCTTCACCAATCAGCGCATCGGCAATTTCACAAGCATGGGCGTAAATGCCCTGGCCGCCCGCGCGTTTGGAATAGCTGAAGCCGATGCCCTGGAAACCGTCACGCGTTTCGATCTCCGCTACGATGATCGCCACTTCTGTCAGCGGCTTCTGGCGTCCAGTCAGCACTTTGGCATCGCTCACCGGCGTGGCCAGCGGCAAAAACGCCAGTGACAGATTGACCCAAACGATGCGGTCACCGCTCTCGGAGGCATTTCCGGCTCCTGTTGTTTTGGCATAGCTTACGGCACTGGAATTCACACTCGACATGATGTTCTCCTGTAAATGATTGCGCTAACATTTTGAATCGGAGAAGACTATGCGCCAATAACGTTGAGCTTTAATGCAGAGCTGATCACAGAATGGACAATTCGGGGATTTAAATGATAGCCCTAACATTCTCAGCGTTTTGCGCTGGCTTTGATTGGGCGGCCTGCTATGCTAGCGCTATCTGCTTCTACCCTGAGCCGCCATGAAACTACGCAACCCCGAGCGCAATGCTGCCCCTACGCTGGAAGATGTCGCCCGCGTCGCGGGAATCTCGCCGATGACGGTGAGTCGTGCGCTCAATTCCCCGCATCTGGTTCGACCGGCGACTGTCGCCAAAGTCAAAGCGGCAATCAGCGCAACCGGCTACATTCCCAACGCGCAAGCGGGCTGTCTGGCGAGCAATCGTAGTCGCCTGATTGCCGTTGTGGTGCCGCAAATCAATAACAACATGTTCGTGGACACCATTCAGAGCCTGAATGACAGCCTGAGTGCCCAGGGCTATCACATGCTGTTGTGTGTCACTGGTTATGAAGCGGAAACAGAAGCGGAAACCGTAGCCACGCTGTTGTCTCGCCGCCCGGATGGCATCGTGCTCACCGGAATTCATCACAGCGTGCAGCTGAAAAAAGTGTTGTTACAAGCCAATGTCCCGGTAGTCGAAATCTGGGATATGACGCCCACCCCTATCGATATGCTGGTGGGTTTTTCTCATGAGAAAATCGGCGCGCGCGTTGCCGCTTACCTTGCCGAGCGCGGTTATCAAAAGCCGGGTCTGATATGGACAGATGACCGCCGCGCATTGCAGCGTAAACAGGGCTTGCTGGATGCGTTAATGTCATTGGATATAGAACCGCTGGCTGATGTGCCCGTTCAACTCCCGGCGCTAATGGCACGCGGTCGCGAAGCCAGTTCGCAATTGCTGGAGCAACATCCGGATGTCGATGTGCTGGTGTGCAGTTCAGACACGCTGGCGCAGGGCGCATTGATGGCGGCGCAGGCGCGTGGTTTAAGCATTCCGCAGCAGCTGGCGGTGATTGGTTTTGGCGACCTGGATTTCGCAGCGGCAAATTATCCGGCGATTTCAACGGTTCGCATTGACCGGCACCGCATGGGTGAACTTGCTGCAGAGCAATTGTTAAAGCGTCTACAAAATCAGACGGTGGAAAATCTGATTATTGATATGGGGTTTACCATGGTGTCGCGTGATTCGGGTTAACCCAAACTGAACTGCGATCCTCATCACATGCGAAAAATATTTTCCATGTTATAAAAAGTGGAAAATAAATTTCATTTTGAGAGGATCCTATCAATGTCAGCACTGCCTTCATTAGAAACCCTGCTACAGCAGGAAGCTGAGCACCGTTTACCGCAGTTTGATTTCGATTTGGCCTGGCAAATTGGTCAGGGCATTCAACAGCGTGGCCGCGAAATGAATGCGCCAATTGCTATCGAAGTTTATGCTTTTGGGCAGGTGCTGTTTCTGGCGGCGTTACCCGGTTCCGCGCCCGAAAATCTGGAGTGGATGCGTCGTAAACGCAACACGGTGCTGTTGACCGGCCACTCTTCGATGTATGTAGGGTTCGCTAATGAGCAGAAGGGCGAACGCATGGCGCAGCAGCGTAACATTCGCCAGGAAGATTACACCGATCACGGTGGCTCCTTCCCGCTGCTCAGCCCGCAGGGCGCGATCATTGGTGCAGTCAGCATCAGTGGCTTACCTTCTGAAGACGATCATGCTTTAGCGCTGTGGGGAATCAACCAACTGCTGTGCTAATTCCGGCGCAATGAGACGTCATCGAGCACAAAACTGGAAAGCCGGTTTAGCGAAAATGTTAATGGTTGTTGGATGAGGGGAGTGATACAGAGCGGCCTGTTTTTTAAATTCCGGTGAATGCTTACGACTGCTCATTGTTGAACCCCCTACTCGTTGGCATGGTGTCCAATTTTCGGAATTCACTTCAGAGATTGCGCCGCTATTCTTTGCACAGAAAGGAATAGCGGCGCGTTGATGAATAACGAGAAGCCGTTATTTCGCTGCCGGTACTTTCAGCTTATCTCCCGCATCCGTGGCTTTGCGCAGCGTGGCAACATCGCTGGCTTTCACCTCGGCAGCCTCGTTGCCCCATGAATTGCGCACGTAGTTGATCACATCTGCCATCTCTTGATCGTTCAATTTCCATGAGAAGGCAGGCATGCCGGCAGACGTTGGGCGTCCTTCGGTGTGCGGCGCTCGCGCCCCATCCAACAGCGCATGGATCATGTTGGTGGGATCATTCTGCATCGCGGTGTTACCCGCAAAAGCCGGCACCATACCCGTGATACCTTCCCCCGACAAGCCATGGCAGGCTGAGCAGTCCACCTCATAGCGCAGTGCCGCCTGATCGTGTTTCGTCTTATCCATCACAAATGCAGTTGGCTTAGCCTTTGCAGAAGCGGGCAGGCTGCGCAAATAGGTGGCAATGGCTTTCAGGTCCTGATCATTGAAATATTGCGTTGAGTGCTCAACCGCTTCTGCCATCGGACCGGCCGCAACACTCTCCCCGTTGGAGCCGGTTTTCAGGTAATCCGCGATCTGCTCATCGCTCCATTTTCCGATGCCAGCATGAGGATTCGGCGAGATATCAGGTGCATACCATGTCCCTAAGTTGCCGCCTTGCAGATACTGGCTGCTGATCTCTCCTCCTAACGCATTACGTGCGGTGTGGCACACACTACAGTGCGCGGGGCCGTCAACGATGTACTTACCACGGTTCCAGGCATCATTCTGCGCACTCTGAGGCTTGAACGCACTGTTATCGAAGAACAACAGGTTCCAACCCGCCATCGCCAGACGAATGTTAAACGGGAAGTTCATGCCTGCGTTTTCGTCGATGGCATTTTTCACTGGCTTCTGCACAGAGAAATAGGCCCAGAGATCGTGCATGTCGGCATCGCTCATCTGCGTATAAGCGGTGTAAGGCATCGCAGGATAAAGGAAGCCGTGTTCGCCGCGTCCCTGACGGACCGCATTAAAGAAATCGTGCTCCGTCATGTTGCCGATGCCGGTTTCACGATCGGGTGAAATGTTGGAGGTTTGCAGTGCACCAAAGGGGGTGTCGATCTTGTAGCCGCCGGAAAAGTCCGCGTTGTGGCACGCCGCGCAATCCGCCAGGCGCATCACATATTCGCCACGTTTAATGGCATCTGCATCACTGCTGTGAAAATCGGCTAACCTGACCTTATCATCAGCCACATTTGAACGTGAGCTGTCCATCACCACCCACATTCTGCCGGTCACGCCAATGGCGGCGACCACGGCCAACGCCGCGAGGGTATAGGTAATTTTCTTTGCCTTCGCCATGATTATGCTCCCACCAGCGGTGCCGGATTATTGATGTACTTCTGGTGGATAGCTTGCGCCGCACGCACCGCCAACGCACCCACGGTGACTGTTGGGTTGTAGCCGCCATTGTTGGGGAAGGCCGAGGCACCGACCACAAACAAATTATGCGCATCCCAGCTTTGCAAGTATGGGTTGAGCGCGGAAGTTCTTGGATCGGCACCCATGACTGCGCCGCCAATGGTGTGCGAGCTGTGCTGCATGTAAGGGTTCCAGCTTTTCTCGGCTTGGTTATCGACCACAATGTGCTGACCGCCGACTTCTTTCATGATGTTGATCGCGCGATCGGTAACAAATTTCGCCATACGCTGATCATTTTGGTTCCAGTCGAATGTCAGGCGGAGGAGGGGGTGGCCGTGGCGGTCTTTATAGTTGGGATCGAGATCGAGGTAAGCTTCACGCATTGGCATCGACGTGCCCTGGCAGAAGATGGTGCCCGCCGTTTGGTAATCACGCGCATAACCCGCCTTCCATTCACTGCCCCAACGTTTGGTGCCAGGACGCAGGCCGTTCATGTTTTGAATCGGACGGCCATTGGTGGAGAAGCCCATAATCCCCGCGCCACCAATAAAATCGAGATTGCTATGATCGAAGTTGTCACCGTTAAAATCATCGATCTGCACGGCTAAAGCACCGCCGCCGATAAACGGGTTCATGTATTCGTTATCAAAGAAACCGGTCACGCTTGAACACGTCTGATAGTTGTAGTTGCGACCAATGGTGCCACGGCCGGTGAGCGGATCGTATTTCTCTCCGACGCCGGAGAGCAGCATCAGGCGCACGTTATCCATCTGGTAAGCGGTGAAGCATACAACATCGGCAGGCTGGAAACCTTCCACGCCATCCTGAGTGACAAATTTCACGCCTTTCACGGTTTTGCCATCTTCATGCTTCACGGCATGCAGGACTTCTGTCTCCGTCAGCAAGGTGAAGTTTGGGCGGCGCATTAACACCGGCAAAATGCAGGCCTGTGGCGACGATTTGGAGAAGTTGCCGCAGCCGTGGAAATCGCAGAAACCGCAATAGGTGCATGGCCCCATGCTAACGCCTAGTGGGTTAACATAAGCTTGAGACAGGTTGCCAGCGGGTACCGTGAAGGGGTGATAACCCATGCTCTCGGTGGTTTTACGATACTTGCTCATCCAATGGGTATCTTTGAGCGGTGGCGTTGGGTAATCCCGTTTGCGTGCGCCCTCAAAGACGTTGCCGCCCGTGCGTTTTTCACCGTTCAGATTTCCGGCGTAGCCCGAGGTGCCAGCGATGCGCTCGAAGCGATCATAGAAAGGTTCCATTTCGTCATAGGTCACGCCCCAGTCCTGCAACTGTAAGCCAGCCATCTTTTTCGCGCCGTAACGTTCACGGGTCTGCGTCGCGACTTCAAAATCCCACGGTGTGAAGCGCCAGGACATGCCTGCCCAGTGCGTGCCTGCTCCGCCCACGTTCCAGCCAAACTGATACGCCGACCAGTTGCGCACCGGTGCGGCAAGTTGGTCGCTGCGGTTGCGGAACGTGGTGGTTTCGACACTCATCGGCTGCAAAATTTTGCGACGCGTGTGGAAACGCAGTTCATCGGCATCAATCGCCACTGGGAAATCGGTAGAAGTGTCTCGCCACGCGCCACGTTCGATACCGACCACATTTAGCCCGGCGCGGGTTAACTCTTCCGCCATCACTGAACCGGCCCAACCCATACCAACGATCACCACGTCAGCCTTATTTCTCTCTAATGACATTGACTCAGCTCCGGGGTATTAATCGTTGGGGATCAGACTGACAGGAATAAGCGCCAGGTTTTCATTGCGGCGTTCGATATAAGGGCGGTAGTCATAGCGGGCACCAGGAAAACCAATCATCTTCCAGCCCGCCATGTTTTTATTACCGCCGTAAATCGGATCGGCTAAATAACCTTCCCGGGCGTTCTGTAGCATTAATTCAAAGAAGGCCTGGCTATTTACGTCTGCGCCTAAATCAATTTTTCCGTCTTCCATTTTTGTCAGGAAGTCATCAACCTGTTCGGCATTTAACGCATGGAAGGAAGATTGATGATTTTTTAGTGCCCAGCTTTCCAGTGCCTTCAGACCGGTTAAATAGCGTTCCTTGGGTGCCGAGAGAAATTGAGGGCTGCCCATCATTTTCTCTTCGTTTTCAGGATGCAGTGGAGCCTGCAAATAAAGCGCGGCTCCTGAACCGTAATCTCCCGCTAACTGATTATCGAGGAACTCAATACAGCCCGCTTCAGTAGCTGAAGGCCCTAGCTTATCGGCCGGGATTAAACGATCAAAAATGGCTTGTAGATTCTGGCGATCCAGAGGGTTGGTGAGCACCTGGTAACCGTCTTGCCACGCTGGCTGTGGCAAATGGTCGGCACTGAGCTGGGTTTCCAGCGGCACATTGTGCAGCTCTTTGGCGCGCAGTTGCGGTGCCACGGCAAGTGAGGCGACAATACCGCTCAGCGAAAAGAGCGCTTCTCTTCGGTTCATACTTCTTTCCCTTAATCATTCCATCGTCTGATGGACACGGCAGATTAATATTGACAGAGCACGACGTTCCGGACATTCAGACATAGACCGGCCACACGTTAATTAGCGCGCAGCCGTCCACGACGAATCCATGTTCGTTATTATGATTTCTCAGAAAGTATTGAAAGACGTTATGCGCGTGTTGTTAATCAACACGCGATTCCGTAGAATGGATTTTTCCCGCCATTGCCAAATCTCTTCACGGAAAACCCGTTATTCGGGCCTCCTTTATTTTTAATAAATATATTTTTTCATGTCATCGATGCTGTGACGGGCAATATCCCAGAGATCATCTTCCCAGTTGCGCGGGCTCAATAATTCCGGTGACCATACGCCGTTATATCCCGTGGCTTTCACTGCCGCCACCCAAGCTGGAATATCAACATCGCCCTCGCCGGGCGCGTAATTACGTTGCACCCATTCGTCCCAGGCTTCGCCAGGATGGGCGGCGCGACCATCACAGAAATGCACACCGTAGATCAAATCCTTGTCCATGCGCGCCACTTCATCCGGTGTGGTGCCACCGCCGGCGTGCAGGTGCCAAAAATCGACCACCACGCCAAGGTTATCTTTGCCACTCTGTTTAATCAGATCCAGCGCGTGTTGCAGTGAATTGAAGGCAGTGAAGGCCACCACTTCTATCTGGAATTTAATGCCATGTGGCTTGCCGATATCGGCGATGGCGCAGAGGTTTTCCAGCAAGATGGCGTCACGTGCGGCGTCTGGCAGATGATCTAATTCGGTTAACGCCATAATTTGCACCACCGGGCAGCGCAGTTCCACGGCCGCCTGCACCACTTTCTCCGCTTCACGCAGCAGGGCGGCACGTTCTTCTGGCTGGAAACGACCCATCCGCTTCAAAGCATTAATGCAGGTGATCTCAATCTGATACTTCGCCAGCAGATCACGATATTTTGCGTAACTGCCGCCGTTATCCAGATAGCGATACAGATGTTCAGGCAGAATCTCCAGTCCGCTGTAGCCTGTTTCGTGGGCGATGCGTAACTGAGTGACGGCATTGCTGTACCAGACAGAAACACCATGCAGTGACAACTTCATCTCTCCTCCTTGTTACCTCAGGGTTTCAGGTGAGAGCGTCGTAAGCGCAATTCTCCCTGAGACCAAACACCACCTGGAGTGGCCTTTCCGTCAATCAAGCGGTTGAGGGCTTCATTGACAATTAAATCCAATCGCTGGCTAAACGTGGTCAGTTGCCAGCTGGACAAACTGGCTTCATCGATATCATCAAAACCCACCACCGCCATAAAACGGTTGCCTGCATGCTCTTTAAGCGCCGTCAATGCGCCGAGTGCCAAAATGTCGTTCTCGCAAAACAGGGCGTCAACCCGCTGCTGAGGGGCGTGCGAGTTGAGATAATCACTCAGCACTTCATAACTCCGCTCACGAGAGTACTCGCCTGCAGTGAGCAGTAATTCCAGCGTCAATCCAGCCTCCTGGAGTGCCAGCGTTAGGCCATCCAGGCGCTGGGTATGATGGCTGCTGGTTTCCGGTCCCATCATATAGCCGATACGGGTGTAGCCCTGTGCCAGCAACAGTTCGCCCAGCTGTTTACCCGCACGTAAACCGTCAACGTTCACCACATCGATATCGGGCTCGTCATTGTTTCGGCACACCTGCACCAGCGGAATCTGATGCATCTCGCGTGCCACGCTAATCAGTTCGTCGGTTAACACGGTGCCGAGAAACAGCAGGCCATCCACTTGCAACTGATCGGCGAGCGTCAGCACGGCGCTGTAATTTTTTCCGCTACCAATATTCAGCAACAACGCCATATAGCCGCGCTGTTGCAACTGACGCGTGACCATGTCGAGCATCAGCATCGAGTGAGGATTCTTCATCTCATCGATCACCACGCCGATAATGTGCGTTTTCTTCTGCGACAGGCTGCGCGCCAGCAGGTTAGGGCGATAGCCCAATTCTGCGGCGATTTTCAATATCTGTTCACGCGCCTTGTCAGAGATGGATGCACCGGGCGTGAAAGCGCGGGATACGGTCCATTTTGAGACGCCGGCAAGTCGTGCGACATCACTTGCTGTGGCTTTGTGGGGCTTCTTTGTTGGTTTATTCATAGCACCTGCGTAGGGATAAAAAGGCGGAGTCCCCTGCATTGAACGTGAAAGCCAACTGAAAATAAACACCTAAGCGCAGGCAAATGAGGCAAATGACATCGAATAACCCTGTTTTTATGATGTTACGATTATGTTTGATCTTTGCACCCGATTGCAATGAGTTTTGCATTCGGGTGCAAATTTAACGGTTTTTGTGATCTTCTTCGCTGAATTGCATGTTGCCAGATTGACTAAAAAGTCGGCATCGCTGACATTCAGCGCTTGTAAGCACAAGAATCATCCTTTTCAGGCCCGATTCTGATGAGATTTGCACTCGGTAGCATCTCGTGAAGTACGGCAGTACGTGCAGTGCAATGGATTCCAGTGCGTGAATAAATAACAAGAATCAGCAGTAACAGATAAGAACATCTACCCTCAACCTAATTTGCACCCGAGTGCAAAAAACAGGAGTGACTATGTTAAATGGTGAAAAACACATTCCACGCCCGCTCCGCTGGGCAATGATCGGTGGCGGCCGCCTGAGTCAGGTGGGTTATAAACATCGGTCCGGTGCCTTGCGTGATAATACCGCCTACCAGATGGTCGCCAGCGCCTTTGATATTGATGCTACACGTGGGCGCGAATTTGGCGTCAATCTTGGACTTGCGCCGGAACGTTGTTATGACCACTACCAGCAGTTGCTTGAGGAAGAGGCAAAGCGTGACGATGGGGTGGAAGTGGTATCAATCGCCACCCCCAATGGCACCCATTATGAGATCACGAAAGCGGCGCTGAATGCCGGTATTCATGTGATTTGTGAAAAACCGCTGTTCTTCACCAGCGCGGAAGCGCAGGAGATTAAAGCGCTGGCAGAGGCGAAAAAGCTCATCGTCGGCGTGACATACGGCTTCTCCGGCCATCCATTGTTGATGCAGATGCGAGCCATGATCGCCAACGGCGAAATCGGCGAAGTGCGTATGGTGGAGCTGCAATATACCCACGGCTTCAGCGCCAATGACAGTGCCGATAAATTTAGCGAAGCACAGAAATGGCGTGTCGATCCAAAAATCGCCGGCCCCTCGTTTGTACTGGGCGATATCTCCACTCACACCTTCTACATTTCGCAGCTGGTGCTGCCGCAGCTGAAAGTCAAATCGCTGCTGTGCGATCGCCAAAGCTTTATTCCCTCACGCGCACCGCTGGAAGATAACGCGATGGTGCTGATGCATTACGACAACGGGGCGGTAGGGCGCATGTGGGCTTCATCGATCAACGCCGGTTCAATGGACAGCCAAAGCATCCGCATTATCGGTTCACGCGCCAGTCTGGAGTGGAGTGATTACAACCCGGGCGAATTGAAATACGAAGTGCAGGGCCAGCCAAATCAACTGATGCATCACGGTATGCCGTATTTGCATGAAAGTGCGTTGGCGGATGAGCGTCTGGGTGCATTGCATACTGAAGGCCTGGCCGAGTCCTGGGCCAACATCTACCTCAAATTTGCCATCGCTATCAGTGCCACCCAGCGTGGCGATCAGCACACGCTTGATAACCTGATCTATCCCGATATTAATGCCGGGCTGGAAGGCGTGCGCTGGATTGAAAACTGTGTTCGTTCCGCCGACAACGGCGCGACCTGGGTCAACTACCAATAAGGACTGCCATGAAACTCTCTTTTTGTACCGACAGCCTGGGGCATCTGCCGTTTGAGCAAATGCTGGACAAACTGCTGGAACTGGGTGTTTACGGCGTTGAAATGACGACGGGTGGCTGGTCCTCTGCGCCACATTTGCCGACAGAAGCGTTACTGGGCAGTGCCACACAGCGCCAGAACTTGTTGAAAGCACTGGAAAGTCGCGGGATGTCGATTGCTGCTCTGAATGTATCGGGTAATCCGCTGGATCCCGGTGAACTTGGTCAAAAGCATCAACGCGATACCGAAAATGCCCTGGCGTTAGCGGGTGAGTTGGGTGTGAAGAAAATAGTCATGATGAGTGGGTTACCGCCTGCCAGCCCGCATGACACCATTCCCAATTGGATCACCTATACCGTGAGCTGGCCGCCGACACTGAAAAACTGCCTCGACTATCAATGGAATGAAGTGGCGATCCCTTACTGGCAAGGGCTGGTGGCGCGCGCGAAGCAAAGTGGGGTCGAGAAATTTGCGCTGGAGAACTTCAGCTCCATGCTGGTGTGGAATCCAGAGACCCTGTTCCGGCTGCGCAATGCGGTGGGCGACATGGTAGGGCTGAACCTTGATCCCAGCCATTTACTGTGGATGGGCGCCGATCCGATTGCCGCAGCTCGGGCGCTGGGGCCGGCGATTCATCACTGCCATGGTAAAGATGTGCGGATGGAACGGGGTCTGGTCAATATCAACGGTCTGCTGGAAACCAAACCGGTGGAGGATGTGGCAAACCGCGCCTGGAACTACGTTGCTGTGGGCTGCGGCCAGGATTTGCAGTGGTGGAAGGAGTTCTTCTCCGTGGTCCGTATGATGGGCTACAACGACTGGGTCTCACTGGAAATGGAAGATCTCACCATGTCGGTGGAAGCGGGCATCACCTCATCGATTGCCGCGTTGAAACAGACCATCAGTCAGTAGGCGTTGAGCGCGGTGTGCTGCCGCGCTGTACATCCCGCATCCGCTGCCCGATACTTCGTGTTTATACGAACTATCATGAGGCAGCCTATGCTGGAAAATCACCCGCAGCGCGATGAGATCCGTCTGGAAAATGTATTGGCCGCGCTCGGCAATCCCCTGCGCATGAGTGTGGTCGCTATCCTGGCTGAGGGGGGTGAGCACACGTGCGGATCGCTGCTGAAGGGCGTGTCCAAATCCACTCTAACGCATCACTGGCGGGTGCTGCGCGACAGTGGCGTCATCTGGCAGAAACCTTCAGGCCGTGAAAACCTCTTGTCACTGCGTCGTGACGACCTGGACGCACGCTTCCCCGGGCTGCTGGACGCATTTCTTACGGCGACCACGCTGGATGGTCTGACGCGTGGCACCGTCAACGACTTTCACAGCTCAGCGTCTTAATCCGTTTTTGGCCGCAGCAGATAGCCGGAGTGCGCATCACCCTCAATATAGCCAAATGCCGATGCACCAAAGTGCATGCCTGCTACCCGCGTTTTGTCCCTTGAAACCTGTTCGAGAATTGCTTTGCGCGTGGCTTCAGCCAGTGCCGGATCGTTATCAAAGGAAATGGAAACGTCTGGTCGGGCTAACTGAATATGCGGGTAATGCACGATATCTCCCCAGATCAGTAGACGTTCGTCGCATGAATCAATCAGGTATCCGGTATGGCCTTGCGTGTGGCCTGGCAGAGGGATGGCGTGAATATCCGCAGTGATTCTATCCTGTTCAATCAGGTGCAGGTTGGGCCGATAGGCCTCGAGCGTACGACGCACCAGCAAGGCATTTCTCTGAGTGCGTTCGTTGGCTGTTTCAAGCTTTTCATCATCCCGCCAAAATGCCGCTTCAGCCGTAGAGAGATAAAGTTGCGCATTAACAAAGGCGGGTTGACCGTTGGCTGTTAGTAAGCCGCCAATATGATCGGGATGGCAATGCGTGAGCAACAGAGTATCAATGGCGTCGGGGTTAACACCCAGCGCTAACAGATTAGGCTGCAATTCCCCGCCAATATGATTGACGGCGCCCATGCCGCTATCAATCAAGATCGTGCGTCCTTCACCGCGAATCAGATAACAGTAAATATGAATATCACCCGGCACATCGATACCCGATTGCGCTTGAATTGACTCTGCGCTGGGGATATCAATGCCGGAGAGCAGCGTAAGGCTGGCTTTCATGGTGCCATCACTGATAGCCGTGACCAGATAGTGACCCACGCGTTGTGAGGAGAAATGTTTGACCATCATTACCGCCTTTGTTCTTCATCGAAAGAGAAAACGCTGTTTAATCATTAAGCTGCATCAGCAATGAAATATTGCAGCGAACCGGCGGGTGTGACTATCATCCTTTTCGACTGAGTTGAGACCGAAAAAGCTGTGGACATTAAATTATTGCGATCTTTTGCGACTGTGGCGCTGCTGGAACATGTCGGTCAGGCGGCGGAAAAGCTGCATATCTCGGCATCCCCGCTGAGCAGGCAAATTCAACAACTTGAGAGTGAACTCGGCATCACGCTGTTTCATCGCGAGAAAAAGCGTCTGCGATTGACGGAAGCAGGGCGAAAATTTCTGGATGAGGTCACGCCTTTTCTGCAACATCATGCGCGTCTCACCGATTATGGCCGCAGCCTGACGCAGACGGCCAAGGGGCGTCTGGATATTGGTTATGTTGAGGCGGCGATACATTCGCGCATACTGCCAGATGCCATTGCCCGGATTGATCAGCAAAGCGGCACCGCTATCCATCTGCACGCGATGCGATCCCAGCAACAACGCGAATTACTTGAGGAAAGGGCGCTGGATGTAGCGCTACTGCATACCCCTCCCGAAAAGGGCGACTGGTTTTTGCAGAAAAAAGTGCTGACGGAACCGATTCTGTTAGTCATGCCAAAAGCACAAACCATCGCTACACCCACACCGGCAGATTTACAAAAACAGCGCTGGATCGCCGATCATGCGCACCTCAATCCAGCTGCGCGCGCCCGCTTACTGGCTGCATGTGAGCAAGCGGGTTTCCAGCCGGATATTACCTTTGAGGTGAACGGGCCGCTGGCTGCCCTGGCCTGCGTGGAAGCGGGCCTGGGGTTTACCTTCATTCAACAAAGCCTGGCGAGTCGGGTCGCAGATACCGTTTCACTGGTGATGCTGCCGTGGTTACCGCTGGAGATAACCTTATATGCTGTGTGGCGGAAGGACGATAACAGGCCGCAGATTCGGGAGTTTATTGACGCGCTACCAAGGAGGGATGCGCTCACTTAGTCGCGGCAATGAGCTGTAGCCGATGCGTGCTGATATCCTGATCCGCTAAGCACTGAAAACCCAACCGTTCATAGAAGGAATACGCTGCGTGCGGTGCATGGGTATTGATCAGAGCAAAATGGATGACAGCATCCTGAATGATCTGTTGCAGTAACAACGTTCCCAGCCCCATGCCGCGATAACATTGACCTAAATAGAGATGACGAACCCTGCCAGCCCGACAATTTGTCATGAATGGGTCCTGATTCAGCCCGCCAACACCAATCAGTTGATGGCATGAAAACAGCCCCAATAGCTTTTCGCCAGGGAGATCGAAACAATTGGTGCCGTTGCGCCAATTATCATCGAGCCTGCGAAGCATATTGAAACCCAGGTCGATGCTCTCCGCTTTGAGTGACGAAAATCCGGGGACATACGGGGTGATGGTTTCAACGCGCAGATTCAATTTCTTCTCCTCTCACTGTTGCAATGGCGACGGGCGTTTTACAACGGCTGTTGTATTTGCAACTTCTCACCCGTTAAGTAACGCTCCCATCTCAATAAAATCAACTGCTTAAATTCATGAAAATCTGGCACAGCTGCTGCATTACCCTTTATATATCGAAAAGATTGAACTTGATTGAAATTCATATTTTTAAGCTATATATCGACAGGAGAAGCCGATGTCAGATAAGAAACCCCTGCAATTTGCTTACTGGGTGCCCAATGTGTCCGGTGGATTGGTGATCAGTCAGATTGAACAGCGCACCCGTTGGGACGCGGAGTATAATCGCGAACTGGCAAAAATCGCTGAAAAGGCAGGATTCGACTATGCCCTGACGCAGATTCGATTTACTGCCGGATACGGGGCAGATAACCAGCATGAATCGGTGACCTTCTCACAGGACTTGCTGAGCCATACCTCAACGCTCAAAGTGATTGCCGCGCTGCTGCCCGGCCCATGGAATCCCGTGCTGGCCGCCAAGCAGATCGCTACCATCAGCCATCTTTACGGTCCACGCATTGCCGTTAACATTGTCAGCGGCTGGTTCCGGGGTGAATTTAAAGCGATTGGCGAACCCTGGCTCGATCATGAAGAGCGTTACCTACGGTCTGAAGAATTTATCCGCTGCCTTAAAGGTATCTGGCGTGAAGACAGCTTCACCTTTGCCGGAGACTTCTATCGCTTCCGCGATTACGCATTAAAACCCAAACCTCTTTTACCTTTACCTGAAATCTTCCAGGGCGGCAGTTCCCGTGCAGCGCGTGATATGGCGGCACGCGTGTCGGATTGGTACTTCACCAACGGCAATACGCCGGAGGGCGTTCAGCAGCAAATTGAAGACATTCAGGCGAAAGCCATCACGCACGGACATCAGGTTAAAATTGGTTTAAACGGTTTTGTCATCGCCCGCGATACAGAGCAGGAAGCACAGTCCGTTCTGCAGGAAATCATCGCAAAAGCCAATCCGGATGCCGTTAAAGGTTTCCAGCATGAGGTGAAAAACGCGGGAAGTGCGTCACCGGAAGGTGAGGGCAACTGGGCAAAGTCGTCGTTTGAAGATCTGGTGCAGTATAACGACGGCTTTAAGACCAATTTAATTGGCACTCCACAACAGATCGCCGAGCGCATCATGGCGTTGAAGCGAGTTGGCGTCGATTTGTTGCTGCTGGCGTTTCTGCACTTCCATGAGGACGTCGAATTCTTCGGCCGCGAAGTGATTCCGCTAGTGCGTGAACTGGAACGTCAGGAAAGTCGGGTCTCCGCCTGATATCAAATATGGCGGGCGCGGCCCGCCAGTAGCGCCATCACCATCTGAACCACGGTGACCGCCAGCAACATGATCAGCGGCACCAGCCAGTTACCGCTGGCATCATGTAGCATACCGAAGCACAGCGGGCCAAGTGCCGCCAGCCCGTAACCGACGCACTGCGCCATGCCGGAGAGTTTTGATGCCTGGCGATGATCCTGGGTGCGCAGATTAAACAGTGAAAGGCTGATCACCAGCGATGCGCCCGCGCCCAATCCAGCCAGAATCAGCCACAAAAGTGACCATGAAGGCAGCAGCAGCAAGCCGCCCACCGCAACAAAAATCAGGAATGAAGCGACAAAGCCAATAGCGCGCTGATCGCGCAGTCGTTTAAGGGCGCTCATGCAGGCGAGATTGGAAACGATGGCGACGATCTGATAGACGAACAGCATGCCGCCTGCCTCAATCTGGCTAATACCGTTGTCTTGCGCAAACGGGGTGAACCAGCCAATCAGGGTATAGAACAGCAGTGACTGACTGGCCATAAACAGCGAAACTTGCCACCCCAATGCTGAGCGCCAGGGCGATCGCGTCACGCTGTGGGTTGCTGCGGCGTGCACCTGCGGCCCTGATTTTTTCAGGTAAGGCAGCCAGGCGAACAGCGCGACAAACGCGGGCACCAGCCACACCGCGAGCGACAGACGCCAACCTGCGGAGCTGATTTCAGCCAGCGGCACCGCAATCCCCGATGCAATACTGGCTGAAATCCCCATCACCATGGCATACAACCCGATATAGCGTGCCGTGTGCTCAGTAAAGTCACGTTTGATCAGCGGTGGCAACAGGACATTGGCGGCGGCAATCCCGGAACTCAGAATAAGGGTTCCTGCCCACATGGCATATTCACCGCCGGTAATGCGCAGCAACGACCCCAGCGTGATCAGCAGCAGCGAGCCCCACAAACTGCGTTCCAGGCCAAAGCGATTACCAAACCAGGCGGCAGGCGGTGCCAGCGTGGCGAACATCAGCAGCGGTAAAAAGTTAATGACGCCTGCGGCACTGGCGCTCAGACCAAAACTGGCGCGGATATTCTCCAGTATGGGGCCGGTGGCGGTGATCGGCGTGCGCAGGTTGGCAGCAGTAAGCAGCAACAGAAACAAGAAAAAACCCGCGCGTCGCAGGGCTGGATTTTGGGCAATAGTGGTATGGGACATATTTGCGCACCATAGAGTTGAGGCAGAACGATTCTGCATATGGTGCGTTGATTGACGTTAACGCTTACGCAGCAGTTCATTTCCGCTGAGGAGGGGAATACTAACGAGGGACGTTTGACATGTAAAGTTTCAAAATCCATCAAAGATAAAATCAATAGAATCTTTGATTTGCTGGCGATAAGGGCGCGCATCCATCACTTGTTTTCCTAACAGAGATGCGGGCACACTTGCCATTTCATGGGTCATGACGAGATAGCCATCTCCCTCAATTTCGATGACGGGGTTAAGCCGTTTTACCTGACCAGCCTTAAGTCGATTCATAGGGTACAAAGGAATGACAATACGCGTTGTGAGCTGATCAATGATATCGCTTTGAACATCGACCAGATAAGGGTAAGCACTGTTTTTACTGGTGTTGTTATAAATCATGTACTGCATGTTTAGAACGTCCTGTGTTCATCCGACAATAAACCATGCTCTTCAGTTATGCGGTTCAGTTCCTGTAAACCGGCACTATTTTCTTGTTTCCATTTTTCTGCAGCGGCTACCCGTATTTCTTGTCGCAAAGCCTCAGCAAGAATCGCGGATAAGTTTAAACCGGCCTCTCTGGCTTGTTGCAATAGCATGGGTTCGACGGTGACGCTGACGGTTTTCTTCTGTTTTACACTGGTATTAGGCATAAATCCCCCGTGTGGACTACACGTGTAGTAATGTCGATGAGTATGGATGAAAACTCAACTGCCATCAATCCAACAAAAATAAACGTTATTGACTTGCCTCTCGACCTATCCGCGTCCACTTTTAAAGCCTCTGTTCAACACAAATGGATGCACGATGCTTTGGTTATGGAATACGCTGATCCTGCTGGCGTCAGTGGTGGTGATGGAAGGGGTGGCGGCACTGTCGCATAAGTACATCATGCACGGATGGGGCTGGGGCTGGCATTTATCACACCATGAACCGCACGACGGCAAATTTGAACTCAACGATCTCTATGCCGTGGTGTTTATGTTCATGGCGATTGCGCTGATCTACATCGGCGTAAACGGCTACTGGCCGCTGCAATGGATTGGTGCGGGCGTAACCTTGTACGGCGCACTCTATTTCATGGTACATGACGGGCTGGTGCATCAACGCTGGCCGTTCCGCTATATCCCGCGCAAAGGCTATCTCAAGCGTCTGTATATGGCGCACCGCATGCATCATGCGGTGCGAGGACGGGAAGGATGTGTTTCTTTCGGCTTTCTCTATGCGCCGCCGTTACCTAAGTTGCAGGCGGCGCTGCGACAGCGGCATAAATCCGTTAACGCGGACGCTGCCACAACCCCTCAGGACGCGACTCCGGACGAGTCAAACGTGAAGTAAGCGCCAAGCCAGCACCTTTCACCAGCAGCGCCAGTTTTTCGCCGCTGCTGGTGCGTTGTCGCGCATCCCAGGCGTGCTCACCCGCATGTTGCACTTTCACCCCAATCTCACGATAGACGCCGCGTGCGGTGGCGATAGCCCACGCGGAACGCAGCGGCAACCCTGGTAAGCCGGAACGAGCAGAGTGATAATAGGGTTCTGCTTCGCTCACCAGTCGCGCGGCCAGTGGTGCCAGGGCAGCGCGATGTTGCGGATCGGCAAGATTCTGGCCGGTTAAGCCCGCTTGATCCAGCCAGCTTTGCGGCAGATAGCAGCGCCCGTTCTGCGCATCTTCAACGATGTCGCGGGCAATGTTGGTGAGCTGGAAGGCGAGCCCCAGATCGCAGGCGCGATCCAGCACCGCTTCGTCACGGACGCCCATCACACGGGCCATCATCAGGCCCACCACTCCCGCGACGTGATAGCAGTAGCGCAGAGTATCGTCGAACGTCACGTAGCGCGCCTCACGCGCATCCATCGCAAAGCCTTCCAGGTGGTCAAACGCCAACTGTGGCGGCAACTGGTGAATTAACGCCACCTCCTGGAATGCTTTGAACGCGGGTTCATCCATGTGCGCACCGCTGTAAGCACGGCGGGTTTCAATTTGCAGATGCAGCATGCGCGCTTCGGCATCTTCCACCACATGCTGTGTGCCGCCTTCGCCCAGCGTTTGTCCATCAATCACGTCATCGCAGTGGCGACACCACGCGTACAGCATCAGCGTGCTGCGCCGCGTGGGCGCATCGAACAGTTTCGCGGCGGTGGCAAAACTCTTTGAGCCCACCGCCATGGTCTGAGTCACTTGCTCTAGCAGGGGTTGGCGATTCATCCAGCGAGATCCTCCTGCATCAGTTGCGCAGTGGCTTTCGCCGAGCCAATCACACCGGGTACCCCGGCACCGGGATGTGTGCCAGCACCAACCAGATAGAGGTTGGCGATATCCGCATCGCGGTTATGTGGGCGGAACCATGCGCTCTGCGTCAAAATCGGTTCCAGCGAAAACGCTGAACCCTGATGGGCATGCAGCGTGTCGCGAAAATCAAACGGCGTAAACATGCGGTGCGTCACCAGTTGCTGACGTAGTCCCGGCATATAGTGCTCCTCCAGATAAGCAAAAATGCGATCGCGTAAACGCGGTCCTTCCTGTTGCCAGTCGATCGCCGCCGTGCCGAGATGCGGCACCGGTGCCAATACATAGAAACTGCCACAGCCTGCCGGAGCCAGTGATGGATCGCTGGAGCAGGGTGCATGCAGATAAAGCGAAAAATCGTCTGAAAGCTGGCTGCTGTTAAAAATCTCGTCGATCAGCTCACGATAGCGCGGGCCAAAGCACACGGTATGATGCGCCAGCTGTGAATGCGGGTGATTCAGACCGAAATAGAGTACAAACAGCGAATTGCTCATGCGTTTACGTTTCAGCGAGGCCGCACGTTTGCTGGCGGCAGGATGCCCACGCAGCAACCGATCATAGGTATGCACCACATCGGCATTCGACGCCACCGCATTAGCTGCAAACCGGCGACCATCTTTCAATTGCACGCCACTTATGCGATTGCCCTGGGTTTCCAGCTGACTCACTTCGGCGTTGAGCAACAATTCGCCACCCAGATCGGTAAACAGCTTAGCCAGGCCTTGCACCAGCGCTCCCGTGCCGCCACGTGGGAACCATACGCCCCATTCGCGTTCCAGCGCATGAATCAAGGTATAGATCGAGGACGTTGCAAAAGGATTACCGCCAACCAGCAGCGAGTGAAAAGAGAATGCCTGACGCAGGTGATCGTCCTGTATAAATTTTGCCACCATACTGTAAACGCTGCGCCAGGCCTGCAAGCGGCCTAACTGCGGGCCAGCGTGCAGCATGTCACGGAAATGCAAAAAAGGTACAGTACCCAACTTCAGGTAGCCCTCTTTAAACACCTCGCGTGAATAGGCGAGAAACTGCCGATAGCCTGCGACATCGGCCGGGTTGAAGCGGGCAATTTGCTGCTCCAGCAACGGTTGATTATTGTCATAGTCGAGCTGTTTGCCGTCTTCCCAGCATAAGCGATAGAAAGGTGTAACCGGCATCAATTCAACATAATCACTGAGCGATTTACCGGCCAGCGTAAACAGCGCTTCAATCGCTGTCGGGTCGGTGATCACTGTCGGTCCGGCATCAAAAGTAAAGCCCTGTTCCTGCCATGCGTAGGCGCGTCCGCCGGGTTTATCGCGCTGCTCTAGTAGCGTGGTAGGAATACCGGCCGCCTGCAGCCGAATAGCCAATGCCAGGCCGCCGAAACCGGCGCCAATCACATAAGTGCGTGTCATTATTTCTTCCCTGGTTTAGAAGAGGTCGTCATCAGTGCGCGCACCGCTTCGCCGATTGGCACGGGCGGTTTGCCACATAAAATGCGCGCTTTATCGCCGAGGCGGAGTTGCCCGGCGTAAAAGCGGCTGATTAATCCGGCATTCAGCCGATAAAAGCGCTGCATGACACGCCAGCGCTGGTCCGGGTGCCCGGCTAAGAACAGCATTCGATTGAGCAGCCGGAAAAAACGCTGTGTTCGCCACTGCTCGCGTGCAAACTTTTCGATGGCGCGACTGAGCGTTGCCGCATCACAGGGCAACAGTTGGGCAATGCGTTCAGCCAGCGCCAGTGCTGTGGGCAACGAGTAGCCCGTGGTGGCGTGGAACAAGCCCGCACGCAGCCCGCTGCAGGGTTGATCACGCTGTTGCTGCCAGAAGGCATCAATATCGCCACTCAATGTTATTGGCAGTGAACCTTGCTCTTCACGCAGCAGAAGACTCAATGGCCATTGGTGCGCTTTGGCGTAGTCGGCGATATTCTGCCGCGCGGTGTGCTCTGTCAGCGTGGGCTGATTAATGTAGTGCGTATCTTCAATTAATAGACGATCCGCACTGAGCGGTAAGGTGTAGACAAAGCGGTAGCCCTGTTGTTGATCCACTGTCGCATCCATCAAGATCGGTTGTGTTAAACCGTGAGGCCTCGCCAGATGCCACTCCTGACCGATAAAGGCTTGATAGCCCAGTTGCAGATGTGGCGTGTGTTGCAGGCCGCGACCATCAATCACCACCGCAGCATGCAGTACGCGATGGTCGGCCAGGGTGACCTGAGTGGGGCGCACCTCATTCACCGGGGTATTGATCCAGAGATCATCCGCCATGACCTCATAAAGCCGTTGGGCAAAATCTGCAGAGGTGATTGAGCAATATTCCCCGCTGAGATTGCGGCGCAGTGTAGGGAAACGCACCTGATAGCCGGGCCAGCGATAGGCAATCAACGGTTGCAACCACTGAAGCTGATGGGGGCTAAGATCGTCCTGATGAAAGGACCAGGTATGATTACCTACCGGATGCGCGTGACTTTCCAGCATCAGAATGCGCAACTGGGGTTGGCGCTGACGCAGCTTCAGCGCAATCAAGCCATTAGCCAGTCCGGCACCCACTAAAATCACGTCATAATTCTCGGGCATCAGGTCGCCTCCGCCAGCACAACACGTTGTTGCCCCAATGCCTGCTCAACGATATCAGCGGCGCGCTCGCAACCGCCTGAGCGCTGCAGCTGCGCCTGAATCGGCGAGATACGCAGCCGATAGCCGTCATCCGTCAACAGTTGCTGCAGGTGCTGCTCCAGCTGATGCACGCGGCTAAAGCGAGACGCACGATGACCGACACCGTGCCAGGCAATACGAGACGCCACGCCGGGTTGGTCAAAGGCCAGCGGCAGCGCCAGCATCGGGGTGCCCCATTCCAGTGACTCTAACGTGCTGTTGAGTCCGGCATGGGTGATAAACAGCTGCGCATGTTGCAGCGCGGCTGGCTGATCGAGAAAATCCGTCACCCACGCCGCACCAGCGCGCTCAAGCTGCTGCACCTGATTGGCGTCCAAACCGCCACAATGGGCAATCACCAACGAGAGCTGCTGGTTGCGGCACGCTTGTGCCAGATGCAGGAACAAGCGAAAACGATGACCTTGCAAGGTGCCAAAAGAGGCATAAACCACCGGCTGTCGCAATTCAGGCCAGGGGGCCGTGGCTACGCGGGGCTGTTTTGAGGCGCGCAGCAGTCCTACGGAATGAAAACAGTTGGGCAGTTGCTGGCGCGGAAAATCAAATGCCGGAACGAGTTGGCTAATCTGCGCCAGCGGTGACAAACACTGGTGCAGGCTGTGCCGATCGGGCAATCCCCATTTTTGTGCATGATGACTGATCACCGCGCCATGGCGCTGCATCAGACGATCATAAATATCCTGGCTGGCCTGAAAACGTTGCAGTGATTTTTCATCCTGACCAAAGCGAAACGGCATCACCGCCAGCGGTATGCCAGGCTCGCGATTCACCGGCAGCGCGCAGGCCACTGAAACAAAGGGAAGGTGCAACGCTTCTGCCACTAAGCTACCCGCCGCTTCCATCTGATCGGCAATCACACCATCGACTTGCAACGAGGTTAAACGCGCAGGCAGTTCACGACACAACATATCGGTGCTGGCGGCGATATCACTGATTACCCGCCATAACGAAAGGGGCGAGGCCAGATGCTGTAACATCTGCGCCAGAGAACCGGTGGGATGACTGCGCTCACCTACGGTGCTGAATCCTATACATTCATCCGTTAGCAGGAGACGTGCATCATCCTGTTGCACAAAGGTGATGCGATGACCGCGCGCAATCAGCGTCTGTGACAACGCCTGCAGCGCGTGAAAGTGGCTATACAGTGGCGGCGCAATCACGGCAAAGTGCCCCATCGGCAGTCCCGCGATCAGTGAAACATCGCCAGCTGTTGATTAAACAGGGCGTGCATATATTGGCGGGTCGCTATGCCACGATGGCAGGCGCAGGCGAGGTGCGCATCGGCACTGCGCAGATGTTCACGCAAGCGGCGCTCAGCACCTTCAGAACCGAGCATCTGTACCAGCGTCGATTTACCCTGATCCTGATTAATGTCCTTGCCGGTGTGTTTGCTGCCGTCGGCGAGATCATCGAGCAACTGGAAAGCCTGACCCAAATCCTGCGCGAAATAGCTGAGCTTCTGGCGCATAGCGGGTGTTGCTTCCGCGGCAATCGCCGCCATTTGCAAGGTGGCTCGGAACAGCACGCTGGTTTTAAGTTCATTGGTTAATGCGATGGCTTCCGGGCTACGCGATTGCGCGCCCTGATGCAGATCCTGGAATTGACCCTGCACCAAACCTTGTAAACCCACGGCAGAAGAGAGTTCGGCAATCGCCTCTGATTTCTGCAGGGCGGCTAAACCTGGCGCAACGGCGATCACTTCAAAGGCGCGGCTCAGAAGGGCAATCGCCGCCAGAATCGCCACGCTTTCGCCAAATTCGCGATGCACTGTTGGGCGTCCGCGTCGCATCTGAGCATTGTCCATGCAAGGAATATCATCGAGGATCAGCGACGCGGCATGCACCATTTCAACTGCGCAGGCGAGATCAAGAATGCCCTGTTGCGATGCTTTGCTGCCCATATCTCGCGCAGCCAACAGCAGCAACAGTGGACGAATGCGTTTACCCGGTGCCAGTGCTCCGGCGCGCATGGCGGCACGAACCTGATCGCTCGGTTGACCCGCAGGCAGCAGTTGCTCAAGATGCGTCTGCAATAATTGCTGCAAAGAGTGAAGTTCGTGTTCCTGGCTTGCTGTGATGTCGACATGGGCGGTCATAGCGGCTTTCCATGGTAAGTTGAATTGTTATGGTTTTTTTATTAACCGTAGACTGCGTAAGGTGAGTTCGCCAGCGCGCTCAACGCATTACGGTAAAGACAGATCCGAAATAAAACCTGATTCTCCACCAGGATTCATTGCACTTTCCCCGTGATCGTATTAGCGAAAAAAGTAACAAGGGTGCCGTAACATAAATTCATCCGGTAGTCTGAAACGACACGCTTATCCATCCAGGAAAATAATGATGTCTTCGCAACCTCATATTCTGATTATTCAGCCACTGATGCCGCAGCTGGACGAAAAACTCTCGCAACATTTTCATTGTCATCGTTTATAAAAGGAGCAGGACCCTGCGCTATTTCTTCAGCGCCAGGGCAAAGAGATTCAAGGCATAGTGACGCGCGGTGACGTGGGTGTAGAAACGTCGATTCTGGAACAGGTGCCGGCCTGTAAAGCGATTGCGGTGTTTGGGGTGGGAACCGATCGTATCGACCTGAATTACACCGCTGCACATGATATTCAGGTGAGCATCACCAGCGATATTCTTACCGATGATGTCGCCGATTTAGCCATGACGCTGACCTTAGCTTTTTCACGCAACCTGGTGGCCAATCATCAGTTCGCACGCTCTGGCGCGTGGGAAAATACCGGCACTTCGCTTTCCAGTAAAGCCAGCGGGAAACGCATGGGCATTGCGGGCTTGGGTGCGATTGGTCTTGCGATTGCCCGGCGTGCTGAGGCATTCGGTATGGAGATCGCTTACACCGCGCGCAGTCAAAAAGATGTGCCTTACCAACGCTGTGAGAACATTGAACAGCTGGCGGCGTTCAGTGATTTCCTGGTGCTGGCGCTGCCGGGTAGCCCGGAAAATATCCAGCTGGTGGACGCAAAAGTGCTGGCGGCGTTGGGGAAATCGGGTGTGCTGATCAACATTGCACGCGGCACGGTGGTGAATGAAAACGATCTTATCCAGGCATTGCAGCAGGGTGTGATAAAAGGCGCCGCGCTGGATGTTTTCCCGCAAGAACCGATTATTCATCCTGCGCTGCGTGAATTAGATAATGTGTTATTAACCCCACATATTGCGAGTGCCACCCATGAAACTCGTGAAGGCATGGCGAATAATGTGCTGGAGAATTTGCGGGCCTATTTCTCAAATGGGAAAATGCTGACGACGATATAAATTTATTCTCTGGCATCAGAGGATTTTCTTATATCCTGCGCAGTAAGCGTTATATAGCAATTGCAATCTCTGCCGATGAACGTTGTTATGATAGGGCTATTCATTCAGGAGCCATTCATGACAACTCAAAAGATTGCGATAGTGGGCGGCGGCGTCATCGGTTTAGCGGTGGCGCGCGCATTAGCCTTGCAGGGCGTACAGGTTACGATTTTTGAGCAGCAGCATATTGGTGCCGGCACCAGCAGCACCACCTTCGCCTGGGTCAACTCCAATGGTAAACAACCCCTCAGTTATCACCAGCTCAATGCCCTCGCTATGGAAGAACATACTCGTTTGCAGCTTTCGCAAACCAATGGTCTGCGCTGGCTGGAAACCTGTGGTACCTGGGAGTGGGCGTCAGAAGGCGAGGCGCAGCAGAGGCTACTTCAGCGTGTTACCTCCCTGCAATCGCTGGGTTATCCCGCGCATGAGGTGACACCGGATGCGTTGCAGCGTGAAGTGCCGGATCTGCGTTCACAGGCGGTAAGTGGCAGCGTCTGGCATTTCCCAACGGAATCGGTATTGCATCCGGCGCTGTATCTCTCGCGACTCTGGTCTGAAGCGCGTGCCAATGGGGCGGTATTGCATCAACAACATGCGATTGAACGTCTTAGCGAACAAGCTGATGCCGTCACGCTGCATCTGGTAAACGGTGAACAGTGGCAGGGTGATCACGTGGTGATTGCCACCGGGCGCTGGGCAAATCAACTGCTTAACACCCTTAATCTTGATTTGGCGCTGCTCGATACCAGCAAACCCAACGCGGTGGCCTGTAGTTTCCTGGCACGTACGGCGCCACAGCCGCTCTCGCTGGCAACCAATTTAATCTCTCCTCAGCTTAATGTACGCCCGGACGGCGGCGGGCGATTGCTGTTGCAGGCACTGGCGCTGGATGACCTTGCCGACCCTGCTGCCCCACCTTCGTGCCATGGCGATATTGCGCAGGCGTTTCGCGATCGCTACCACGCGTTGTTTGCAGATGCAGGCGAATTGCAGATTGAGAACATTGTGATTGGTCAACGCGCCAGACCGGCGGATGGATTACCTGCCATTGGCTACGTCACGCCTCATCAGCGTGTGTATGTGGCAGTGACACACAGTGGAATCACATTGTCACCGTTGATTGGCAAGCTGGTGGCGCAGGAACTGGTGCAGGATCAGGCCAGTGAGTTACTGGCAGATTTCCGCCCTCAGCGATTGTTAGGCAAAAACGCCAGTGACTTTGCGCCGATTAAGCGCAACTTCCCTGCGGCACAGTAAAGCCATTTTTCCTAAAAATGATATTTTTGTGCCATTTTTGCGTGAGTGAGCAGTTTTAGTTGTTGCGATTATGTTATTACTGATTGCCTTACCACTTTTCTCTATCACAAGGAGGCAGCATGAAAATCGGTATCGTGGGCTATGGAACGGGCGGCAAACACTTTCACGCGCCATTCATTAATGCGGCTGAGGGCGTGGAGTTAGCGGGCATCGTGGCGCGTGCGCCAGCCACTATTGCACGCGTGAGAGCGGATTTTCCCGACATTCCGATCTATGCCAGCCTGACCGACATGCTGGCGGCAGGTGTCGATGCCGTCACGATCACGACACCACCGCAAACGCGCCGTGAACTGGTGCTGGAAGCGATTGCTGCGGGTGTGGCGGTGATTGCCGACAAACCCTTTGCACCCGACGCGAAAACGGGGCGTGAGTTGGCCAATGCCGCGAAAGCGAAAGGCGTCGTACTGAGCGTGTATCACAACCGTCGTTTTGACCATGATGTGCGCACGCTGAAAAAACTGATTGAGCAAAATCGCGTGGGAAAAGTGTGGCGTTTGCATAATCGTATGGATTTTGACGATGCCAATACCCTCGAAGGCGGCGAAACCGGCGGTTTGCTGCGTGATTTAGGCAGTCATATTGTCGATCAGGCGCTGTTCCTGTTGGGGCCGGTAAAATCGGTTTATGCTCAATTGGATATCATCGACCTGCCGGAAGGGCCGACCGATGCCAGTTTTGTGCTGACGCTAACTCATCAAAACGGGACTAAATCCTATCTTTCCGCCACCAAACTGAATCGCTTTGTTTGCCGTGAGTTTCGTCTGTATGGCGATGCCGGTAGCTTTGTTTCACAAGGGACGGATGTGCAGGCGCAGGCCATTTTTGCGGGCCAGCGCCCGGCGGACGATCGGGATGCATGGGGCTATGAGCAGCCTGAGCGCTGGGGCACACTTAATACGCCGCAAGGCTCAGAACGGGTGCCTTCTGAACAAGGTGCCTATCACGCCTATTACCAAGCTTTTGCTCAAGCGGTACGCGATGGCAGTGAGCCTCCGGTGACGCCAGAGCAGGCGATTGAAGTCCTGGCGGTACTGGATGCTGCTTTTGTTAGCGCACGTGAAAATCGGGTTGTGGAAGTGATTTAAACGGTAGCGCTGCAGCAATGCAGCGCTCCATTCTCTCAACCTTTCCCCATGACACCCTGCTAATATGGCGCTCACGAGATGTTATGTTTAGAGGTCTGTTGTGTCGAATCTGAAGTTCCGAAGTGCCACTTTAGCTGATGTTGATCGCTGCTATGCCATTGAAATTAATGCCTACGAAGGCGATGAGGCTGCCACGCGCGAAAAAATCGCAACCCGTATCGCACAGTATCCTCAAGGGTTTATGTGCCTTGAAAACGAGGGTCAAGTCATTGGCTTTATCAATGCAGGTTGCGCCTGGGATGTGGTGATGTCAGATGAGGAATTTAAGGAGTTAATCGGGCACGATCCTGCAGCACCTAACGTGGTGATTATGTCAGTGGTGCTCGATCCGGCCTATCAGGGCAAAGGGTACAGCACACTGATGATGCAACAGTTCATCAAGCTTATGAAGCAGATGGATAAGCTGACCATTCATTTGATGTGCAAAACCCATCACGTTGATCTGTATAAGAAGTTCGGCTATCAGTACATCAAACCTTCGGCGTCCGATCACGGCGGCATGGCGTGGCACGAGATGCTGATGACGCTTTGATTATTTTTTAACCAAAAATAATTCATCACCTGATCGCGATCATAAAATTACGCTGAAAACTGCTCAACCATGTCAGTTAAATCACATGCAACGAGGAGGTTATGATGCGTACTACACTGATGACCTTGCCGGAGGTTGCGCGCTATCTTGGCGTGCCCTCCGCCACTTTAGCCTGTGCGATTTGCAATCGTGGCACGCTAGAGAAAGTCCCGCTACCCGCCGCGGTTGACGATACCGCGCCGTTGTCCTGCCGCTGCTGGACGCCACAAGATGTCCGCCAGTTCAGGCTGGCGATGATGCGGGCGCGGCGTGGGCACTGAAGAACAACTGGCGGCTTCAGGCTGCCAGTTTTCGTGCTTATCCAATCAGCGCTTTCGCCTTGGCGCGAATCTCAGCCAGTTCATTCGATGTGACATGGCTTTTTTTCACCGCTTTTCGGGCGCGCCAGTCAATGCTGGTCACCTGATCAGCCAGCGCGACACTCTCCCGTGCGCCTGACAGGATGACTTCAAAGGGATAACCCTTGGCCTGAGTGGTGCAGGGTACGCAAAGCAGCATGCCCACTTTGTTGTTATAGGCAAAAGGACTGAGGACGACAGCAGGGCGATGTCCACCCTGCTCGTGCCCCAGTGTAGGGTCAAAATCCAGCCAGATCAGGTCTCCGGCATTGGGTACAAAACGTGAAACCATCAGAGCAATTCCTTGCCAACTGAAGGTCCAAAATCAATTTTTTCATGGACGTTATCTTCAGTGATGCCGTCCAGCAGAGCATCAAGGGAATACTCCTTTTCTCTCACCGGGACAAGTATCAATTTGCCATCTTCCACGCTGAGTTCCAGTTTGTCGTCAACACTGAGCGCAGCAGATTGCATTACGCTGGCAGGGATGCGGATTGAAGGACTATTGCCCCATTTTTTTAACGTCACCGTGGTCATAACCAACCTCCTGCGAAATGTCGATACACTGTATATCATCGTTGAGGTTGATACAACGTAGATACGTCATTACCGCTTGAGCTGCCACCTTTAAACGCAGGAAAGCGTATCATCTAAGACAACGTTTTTGTGCTATTAGATACTCCAGTCTCGGTCAACGTCGCCCGCACATGAGGAAGACTTTGCGGATAATTTTGCTGAATAAACTCAATCATCTTCTCGCGCACGTAGCAGCGTAAATCCCAGGCGGTTGGGGAGTTTTGTGCGGTCATTAATAAACGAATCGTCATGGTTTTATCAGTGGTATCGGTCACCTGAAGCACCTGGGTTTGCTGATCCCAGAGTTTGGTTTCGCTGAGAACTTTTTCAAAATGCTGACGCAGCGGTTCGAGTGGCATTGAGTAATCAAGATATAGAAATACTGAACCTAATATTTGGGCATTATTGCGCGTCCAGTTCTGGAAGGCGTTCTCGGTAAAATAGGTAATTGGCAGCACCAGACGGCGCAGGTCCCAGATACGCACCACAACATAGGTCAGGTTGATCTCCTCAATCCAACCCCATTCATTTTCAACCACAACCGCATCATCAATTTTGATCGGTTGTGTGAAAGCGATCTGAATGCCGGCAAACAAATTAACCAGTGATTTCTGCAATGCAAAACCGATAATGATGCCTGCCACCCCAGCGCCTGCGAGGATGGTGGTGCCGAATTTTCTCACGCCGGGAATACTGATAAGAATCAGGGAAAGGCAGAATGACACAAGCAGGACAATCGCGACCTTTTTGACATAAATGATCTGGGTGCGAATCTTCCTGGCGCGCAGGTTGTTCGACAGATTAATATCATAGCGAATAAATAGCATGTCCTGCGCGACGTTGGTCAATCTAATTAAGATCGAGCACAATGACAGAATGATAAAAACATTCAGTGTGGGGGTAATAAACGAAAGCGAATTGGGGTGAATATTCACATACTCGGCTCCGACGTTGATTAACATCAGTGGAATAAATAGAAACATTGAACCACGAAGATGCTTCTCAAGTGACTTGAACAGTTTCCTGTCGCGATCCTGCCAATAACGTATAAACCTAAGCAGTAAAAATCGAGCCAGAAATCCCGCGACAAGCGAGAGGGTGACAAGTAACACAGCAGGCACCCATGAAGGGGCGTCAGATAACTCATCAAATATTGATGGCATTATTTTCCCTCATTCTCAGCTGACAATATATCATTGTCAGGTAAATTAAAAATTCAGTAACCGTTGTCTGTCCGGTTCTCTGCTAATTATCTAATCGCTAATAATGAGATTAATTTAATACCCATCATTGATTCTGATGAAAACAATTTCATCATTATCGAGTTTTAATTAAAAATAGTGAATAAACCAACTCACTGAAAGTATAGACGATAATAAGTGTTCTGTGTCAGGAAGAGCGATTGAAGGGGGAATCCGCTGCCCTAAGGCAGCGGCTGTTATTTATTGCGTTATTTCGGGGTGCTGAGCAACTAAATTGCGGCGCTTGTTTTTCAACGCTTCAATTTGTTCATCAATATCCTCGATGCGCTGCTCAATGCCATCATGATGCTCCTGCAGCAACTCTTTGGCTTCTTCAAGCGAGGAGGCAGCTGGGGTGTCACCATAGAGCGGTTTGTTAGCGGTTTCCCTCACGGTAAAACCGGTCACCACACCGATCGCACCCACTACCATCAGATACCATGCCGGCATATAAAGGTTGCCTGTCACTTCCACTAACCAGGCGGTAAGGGTAGGGGTAATACCCGCAACCAAAATGGAGATGTTATAGGTGCTGGCCAACGCGCTGTAACGCACTTCTGTCGGGAATAGCGCGGGCAGGGTCGAGGCCATCACGCCAATCAGACAGTTGAGTATGACCGCCTGAATCAACAATCCAAAAAAGAGTGCGACCAGGCTGTGATGGGTAATCAGCATAAAGGAGGGAATGGATAACAGCACCATTGCCACGCTACCAATAATGATAAACGGACGACGTCCAAATTTATCACTGAGTAATCCCATCACCGGTTGCACAAACAGCATCGCCAGCATGATAACCACAATGATCAAAACACCACGGTCTTCTGAATAGTGCAGATTGTGGGTCAGATAACTCGGCACGTAAGTCAGCAGCATGTAGTACGCCACGTTGGTGGTGATAACGATGCCGATGCAGGAGATCAGATTCCGCCAGTGTTTGCGTGCAATCTCTTTGAAAGGAACAGAGGGGCCTTCACTCAAACCTTGTTTGGAACCTTCTTCCATTGAATCCACATGCTTCTGGAATGCCGGAGTCTCTTCGAGCGCATGACGCAGGTAAAGGCCGACTAAACCTAGCGGCAACGCCATAAAGAAGGGAATGCGCCAGCCCCAGTCATTGAAGGTTTCCTGGCCCAGGATCGTGGTGAGCAGCACAACCACACCGGCGCCACAGACGAAGCCAACCAGCGAACCGAAATCAAGCCAGCTGCCTAAAAATCCGCGTTTACGGTCGGGTGAGTATTCCGCCACAAAGATGGAAGCACCGGTATATTCGCCCCCCACCGAGAATCCCTGAACCATTTTTGCAATCAGCAGCAAGACCGGTGCCCAGAAGCCGATGGTGGCATAGGAAGGAATAAGTCCGATACTGAAGGTGCTGAAGGTCATCAATATGATGGTGATGGCGAGAATCTTCTGACGGCCGTATTTATCACCCAATACGCCAAAGAACATTCCCCCTAGCGGGCGAATGATGAACGGTACCGAGAATGTGCCTAAAGCGGCGATGATCTGAATGCCAGGCGAGGCACCCGGGAAAAAAACTTTGCCTAAAACGGCTGCGACATAGCCGTATACCCCAAAATCGAACCACTCCATGGCATTACCCAGAGCGGCGGCGGTAATCGCCTTCTTGAGACGAGCATCATCAATGATTGTCACGTCCTTCAACCGCATCGGTTTAACCTTTTTACGTCTTAAACTAAGCATTACCATTCCCTTAAAAATCAATTGCTTTTGATTGATATCTAGTTATAAACAAACAGTAAAACGTCATAGTGAACCCAGCAAAAGCTGATGATCCTGATACAGCATAGACATAAATTTACAATTTGCCGGGAGAAACCCCGATTTAGCGGCTTTTTTAGGCTGACGTATATAAGTAATCGCGAAGATTTGAGACGTAAGGACGGGCGTTCTCAGTGGGCAAGACGGACTCACTGATGCTTGTTAAGCTCACAGGCTCATTGGCATCGTCACTGCGCCTTTATTCCGTGGCAGGAGTGAAGGCAACACGATGGGCTAAACACTATTTGGTCGACCATGCCAGATAATCGACCTTGTGCTGTTGACTAGCGATATTGCCATAATATGTTTTTTACTGGCAGTCTGTATTCATTCACTCAAGCACTGCGATAAATTTTAAATGAGTGGTTAACATGCAGCTTATTAATTAACAACCGAGATGCCAAGATGCTGCAATATTAATGAGGCCTGGTAGTTGTCCAGCTTCACGCCCTGCATATCAACTTCACGCACATCGATTTCACCTAGCTCCGAGTTTGTCAGGTCGCAATAAGTGAAATTGGCAGAAGGCCAGTCAAATGAAGAAAACTCACCACCGGAGAGATCTGAACCACTGAACGTTGCACCCAGAATATGAGTGCCAATCCAGCGATTATCCCAGAGTTCACACTTCTCTAAAACCACCTTCGATAAATTGGCGTAGCTGAGGTTGGTTTTGGTGATATATGCACTGCAAAACCAGGTGCGGGTTGTGATCATATTCATAAAGCTGGCACCGCGAAAATCCGCTCCCTGAGCCATACAGCTGCGAATTTCGATACCCAGAGCACTGATATTTCTGAAATCCGCCATAGACAGGTCACAACTATTGAAGATGCCATCTTTTAAGGTGGCGCGGCTGAAATTACATCCTTTCTGGTTTTCACGATCGTAAAAAGTGCAACCAGTAAACTCAGTACCACTAAGGTCACAAGCAGAAAAGTCACAGTTCAAGAAAGTACTGTTTTCAATTTTCTCACCGGTAAACCGATTCTTGCCAATTTTCTCGCCAATTAAAGTTAGGGTCATGATGCTGAGCCTGTTTTTTTATACAGTAATGTAGATGTTAAACTGATTTATAGCCGTGCGTCAAACGACAAAATCTGACTCACCGGTGGCAAAACTTGAATTGTCTGCGCTGAAAGAAGTAGGGAACTATATTATTTAGATTAATCTCTTTCAGCGCGAATGACGCTCAGGAATGATTAGATTTCAAGTGCAGTTATAATCGCAGATTCCATTTTCTCTGGCGTGGTGAACGGTGCAAAACGCTTAATAGGTTTGCCGTCACGTCCGATGAGAAATTTAGTGAAGTTCCACTTTATCCGACCGCCCAGCAAGCCGGGTAATTCGTCTTTCAGATAACCAAACACCGGATGCGTAGCCGCTCCGTTGACCTCCACCTTCTCGAACATCGGGAAGCTTACACCGTAGTTAATGTGGCAGGTTTGAGAGATCGCGTCGGCATCACCGGGCTCCTGCTTACCGAACTGATTGCAGGGGAACCCCAGCACCATCAGCCCCTGGGCGGCATACTTCTTATAAAGCGCTTCAAGGCCTGCGTACTGTGGCGTGAAGCCGCAATGGCTGGCGGTGTTCACTACCAAAACCAGTTTGCCAGCGTAATCAGCCATGGAGATAAGCTGGCCGCTCAGGCTGGTGGCGGTAAGTTGATGGAATGTGGTCATGTCTAAGTCCTCAAAGAACACCCGTTTAATTCTGCAGGATTTTTTTATACCCAGATTAATTACAGCGCAGCGAAAACCAACGCTCTGTTAATTCACACGGATCGATATCAATAACATCGGATCTTGCAAAGCAATATACATCAGAACCCATGGTCATTCCGCTATGATAGGATTCCAGCACCACTGAAAAAGTTATTTGGAGTGAAGAGTGACGCTTCCATCAATCCATGAATGGCATCAAAATGATTATCTCATTAGTACAGACAGCGCAAAGTTGGATGTGGAGGCGATACACCAGTATCTGACGCGCTCAACATGGGCGAAAGGCATAGACGTGGAAACCGTCACGGCTTCAGTTCAAAACAGCCTGAACTTTGGCATTTATCATCATCAATCTCAGGTCGGATTTGCCCGGCTCATAACAGATCATGCGACCTTCGCTTATCTTTGTGACGTGTATGTACTGGAAGCGCATCAGGGGGATGGGTTAGGCAGATGGTTAATGACGTGCATTCATGACCATCCTTTATTTAACAGGCTCCGCAGGATCATGTTGTTCACCACGACAGCACCACGGCTTTATGAGAAATTTGGTTACGAGCCGGTCAATCGTCCTGATTATGCGTGGACGATCACGCGCCCAGATATTTACCTTAGCGATAACGACGAGAATTGATGCGCCGAGAGGGCTTATCGAAGGCGGTTTTGATTGCCGCCTGCAACCGTCAGCGTGCAGCAGACTGATGGGCGATTTCCAGCAAAGCCGTTAAATTTTCCGGATAATAGCGTTCCCCACTGCATATCAGTTCTTTCAGTTCCCACCAGTGATAGTCTGACATCACTTCGCGCTCGTGCTTGCTCCATCCCGCTGTTGAAATCTCCTGTTGAACAACATGCACCGTATAATAGTGCTCTTGTGCTAACACTACCTCGCCGCTGGGTAGTTGCATTTCAAACGCTCGGTAGCCGATGGCATCATCCAGCTGAGTACGTATAATGCCTGTCTCTTCAAAGAGTTCGCGAATCGCTGCCTGTTTCCAGCTTTCGTGATTTTCCAATGCTCCGCCGGGTGTGGCCCAATAACGTTGTCCATCCAGAGCATCGGCTTTATGTGTGAAACAAAACAACAGAACACGCTGCTGTGGGTCAATGATGAGTAATCGTGCTGAAGGCCGGGTATTCATTTTTGGCTCTCTTTCCTCGTAACGTTAACTCTCTTAGAAGATATTGTCTGTGGTATCGCGATTCCGTTGTAATCCCTCAATTTTCAGTGTGTTGTACCGATGTTTTCATCGCGTATAGACAAGCGCTCAGCAGTCAATTAACATTGACCTAGGCTAAACTTTTATTTGTACCAGATCAATGAAGATAAACGGAAAAACAGCGGGTGATATTTTCGATCAAATCCGCGCAAAGATTCAGTCCGGTGAACTCGTTCCCGGCACGATGCTGCCTACACTGCGTGATTTAGCCGGTGAGTTGGGCATTAATCGCAACACGGTTGCCCTGGCTTACAAGCGCCTCACGGATGCAGGTTTTGTGCTGTCCAGAGGCAGAAACGGCACCATTGTGCGTGAACCGATCGCGACGATTGATATTGAAGGCAGCGCACCGGGCCTGGCGATACGCGATCTCGCCAGTGGCAATCCTGCATCTTCGGTTCTTCCCTCTGTTAACCAACTTGTTACGCATATTCAAAATACACCGGGTTTGTACGGCGAACCGGAAATCCGGCCTGAACTTGAGGCGGCGGGTCTCGAATGGCTACAACCCGATCTCGATGTTCCCTTTGAATTAAATTTGACCAACGGTGCGGTTGATGCGGTTGAGAGGGTGCTTGCCAGTTACCTGATTGCAGGCGATCGCGTGGCGGTTGAAGACCCCTGCTTCCTGAGTAGCATCAGCACCTTGCGGTACAATCGTCTGCAGGCTGCGCCTGTAGCAATGGACACGGAAGGAATGCAGATTGAGGCACTATCACGTCAGCTTTCTGCGGGCGTCCAGGCGGTGATCATCACCCCTCGCGCCCACAATCCAACCGGCTTTGGCCTGAGCGCTGGCAGGGCAGAGGGCATACGTACTTTGCTGGCAAGTTATCCGCAGGTACTGGTGATTGTTGATGACCACTTTTCTCTGCTCTCAACACAGGATTATCACCACATTGTTCCGGCAAATACCCGTAACTGGGTGCTCATCCGCTCCCTGTCCAAGTTTCTTGGTCCTGATATGCGCATGGCCTTTGTTGCAAGCGATGAAGAAACGTCACAGCGTCTGCGTCAACGCCTGAATGCCGGGACAAACTGGGTCAGCCATATTCTGCAGGATATGGCTGCGGGCCATATGCGTTCGCCAGACTTTCAGCAATCCATTCTGGCCGCACGCGGGCGCTATTTGGGCCAACGAGAATTGCTGGTCAGCGCGTTGAAACAGCACGGCGTCACTGTTTCAGATCATCACGATGGCTTAAACGTGTGGGTTCCTTTAGCGCACAACAGTGCGGCAACGGTGATGCAAATGGCACAACGCGGCTGGCTGGTTCGCGGCGGAGAAGGGTTCATGCTGGACAGCACGCGTTCAGGGTTACGGATCACCGTCTCTGAGCTTGATGCACCCGAAACTGAATTAATCGCAAAATCCCTGGCCGGGATTCTGTCACAGCAGGGTCAGATTCAGGCTACCAATAAGGTCTGAACAGGCCAGTAAATTACTCATGGAGTTCTCTGCAATGCGCGTACATTTCATCGTACATGAAGATTTTGAAGCACCCGGCGCCTACGAAACATGGGCCATTAATCACGGCCATGATGTGTCTTACTCGCGGGTTTACGCCGGTGATAAGTTGCCAGGAGACGCGGAAGGTATCGATTTTCTGATTGTGATGGGAGGGCCACAAGATCCCTCCACCACACTAGCTGAATGCCCGCACTTTGATGCGAAAGGTGAACAGGCGTTGATTGCTTCGGCGGTTCAAACCGGTAAAGCCGTTATCGGTATCTGTCTCGGTTCACAACTGATTGGTGAAGCGCTTGGCGCGCCGTTCGCATATAGCCCTGAGAAAGAGATTGGTAAATTCCCAATCACACTGACGGAAGAGGGTAGCAAGGATGAGATGTTCTCTCACTTTGCCAGCACGCTGGAAGTGGGGCACTGGCACAACGACATGCCGGGATTGACGGCAGAGGCAAAAATCATTGCTTATAGCCAAGGTTGCCCGCGCCAGATCGTTGCCTATTCCGATCGCGTTTATGGTTTCCAGTGTCATATGGAATTAACGCGGGAGGTCGTTGAAATGTTGATCGCGCATTCTGAGAATGACCTGAGCCGTGCAGCTGAATACCGCTTTGTTAACACGCCAGAAGAACTTCGTGCACACGACTACAGCGAGATGAATGAAGTGCTATTTGGCTTTTTAGATAAGTTAGAAGCTCGTTATAAATCAGCATAAGCACTGAATACGTCAGGCTAACTGTGCCTGGCATTCTTTCTGCTCTATTAATTAATAACGCTGCCCGGCGATTTTACGCGGGGCAGCGTTATTTCAGTCAGATATCAGCACTTCATTAGCGGTGAAGGAGTGCCATGGAATGGCACTCTGCTAAACGTCAGCGAAATTACAACTGCGGACCTGCCTGCGCAATACGCGCACCAGCCTCGTTATTACTGTACTGCTTGAAATTATTGATAAACAGCTGTGCCAGTTTCTCGGCCGCTTCCTGCCATTCTGCCGGTGATGCCCAACCGTTGCGCGGATCAAGAGTGTTTACATCGACGCCAGCAATCTCCTGCGGAATGGCGAGGCCAAAGATCGGCAGTGTTTCTTCACGCATTGCGCCAGTTTCCCCTTCGAGGATGGCGTTGACGATCTGGCGCGTATCTTTCAGCGACAAACGTTGGCCTGCACCGTTCCAGCCGGTATTCACCAGCCACACTTCAGCACCGCTTTGTGCAACTTTCTCCTGTAACACGTCCGCGTACTGCGTTGGGTGTAGCATCAGGAAAGCAGCGCCATAACAAGCTGAGAACGTCGGCGTCGGGGCGGTAATGCCGCGCTCGGTGCCCGCCAGCTTGGAGGTGAAGCCAGAAAGGAAGTGATACTGCATCTGCTCTGGCGTCAAACGTGAAACCGGAGGGAGCACGCCAAATCCGTCCGCAGCAAGGAAGATAATGCGTGAAGGGTGACCCGCGCGAGACACCGGCTGCACGATATTCTCGATGTGCGACAGTGGATAAGAGACGCGTGTGTTCTCGGTTTTGCTGCCATCGGCATAATCCACACTGCCATCTTCACGAACGACAACGTTTTCCAGCAACGCGTTACGGCGGATAGCACCATAAATTTCCGGTTCAGATTCCGCTTTCAGATTGATGGTCTTGGCATAGCAGCCGCCTTCAAAATTGAATACGCCGTCTGCATCCCAGCCGTGCTCATCATCACCAATGAGCTGGCGACGCGGATCGGTCGACAGTGTGGTTTTTCCGGTACCGGAGAGGCCAAAGAACAGCGCCACATCGTCTTTTTCACCCCGGTTGGCTGAGCAGTGCATGGACGCGATACCCTTCAGCGGCAGCAGGTAGTTCATCACTGAGAACATCCCTTTTTTCATTTCGCCGCCGTACCAGGTCCCGCCAATCAGCTGGATATTCTCTGTCAGGTTGAAGGCAACAAAGTTCTCCGAGTTTAACCCTTGCTCCTGCCACTGCGGATTGACGCAACCGGCACCATTAATCACCGTGAAGTCCGGGTTAAAGCTTGCCAGCTCTTCGTCGGTCGGGGCGATAAACATATTTTTGACAAAGTGCGCCTGCCAGGCCACCTCAGTGACAAAACGCACTGCCAGACGGGTATCAGCGCTGGCACCACACCAGGCATCAACGATATACAGCGCTTTTTCAGATAAGTGATCGGCTACCAGCGATTTCAGGTGTGCCCACACTTCAGTCGACATCGGTTTGTTATCATTACGCCCCAGGCCAGCATCGGACCACCAAAGGGTATCTTGCGTCACATCGTCGCGAACGATGTACTTATCGCGTGGAGAACGGCCAGTGAACTCACCGGTATCAACCGTCACTGCACCAGACGTCGTCAAAATTCCGCGCGCCGGGCCTTCAAGATCGGCTGACGTTTCATGCTCGAACAGCAATTCGTAACTCGGGTTATAAACGATCTCGCTGACATCGTTGATGCCAAGGTTTGAGAGGTGTTGCATGACAGATTTAATTGCGCTCATAAAATACCCTGACTCATTGGATGATTGGCGAGGCGGCAAGGGCCGACCCGAGTAGGGGATGGATAGTAGCACTGGCTTTTTGATGCAGAAATTGCATATAAATCATTTGTCATGTAAAAATTGCATAGAAATGGGGGCTGTAATTGGAGCGAAGAAGTGCTAAGTAACCTCGAAGTGAAGTGGTTCTATGATGTGATTGCATTAGAAGAATGCCGCAGCTTTACGCTTGCGGCAGAGAGACGAAATATTTCGCAATCCTCGTTTAGCAGAAGGATTCAGGCACTCGAATCTAACCTGGGTTTCAGCGTCTTCAATCGTGAAGTTAATCCTCCGCAGTTGACGCCACAGGGCAGAATATTTGTCGGCTATGCCAGAAATATGCTCGATGATATGGACTTCCAGATCAGCCGAATTAAGGGTGAAGATAAGCTAAAGCAAAGTATCCGTATCGATGCGGCGCCTTCGCTTTCCGTCCTGCTGCTGCCCGATATACTGGCGGATTACCGTGACAGCCCTGATAAAGTTTTCTTTGTTGAATCGATAAACGTCAACGATGCCGTATTTAACCTGAAAGAGGGGAAAAGTGATTTCATCCTGTCCTTTTATAATGAAGAGCTGATGAATTATCCGTTTATCAATCACAAAATTTTCGATTCCGCGCTGCACCTGGTTTCACCCTGTGACCAACACGGTAAGCCGATTTTCTCCATCAATGGCGACACACTGCCGCTGGTCAAGTATGCCAATGACAGCTACATGGGTCGTCAGGTCAATCAGGTGATTGATCGCATCCCGAACACCACCTTTATCCTGACCTTTGTCTCTTCGATGAGTGAGTTGCTGAAGAGAATGATCCTCAAAGGCGATGCCGTTGGCTGGCTACCGGATTACTCGATTCAGCGTGAGCTGGAGGAGAGAAGGCTGGCGATTATGGACCACAGCCTTTCGCTGAAGATTTCGGCTTATGTTTATCGCTCCGGCGCGCGTTTAAATCTGACGGCGGAACGCTTCTGGCGCTATGTGAAGGAGCGAAATATTGATGGTTGATGGTGGTATGGACTGAAAACAGGATGTTAAAGGCAGAATTAAGTCATTTTATTTATTGTGTCATTACCATTTCGATATTTTCCCATAACTCATTTAATCTTAAGCAAATTCCAGCATTTTCAATTAATGAAAACTCTGTAGCATCGGAAAACACATAAGGTGCTTCAAGTGTTGCACTCGGGCAACATGCTTCTGGCAGTAACGCGCCCATAACCTTTAATGTTTCTGTGAGTTGTGAGTGCGCCAGATGGGCCCTGACAGACAGGTTAGGCATTGAGACAGGCTTATCAAGAAATTCGCCACTGCTAACAATCCAGTCAAGGGCATTCTTTATGATTCCGGTGACACCGTGTGCATATTCCGGGCTGACTAATAACACCATGTCCGCCCTGGATAGTGCATCTCTCCAGTGCTCAACTGCTGAATTCTGTGTATTTTCATCATCAACATTAAATAGAGGGAGTTTATCCAGCGAGTCATATATTTCAAATGTGATTCCCACTGGGCTAAGCAGAGACATGGCCCGTAAAAAAACCGTATTCAACGATGCAGCACGAAGACTGCCAGAAATGCCTAATACATACTTTCCATTACTCATCAAACTGCGCCTCTGAAATTTATTCTGTATAAGCCAGAACACTAAATGAGAAAATACTGCCTATTTCTTTAAAATCTTAACTTACTCTACGAGAGTCGATACCTGTCATCATCTGTTTCATCACGCAACGATACCAGCGCCGCTTCAACCTCAACTTTACTTAAAGGCATCTTCCCCGCATCGAAAGCAAGGTGAAATAGCATTTTTCCAGCAAGGAGACAAATTGGCCAAGGAAATAGCCGTCCCTTGCATACCCTATGATTTAAGATGCGTATGGCTTATTGAACAGTTGCCCACATTCGAACTATTGTCAGTGATATGCTTTTGAATGCCACTTAATATGTCCTGTTAAATCTCTGATTTTCATGCAGTTAACGATTAATTCGCATCTTCGTTTTGAATTTTAAGTTTCCCCAGTGATCCCACCAATAATGCGCACAACCCGTTTAGCTTCGGTCCCATCGGGATCTAAATCAGGATCATAAATAGTCACCGTAATGCCGCAGCAGCGGATAGAGTTGAACAGCACCTGACAGATACTCACCAGGGTTTGCGAAGTCAACCCTGGTGTGCCGGGGCAGTCTACGGCGGCCATTTCGGCACTATCCAGTACATCCAGATCGAGATGAATCCAGTAGGGTATTTCAGGAAAGCGATTCAGTCGTTCGAATATTCTGTCAATGAGTTGCTGATTTGATAACTTCAGCGCGTCAAAAATAGTGATACGGCGTATATCAGTGTCGGCAATATCTGGCCATTCGTAATCGACAAGCTGCGATTCACGCTCACCCACTTGAACCACAGCGTGATCTGCAATGAGCGCTCCTTCAAAATCAGGCCATTGAGTGAGTAAAGCTTCCCCTCGACCCGTGACCAACGCCAGATCCATTCCGGCTGCTGCACCGGGTCGCCCGGCGTAAGGGCGTGCCCAGTTTCCAGGATGGCGGAAATCACTATGGCCATCAATATGTACCAGTGCCAGCGGTCCCAGTTGACGCCGACTGCCCAAAATGACACCCGGCAAAATAGCGCAATCACCCCCAACTACAATCGGTTTAAGGTTCAATCGGTGTGATGCTTCGACTTCGTCCGCCAATTGCAAATTAAGCCGTCTGAGCTTGTGACCATTTAGGATGTCGGTATCGGGTTCAGCCTCAGGGCTATAGGGAGGGCATGGAACCGTCACAATCTCATAGTCTGAGAAGACATTCCTGAGCCCATGCTGCATCAGGATCTCAGGGGCACGGAATGTGCCTGGAATATGCCCTTCATACAATGGATTAAGGCCGAGATTGGACGGAACAAGAATGATTTTCTTCATCACTTCGCCTCGGGTTACACGGATTAGCTTAACTCTAGCTGACCTTGTTGAGAGACAGATGATTTGACACAGGTTGCAGTGGAAGAGTGCCCTGACCGAATGGCTGGTGGCCTGGTTTGCGGAAAAGCGCTGGTAAGGTCGGAATCCCAGGCGTAGTGATGAGGTTAAGCGGCTGCAGCGGCCTGAAGCCCGCTCAAGCCGTTTGCATCACCAGACCTCGAGCATTGCGGCGCAGGTGGTCAATTTTACGACTTCATCAATCGCTGCAGCGATACCGCACTCTGCTCATCATCCGGTACATACACCAGCAGGCGGTCGCCGTTGCGTGAAGCAGACCACCAGTTATTCTGGCGCAGCGTCATTTCACCGACTTCCTCGCGGTAAAAACGCTTCAGCCGATTTTCCACCTTGCCCAGTTCGTAGCGTTGCCAGGTTTGGGCAAATTCATCCGAGCTATTCAGCAAACGAGCGAGAAAACTCTCCCAGTGTGGATCGCCAAGGTGTTCGCCCATCTGTCCACGAAACATCGCCACCATCTGCGGCATGACGTCTTCCCAGTCATTAATCGCTTTGCGCCAGCCGGGATGATTAAACGCCAGCCAGATGCAGTTGCGGTCCTCCACGGCGATCTCCGCAAGATCCACGCCCATCAATGCACACCAGGCGGCGTTATAGCCAAGAATATCGAAACGCGGTGTTTCGATAATCGCCGGTAACTGGATCGCGTCCAGCATCTGCTGATTATGTGCTGCGATTTTGCAGCAGGCAGCGGCCACCCGTACCGATGGCAACGAGTGTCCGGCAAGGGAAAACAGATGCTGCGTCTCGACATCGTTGCACTGCAATGCCGTGGCAATGGCCGTCAGCGTTTTCGGCGAGGCTTTGATATCGCGACCCTGTTCCAGCCACGTATACCAGGTCACGCCGACATCCGCTAACTGCGCTACTTCTTCACGGCGCAGACCGGGCGTGCGGCGGTGACGCATATGTGGCAAACCCAGACGGTTAGGATCGAGACTTTCGCGGCGCGTGCGTAAAAAAGTGCCAAGCAGTTTTCGATTGTTGTATTCAGCCGTGACGGGGGCAGTAGCCGTGCGCATGAGCAGATCTCCAAACGAGACGGGTAGTATTTATACCATGATAAACAAGAACTGGTACCCGTTTAATAGTTAGGTGATGCTATGCCGTACTGCACTTAAAAACAAGGTTAAAACCGATGCAAACATCGCAACTTCAACGCGCGGGACTGGTGGTCCTGCTGGCAGGGCAACTGCTGCCCATGATCGATTTTTCCATTGTCAACGTGGCGCTGGATGCCATGGCGCATACGTTGCGCGCCACATCGATTGAGCTGGCGCTGATTGTCGCCGTGTACGGCATTGCTTTCGCCATCTGCCTGGCGATGGGCGGACGCCTGGGGGATAACTACGGACGTCGTCGGATATTCCTGGCAGGAGTATGGATCTTCGGTATTGCATCTTTATTATGCGGCATCGCCAACAGCGTCGGCCTGTTGATGTTTGCTCGCGCACTACAGGGTGTCGGCGCGGCTTTCATCGTGCCGCAAATCCTCGCCACTATGCATGTCACCATGAAGGGCAGGGAGCACGCACGCGCCATTGGTCTCTACGGCGGCATTGGTGGGCTGGCCTTTATCATCGGCCAGGTGTTAGGTGGATTCCTGATCAAAGCGGATATCGGCGGCTACGGCTGGCGCAGCGTGTTCCTGATCAACCTGCCGATTTGCCTGTTTGTGCTGATCACCGCGCGACGTTTTGTGCCTGAAACCCACAATCATCAGCGCGTGCCGGTGGATGTCAGCGGCACCTTGCTGCTTGCAGGCGCGATTGGCTGTTTGATGCTAGCGCTGGCGCTCGGTCCGCTGCTGCACTGGTCATGGCCGTGCATTCTGCTGCTGGTGCTGTTCCCGGTGTTATTGCATCGCCTGCGTCAGAGTTCACTGCGTCTGGAAGCAGAAGGCGGTTCGCCGTTGCTGCCCCCTTCGCTGCTGCGTCTGCCAAGCGTTCGCTTTGGGTTGACCCTGGCGGTGCTGTTCTTCTCCTGCTGGAGCGGCTTTATGTTCGCGGTAGCGCTGACGCTGCAGTCAGGAATTGGCTTAACTGCATTTCAGTCGGGAAACGCGTTTATCGCTCTGGGCGCTGCCTACTTTATCGGTGCGATGCGTTCAACACGCATGGTGGAACGCTTTGGTAAACGCACCACGTTACTGACCGGTTGCGGCATCCAGATGGTCGGTTTGATTGCACTGATCGGGACTTTCCAGTTTGCCTGGCCTGATGTTGGCGTCTTTACCCTGATGCCCGCCACCATCCTGATTGGCTTCGGTCAGTCGTTTATCGTCAGCACCTTCTATCGCATTGGCATGAGCGGTGTACCGCATCATCAGGCGGGCGCGGGCAGTGCGGTGTTATCCACCGTACAGCAATCGGCACTCGGTTTGGGTCCGATGCTGCTCGGAGGCGTTTTCACGCAGATTAACATGCATGGTAATCACCTGGCGGCTATCTCCGGCACCCTGGGCGTGGAGCTGTTAATGATGGTGACGCTGGTGATTCTGACCAGTCTGAACCGTCGCACTTTCCAGCCGGTGACGGCGGAAGGGTAATCCTTATGCTGTGATTTCTGCAGCGGCTTTTCAGCTTACTGTAAGGTAAGCGAAAATCCGTTGATTGCGCTGAATTTACCTTTGGCGCAGTGGTCTTTTTTCCGGAACATATCGCCGCAACTAACGGGCTGAACCGCGTGTTCAGCCCGTTTTTTTGTGGTGCGGCAGAAATGCGTTGAATGGAAAAACGGCAGGCTCATAGCAGATGAAAAAGATGTTAACCGGGTTACTTTTCATGGTAACCACCACAGCCTTTGGTGCAGACGATTTCACCCTCAGGGATATTCACTTTGACGGCTTGCAACGCGTCGCACCGGGTGCAGCAATGCTGAGTATGCCCGTACGCGTGGGCGATCGCGTCACAGATGACGATATTCGTAACACCATTCGTGCGCTATTTGCCACTGGCAACTTTGAAGATGTGCAAGTGCTGCGCGATGGCGATGCGCTGCTCATTCGTGTGAAAGAACGGCCGGCCATTGCGAGCATTTCCTTCTCCGGCAACAAGGCAATCAAAGAAGATCAGCTGAAGCAAAATCTCGACGCCACCGGTGTGCGGGTCGGCGAAGCGCTGGATCGCACCACATTATCGGATATTGAAAAAGGGCTGGAAGATTTCTACTACAGCGCGGGTAAATACACTGCCAGCGTCAAAGCTGTGGTCACGCCGTTGCCACGCAATCGTGTCGACCTGAAGTTCGTGTTTACCGAAGGTGTATCCGCGAAGATTCAGCAGATCAATATTGTCGGCAATCATGCCTTCTCATCAGATGAACTCATCTCGCACTTCCAATTGCGTGATGATGTGCCGTGGTGGAATTTTATTGCCGATCAGAAATATCAGAAACAAAAACTGTCCGGCGATTTAGAAACACTGCGTAGCTATTATCTCGATCGCGGTTATGCACGTTTTAATATTGATTCAACGCAAGTGAGTTTAACACCCGATAAGAAAAGTATTTATCTGACAGTCAATATTCATGAAGGCGATGTTTACCATATTTCCGATGTTATCCTGAACGGCGATATGGCGGGACACTCCGCCGAAATTGAGAAACTGGCTCATATACCGCCAGGGGCTTTATACAGCGGTGCCAAAATTAATGAGAACGAAGGCGCGATCAAAGCGCTGCTCGGTCGCTACGGCTATGCTTTCCCGCAAGTCAGTTCTCAGCCTGAAATTAACGATGCAGACAAAACCGTTAAGCTGCACGTCAATGTAGAAGCGGGCCATCGTTTCTACGTACGTCAGGTGAAGTTCAGCGGCAATGACACCTCAAAGGATTCGGTGCTGCGCCGTGAGATGCGCCAGATGGAAGGGTCTTGGTTAGCCAGCGATGCGGTTGATCAAGGTAAGGCCCGTCTCAATCGTACCGGCTATTTCGAAAGCGTCGATGTTGATACCCAGCGTGTGCCCGGCAGCCCTGATCAGGTCGATGTGGTGTATAAGGTGAAAGAGCGTAACACCGGCACTTTCAACGTGGGTCTTGGGTACGGCACCGACAGCGGCATCAGTTACCAGCTTGGCGTCAGCCAGGATAACTGGATGGGTACCGGTAATACCGTGAGTTTTAGCGGCACTAAAAACAGTTATCAAACCTATGTTGAGATTGCTGCCACCAATCCGTACTTCACCGTGGATGGCGTGAGTCTTGGCGGTAAACTGTTCTACAACGATTACAGCGCCGAAGATAATGACCTGTCTGAATACGCGCTGAAGAGTTTTGGTGCCAGCAGTACATTAAGCTTCCCGATCAGCGAAAACAGTAATCTGAGTTCAGGGCTGGATTACACCTACAACCGCGTCAGTAATATGGCACCGCAGGTCTCCATGTGGCGCTATCTGGGATCGCAGGGCATCCATCCGAAAGTCATCACCACTAATGAAGATGATGATGACGATTACGCCACCAGCGATGAGAAGTTTGTTGCTAATGACTTCTTCTGGAACATTGGCTGGAACTACAATTCGTTAGATCGCGGCTTCTTCCCAACCTCGGGGGTTTCAGCGGGTTTCAACACCAAAGTGACGATCCCGGGATCGACCAACAGCTATTACAAAAGTACGCTGAGTGCCAACGCATACTTACCGCTGAGTAATGACCATCGCTGGGTGTTGATGGGCCGCACCAAAGCGGGCTATGCGGATGGGTTCGGTGGCAAAGAAGTGCCGTTCTACGACAACTTCTACGCCGGCGGCTCCAGCTCCGTGCGCGGATTCTCATCCAATACCATCGGTCCAAAAGCGGCTTATTACAGTTGCACCGGCAGCGAAAGCAGCTATGGCAACTGTTCGGTGAATAAATCGGATGATGCGGTGGGTGGTAATGCGATGGCTGTGGCGAGCGCGGAGTTAATCGTCCCGACTCCACTTGTTAGCGATCGTTATGCGGATTCACTGCGCACCTCGTTCTTTGTCGATGCCGGTACCGTGTGGGATACCAAATGGGAAAATACCGCGGCAACGCGCGCGGCAGGCATTCCGGATTATGGTGATCCGAGTGAAATCCGTGTTTCCAGCGGTCTGGCACTGCAATGGCAATCGCCGCTTGGTCCGCTGGTGTTCTCCTATGCCTTACCAATCAAGAAATATGAAGGTGATAAGTCAGAGCAGTTCCAGTTTAATATCGGGAAAACCTGGTAGCGGTTATTTATTTGTTAAAGGACGAAGTGAGATTTACGTTATCTTTAAACAGAGAGAACAGAATAAAAAAGCCGTTTGAGTAAAATAGTCAGGGTACGGTGCTTATGGAATGAGTGCCTGCCACCATCGTTGTTATGCATTTTCTGTAAATATATTTCGCCACCCATTTGGGTGGCTTTTTTATTTTATTTAACCTTCGCTCAGGCGTAATCCGCTTTCTGCATCAAACAGATGAATCTTCTCGGCGTTGAATCCAATACGAATCTGATCACCACTTACTGCAGCATGGCGCCCGGCGATCTGCATGTGCATCGCATGGCCGTGCCATTCGAGATGCAATAACGTGGATTCACCGGTGATTTCGACCACTTTTACTTTAGCTTGTGCGCGAGTTTCGGCTTCCAGCAAATCATGAGGACGCACGCCCAGCGTCACCTTAGCCCCTTCGCGATCGCGTGCCGCCGCTTGCCAGCGCAGTGGCAGGGGTTGCCATAGATCCTGACACTGCACGCCCGGGATGCCATCGCGGGTAATCAATTGCGCCGGTAGCAGGTTCATCGGCGGCGAACCGATAAAACGCGCCACAAACGTGTCCGCTGGTCGGTCATAAATCGCCAGCGGTGCACCCTGCTGCACAATGCGACCCTCTTTCATCACCACAATCTGATCGGCCAGGGTCATGGCTTCTACCTGATCGTGCGTGACATACACCATGGTGGTTTTGAAGCGTTGATGGAGGGATTTGATCTCCGCACGCAACTCCATCCTCAGCTGTGCATCGAGGTTGGACAACGGCTCATCAAACAAGAACACCTGCGGATTGCGCACCATCGCGCGGCCCATCGCCACACGCTGGCGCTGCCCACCGGATAACGCACGCGGATAGCGCCCGAGCAGTTTATCAATGCCGAGAATCCCGGCGATGCGTTCGATTTTGCTCTGCTGCTCTTCGCGCTTCACTTTCTTCACCTGCATATGAAACGCGAGGTTCTCTGCCACCGTCAGATGCGGATAAAGCGCATAGCTTTGAAACACCATAGCGATATCACGATCGGCGGGATCGCGATCGTTGATTGCCACTTTATCCATCATGATTGCGCCATCCGACAGGCTCTCCAGCCCCGCCAGCAGACGTAATAAGGTGGATTTACCACAGCCGGACGGGCCAACTAGCACGGTAAAACTGCCGTCGGGAATGGTGAGATCGAGCGGATGCAGAACCGATTGTTTGCCGTAGCGCTTGGCCACTTTTACGAGTTCAACACTGGCCATGATTTAGCGCTCCTGTGCGGAAAGTTGCAGTTGATGCCAGTCGGGATAGCGACGTGGCTGGGTACTGATTGCCAGTGACGCCACCGCGATGCCCCATTGCAGCGCGGTGGTGATATTCTGCTGATGCAGCAGCGCAGCGAGAAAACCGGCATTAAAGCTGTCGCCTGCGCCAATGGTGTCCACCACGGTGACGGGCTTCGCGGGCTGAGTGATGTGCTGATGTGATTGCCAGCAACCCGCCCCCTGCGCTCCGCATTTCACCACGCAACCGCCACGTCCGCTGAGTCGTTGTGCGAGTTGGGTGGCGGCCACGTTGAGGTCCTCCGCGTCCATCAGACCCAGCGTTTCGACTTCATTGAGCAGTAGCCAGTCACACAGCGGCAACCATGGCGCCATCTGCTGGCGAACCTCTTCGGTCCAACCCTGCGGCGGCCAACCGGTATCCACGGCGGTGGTAAATCCGCGTTGCTGCAACTCACTCAGTAACAGCGGGTATTCGTTGTACAGATGCAGGCACAGGAAGGTGCCACACAGCAGCACGATATCGCCTTCATTGGCACGCAGCGGCAGTTGATTGAGCACATCTTCGGCGGTGAGCCGCACGATATGGCCAAGATTACTGAGGAAGGATCGCTCGTGATCGGAGTGCGTCACACCTACGGTGAGTGAGGTTTCACAGTGATAGCGCGTCCAGTGGGCGACGCTGTGTGGAAAGTAACTGCCCAGCCAGGCGCTTAAGCCGTCATCGCCCTGATTTGCCACTGCACGATGGCGCACCTGCATTGCTTCCAGTGCTAACGCACAGTTGCCCGCCGATCCGCCGGGACGCAATTCGCTGTGATTCATCATCACTTCGGTGCCACGCTGCGGCCAGTGGTCGAGGGTGCCCATAATCAAATCGACGTTAATATTGCCGACCACATACAGCGTGGCGGTAGTGTCCATGTTCATCTTCATCCTTTGCTCCCGCCACTGGCCAGGCCGCTCACCAGCGTTTTCTGCAGCCAGATAGCAATAAACAGCGGTGGCACGGATGCCAGAATGCCGACCGCTGCGATCAAACCATCATCGGTGGCGCGTCCGGCGGTAAAGCCCGCAATCGTCACTGGCAAGGTTTGTGCCGCAATGTTGCTGGTGAACAATAGCGCATAGAAAAACTCATCCCACGCCAGCAACCAGCCAAACAGCGCCGCTGCACCCAGCACTGGTTTTGCCAGTGGCAGGGTAATGCGCAGCAGCACCTGCCAGACGCGCAAGCCATCCAGCCGCGCCGCTTGCTCAATATCCTGCGGTAAGGCATCGAACTGGTTTTTCAGCATCCACGTCAGAAACGGCAGGATCAGCGAGCAGTAAACGATGATCAAACCGGGGCGCGTGTTAAGCAGATCAAACTGTTGCAGCAGGAAGTAGAGTGGCAGCACAAACGCCACTGGCGGCACCATATATATAGCGAGCGAGGCAAACAGCCAGCCATCGCGACCACGATAGCGCGAGAAGCTGAACGCCGCCGGAATGGCCAGCAGCAGACAGATAATCGTCGCCCCGGTTGCCACTAACAGGCTGTTACCCAACGCATGCAGGAACAGCGTGCCGGGTTGGCCGGGTTCCAGTGAGATCAATCGGCCGTAGCGACTGAAGTCCCACTGGCGCGGCAACCATTCCAGCGGAACCCGCGTGAGATCGCTGGTGGCGCTGACGCTCATCAGAAACAGCCAGCCCATCGGCGCGAGTACGGAAATCGCCACCAGCAGCGCGGCGGCATATTTGGCCGTGCTGCGTAATTTAGCCTTCATACACGCTCCCTTTGCGGCGCTGACGCCACAATAACAACATGTAAAGCGTGATCAGCACGGCGCACAGCAATGTCATTAACATGGCATAGGCGGCACCGCTGCCCGCGCGCAGATAGCTGAACGACTCCTGATAAACGTAGAAACTCAGGGTTTTAGTGCTATCGACCGGACCACCGCGCGTCATCACGTAGATGATGTCGAAAATCTTGAAGGCATCGATGGTACGCAACACCAGCGCAACGCTCAGCGGACCGACAATCGCCGGAAAGGTGATGGCACGGAAGCGCCGCCAGGCGGATGCGCCATCCAGACGCGCCGCTTCAAACAGATCGTCAGGGATGGATTGCAGCGCAGCCAGTACCAGCAGTGTCACCAGCGGATAGTTTTTCCAGATATCGGCAAACATCACCGCGTTCAATGCCGAATCCGGCGATCCCAGCCAGCTACGATAGCCATCAATAATGCCCAATTGAGTCAGCAGGGCGTTAATGCTGCCGTAATCGGGGTTAAAGTTGAGACGCCACATCATGGCGTTGACGATGGTCGGCAGCGCCCACGGCAGAATCACCAGCACGCGCAAAATGTTGCGTCCGGCAAATTTCTGATTCAGTAACAATGCCACCAGCACGCCAATCACACCCTCAAACGCCACCGAGACCACGGTGAAGTAGAGCGTGCGCCACAGCGAAGTTTGGAAATCGGGATCGGTGATGGCGAACAAATAGTTCTCCACACCCACCCAGGCTGGTGCTTCACCGCTGCCAATGAGGGCAGCATCGGTGAAACTCAGCCAGATGGTGCGCAGCAGCGGCCAGGCGGTGAGCAACAGCATCACCAGCAACATGGGTGCTAACAGCACCCATGCCTGCCGTTGTTCGCGTTGACGCAAACTCAGCATGCTGACCCCTTAACGTAAACGCGCCGCACTTTTATCAACCGTCTGCATGGCCGCGTCTGGCGTGGCGCTGCCCACCAGCACTTGCTGCAGTTGCTGCTGCAAGGTGTTGGAGAGACGGGAATAATCAGCGGTTTCCGGGCGTGAAAGCATCACGTTCAATGATTTGTCCGCCGCCGCGATCAGGCTCTCCTGATTCTTCAGTACCGCAGGATCCTGATATGAGCTTTTCCAGATGGGCAGGCTCAGGGTAGCGTATTTGTTTTGAACCGGTTGCGAAGTCATGTAGCTGATGTATTGCCACGCCTGGTCACCGTGGGTGCTGCCTTTGGCGATGCCGAGCCCCATCGAACCGTTCACCGCACCAAATTTACCCGGCGCATCGCCTGGTGCCGGAACGATCCCGACCTGACCGGCCACTTTGCTCTGCTTCGGATCGTTAGCCATGTTGTACATATAGGTCCAGTTCAGCGCGAACGCGGCATCGCCGTTGGAGAAGGCTTTGCGCACATCCTCTTCCAGATATTCGCGTGAGGCTGGGTTACTCAGCCCTTCATCCAGCGAACTCTTCATCAGCTTGACCGCCTGCAATGAGGCCGGGCTAGAGAAATCGAGCTTGCCGTTGTTATAGAATTTGCCGCCAAAGCCAGATACCAATGTGGTGTAATCACACACCAGCGCTTCCGCCTGCGACCAGCTCCACACCAGTGGATATTTTACGATGTTCTTTTGTTTGATGATGCGTGAGTCATCAATCACCTGTTGCCAGGTTTGCGGCGGGGTGGTGATCCCGGCTTTCTCCAGCATCGCTTTGTTGTAATAGAGGTATTTAGTATCAAGGATCCACGGCATGCCAAGGGTTTTGCCGTTATAGACCACGGTGTTCATTGCGCCGGGGAAGATCTTCTCTTTTTCGTCTGCGGCGATACGGCTGCTGACGTCCTGCAGCAGATCAAATTTGGTGAATTCCGCCGGCCAGATGGCGTCAAACAGCACCACGTCATAACCGTTACCGCCTGCACCACGTGCTGCGACAATTTTGTCATGCAGCGCTTCGTACGGCACAAACTCCAGATTCACCTGCACGTCCGGATGCGCTTTCTGGAACTCCTGCGTCATGGCGCGAATATCATTTTCGCTGTAAGCCGCCTGAGTCATAAACAGCGCATTGAGGGTGGTTGCGGCTGCCGCGCTACCGGCGCTGGCTAACATCACCGCGATGGCACAGCCTTTCAATGTGGTCGAAAACCGGATTTTCATAACATTTTCCGCCTTGATGCAAGAAGAGGGTGTTTAATTAAATCAATTTGATTGATTTAATAACGCGCACAGGTTGTCAGGTTGCTGCAGCTGACATCAATGAGCTAAAGCAAGTGACGTGCCAGGGCATAAATCTCGTTTGCCGCTGGACACTACTCTGCACAGATTTTTGCTGATGTCAGGTAAACAGATTGTAAATTGTGTCGCCGATCATAGATATTGATGCGCTGGCAGTCGCGAGCGTGAAAAGAGGGAAGCGGGATGAAAACATCAGGAACCAATCTGGAGCATGCGCGCGCGCACAACCGTCGTGTGATCATTGAAGCGATCCGCTTGCACGGTGAATTGACGCGGGCTGAGCTGGCGCGACTCACCGCCTTAACCCCGCAAACCGTCTCCAATATCGTGGCTGAACTAGAAGCCGCCGAACTGCTTACCAGCCGCCAACCGCGCAAGCAGGGGCGTGGGCAACCGGCGATTCCGGTAATCCTCAATCCAGCCAGTGCCTTCTCCATCGGCATTCATCTCGACCACCAAACCCTGCTGATTGTGCTGGTGGATCTCACCGGTGAAGTTCATTTCCGCCGCCTTATTCTGGTGCAAAAACCCCAGCCCGATGCCACTTTAGCGCGCATTGCGGAGGTGCTGGCAGAGATCAAAACGCAGCTCGGTGACCGCTGGCAGAAAGTCCTGGGGATCGGCGTAGTGATGCCGGGACCCTTTGGCGTTGAGGGGATTTCCTCGGTGGGTCCCACTACCTTGCACGGCTGGGAGTCGGTCGATATCGAAGCAAGGCTGGCCGAAATGAGCGGCGTGCCGGTCACGCTGGAGAACGATGCCACGGTAGCGGCGATTGGGGAGCGTTTCCACGGCGTTGCGCGCCATCTCAACTCGTTTATTTATCTCTACATCGGCACTGGATTAGGCGCTGGCATCATCATGGATGGCCATGTTTACAGCGGCCATGCCCACAACGCCGGAGAAATCGGGCATGTGGTGGTAGAACCGGGGGGACGTGAATGCTATTGCGGCAATCACGGTTGCCTCGAACGCTATGTATCACTGCAGGCAGCCTATGAATTCTGTGGGCTGGACCCGATGACCGCGTTGCCGGACGACCTGCTGGAAGTCGATCCCGCCGTATTTGATCGCTGGATTGATACGGTGCTCACGCCATTGCGGCAGGGCATCAATATGCTGGAGTGCATTTTCGATGCGGAGAGCGTGATCATCGGCGGCATGATGCCCGCCGCACTGTTGGATAAAATCATTCAGCGCCTACCGCCGCTCTATCAGTCGGTGCGCGGGCGTTATCTCACCGGCTCGCGCCTGAAAACCGGCTTAACCGGCAGTGATACTGCTGCGTTGGGGGCGGCGGCGTTGCCGATTTTTGACGAGTTTAATCCGCAGTTTCAGGTGTTGATGAAATAAGGACAACAATGCGCAGGCAAGACCCATTCCTGCCCTTAAATGACGTTGAAACAACGGAAATCCTGACTTGCCATCTGCCAGAATACTGTTCCTGACGCCTGCGCTGCGGCAGGTGACTTGACAAGATTTAACTTGCGAAAAATACGCTCAACTTTTGCTGCTCCCGACCGTGCTCATCCATATTATCCGCCGCCAGCCAGGCCGATATCGCATGCTTCACCTGCGGCCATTCACCATCAATTATCGACAGCCAGTCGGTATCTCGATTGCGCTGTTTGCGTGTCATTGCCTGGCGGAAACGCCCTTCATAAGTGAAGCCAAGACGTTCCGCTGCCCGACGTGAGGCGAGGTTAGTGGAATCACAGCGCCAGGCGACCCGGCGGTAGCCCAGCTCAAATGCCTGTTTCAGTAACAAGTAGATCGCTTCACTGCCCAGCACGTTACGCTGCATCAGCGGCGACCAGGTGACATGACCAATCTCAATCGCACCGTTCTGGCCGTCAATATTCGCGAAACATACCGCACCAACCGCTTGCTGAGTGCGGTGGTCGATCACCGCGTAACTCACCAATCCACTGTCCTGGCATTTTCCACTGATCCAACTTTCCATCTCTGCCAACGAGGCGGGCTGTGTCGCGCCCAGCCAGGTCCAGTCCCGATCGTCTGGTGCGCTTGAGAAGGTGGCAAACAAAGCGTGACTGTGCGCAATATCTAACGGTTCAAGCGTACAAAAGCGGCCGTGAAGCGCAATAGCAGGAGGCGCGGCCAGCGGCTGCCAATCTGGCAGAGCAAAACCCACTGGCTGACCATATTGGTTTAGTTGCGTCATCGTCTTTCCCTGGCTGAGTTGCAAATTATGTGCAAAGGCACTGTGTTGCCTTAATACACTCAGTTTATAACAAGAAAATTATCGGGCGATTTAAAATCTTTTTTACGCATTACCGTAATGACATTTTGTACCACCCATAACTTGCCAACTTGTCTGTCATGGGTGATTGCACACGGAAAGTGTAAATGTGTTTTATTGCACTTTAATACAAAACGCGTGCCTTCATCATAATCAATTATCGTAGAAAGGTGTGTTTGAATGAATGTCTGAAATACGTTATCCAGTTCATGTAATGTGATGGATGGTTTATTACGCGGATCGTTTATTCGTTCAAATGCGGCATGGAAAGTAAAATGAATTCTGGCGCAGTCTTCAGCGAGGATGTCATTGATATCAGCTTCCAAATCCAGGAGTTGTTGTTCCGTTATGGTCATAATGCTGCGCAGCAACCTCGCTCAGTTTGCGATTGAGCTCTTCATTTGAGAGTGCATGAACGGTCGCAACATGGGCGCTGTAGCTTAGCGTTCCCATCCGGACATCAAACTCTTCATTATCAAATGAATCGACAAAGACAGCGTTGCCGCTCTCAGCATCAAAAAATGAGGCATAATTCTGCTCTATTTGCATGTCAAATTTAAACATACAGACTCCCAATCAAGAAATTCTCTTCGATTATAGATGACAGAAATTACACCTTTTATGCAGTTTTAGCGACAAGCCGATAAACAATTCGCGATGATTTTATCACCCGATGAGCAATGTGCAATATTTAAATGGTCGAAGTGGTGAAATAATTTCTATTTAAATCATATTGTTAATGGTTTTGGTAACGAGATTTAATACTGTTTTAAGGCCACATATGTCTCGATTTTTAATTTTCAACTTGTTAGTTTTACAGTTTCCAAAACCGAGAATATCTGTTGTTAGGACGTGTAAGTAGATTCAGTAACATTATTAAAAATATATCTCGGACGAAAATCTTCAGCACAAAACAAATGGAGCTAAAATGCAGCCAAACCTACGCGAAGTCGCAGTCAAGAACGTTGAAATCGGTAGTAACGTTACGATTTACCAGCCTGCGAACGTTTATTGCTGCACCCTGCAAGACGATGTCTTCATCGGTCCGTTTGTCGAAATCCAGGCACATACGGTGATTGGAAGAGGCACAAAAGTGCAGTCGCACACCTTTATCTGCGAATACGTTAGCGTGGGTGAAAACTGCTTTATTGGTCACGGCGTGATGTTCGCCAACGATATGTTCCGGGATGGCAAACCCAATGCCGATCGAGAAAGCTGGGCGCGCATCACGCTGGGTAACAACGTCTCAATCGGCAGTGGCGCGAGTATTTTGGCGGTCAGCATCTGCGATGGCGCGGTCATCGGCGCGGGCAGTGTGGTGACGAAAGACATCACGCAGAAGGGCGTTTACGCCGGAAACCCGGCGCGTTTAATGCGGCTGCTTTAACTCTCCATCACCCAATGCCCGGCACCCACCTCGCGATAGCGCCGTGTTTCTGGCACGAACCCTAATGCGCGCACCGGGCTTTTCAGCTCGCTAACGTCCATATGGCGCTTGAGATGACGTCGAGCTGGGTCAGGCACCGGCACCGATGACAATAACTTGCGCGTGTAGTCATGCTGCGGATTCTCAAAGATCGCAGCGCGCGGGCCGATCTCGACAATCTCGCCCAACAGCATCACCGCCACGCGATGGCTGATGCGTTCCACCACCGCCATATCGTGGGAAATAAACAGATAAGACAGCCCAAGGCTGCTCTGCAGATCCAACAGCAGATTAATAATCTGCGCTTTGACAGTCACATCCAGCGCAGAGACGGATTCATCGGCAATAATCATTTTGGGGTCGAGCATCAACGCACGGGCAATACAGATGCGCTGGCGCTGACCGCCGGAAAACTCATGTGGATAACGTTTCATCATCGCCGAAGACAAACCCACACGTTCCATCAACTCCGCCGCCTTTTCCCGAGCAGCCTGTTTACTGCCGAGCTGATGTTGCAGATAAGGCTCGGTCAGGGCTTCGAGAATCGACATCCTTGGATTAAGGCTGGCGAACGGGTCCTGAAATATCATCTGCATCGCCCGACGTAACTGGCGCAGTTCGCTGGAGGAGAGATTTAGCACGTCATAACCGTCGAAAGCGATCTCGCCGGCATCGGCTTTCACCAGCCGGGTGAGGGAGCGACCGGTGGTGGATTTTCCACAGCCGGATTCACCGACCAGCGACAAGGTTTCGCCGGGCATCAGATCGAAAGAGATATTCTCCACCGCATGCACCGCACCGGTTTTGCGGCTTAACAGCCCTTCGTGGATGCTGAACCGGGTGCTGAGGTTTTTCACCGACAGCAGCGGCTGTTGCGAAGCGGGGCGCTCAGGTAGCAGTGCAACCGCATCACCTTTCAGCGCAAACTTCTGCGGCCCCGAAATGCCACGCATCGCGCCGAGCTGCGGCACGGTAGCGATCAGCGTGCGCGTATAATCCGCGGCTGGCGCCGAGAAAATGTCCGCCGTGGTGCCCGTTTCCATCACATCACCCTGATACATTACCAGCGTGCGATCCGAAACTTCCGCCACCACGCCCATATCGTGGGTGATAAACAGTACCGCGGTGCCTTCCTCTTCCTGCAATGTCTTAATCAGGTCGAGAATTTGCCCCTGGATGGTGACATCCAGGGCGGTCGTCGGCTCATCGGCAATCAGCAGTTTTGGCCGCAACGCCAGCGCCATGGCAATCATCACACGCTGGCGCATGCCGCCGGAAAAGTGATGCGGATAATCATCGAAGCGTTTAGCGGCATTAGGAATGCGCACTTTCTCCAGCAGCTTCACCGTCTCTTCCCGCGCCGCCCGCTTACTGATGTTGCGATGGTTGATCAGGACTTCAGCGATCTGGTGACCAATGGTGAAAGAGGGGTTGAGGCTGGTCATCGGCTCCTGAAAAATCATCGCCACGGCGTTGCCACGAATATCGCGCATCGCTTTTTCGCTCAGATTCAGCAGGTCCACGCCGTTCAGCAGCACTTTGCCGGTCACGCGCGCGTGGCGCATATTCAGCAAGCGCATAATCGCCATCGACGTCACGCTTTTGCCCGAACCCGACTCCCCGACAATCGCCAGCGTCTCACTGGCGTTGATGGTCATCGATACGTTCTTCACTACCTCACGCCACTGATCGTCATGGCGAAACGCAACGGTGAGGTTTTCTACCTGCAAGACCGGCTCGCGACTCATTTGGCCGCCACAAAGCGAGCCGAACGGGTGCTGACCGGCAGAAATTCAAAGTCAGTGTCGAAAGGATAGGCAGGCTGCAGTTTACGTTTACGCTCCAGACGTTCGACGTACTGATCCACCACGCCTTCAGACAGCGCCATCAGGTTAGGATTAGCAAGTGGTGCCAGTTCCGGTGACAGATAACCCGATTTCACCACCACAATTTTTGCCTGCGCAGGATGAAGCCCCAGCAATTCAAAATCAGCGATATTGTGATAAGGGCGACGACGATCGGCGACCACCACCGTAATGCCGCCGGTTTTCAGCAGCGCCTGTTTAGCCAGCGAACGCGCATCATCACTCACCAGCAGGACTTCAAATTCTGCAGTAACTTTCCCCCCTGCGGGATCGAGCGTGGCACCGATCGTCAGAGTGAGTTTCGCCCCAACGCCTGCCGCAAAAGCAGCATCGGTGGCCGGTTTATCGGTGATTCCGGCGACGATCACATCCTGCGCGCCCTGGCGAATCAACTCTGCCAGCAGATTGGCACGATCGCCCACGCCACCACCGGTCGGGTTATCGCCCGAGTCGGCCAAAATCACCGGTGCAGTTTCACTGGCGATGGCCATTTTCACGCACTCTTCGGTGCTGCCTGTGACGCAGCCGAAGACAAACTCGTCGCGCGCCTGCCAGTATGCCAGCGCCAGTTTTGCTGCCTGTTCGGAAAGCACATCGGCGTCGGTACCGGTCATGATCGCCGCCGCAGTGGCGCGCGGTTCATCGGCCCAGACATAGCCGACCATCAGCGACGCATCCCAAATGTGGTCGATTTCATTGATACCCGGCAAACGCGCATACAAACTTTTTGCCGGTTCATCTTCGGTACTGGTGCGCTCACCGGGCAGCACCACCGGAATCGGTGCCCAAATCACACCGGGTTTCACGCCGGTTTGCAGGCTTTTCACCAGCATCGACACGGATCGACGCATGGTCTCTTCCACATCGATGTGCGGCGCCGTGCGATAGGTGGAGAACATATCAATGGCATCGATGATGCGCTGCGTCACGTTGCCATGCAGATCGTAACTGACGGTGATCGGACAATCCGGGCCGACCAGTTCGCGCGTAGCAGTAATCCAGTCACCTTCGGCATCTTCCATCCCTTCCACATACACCGCGCCGTGCATGGCGAGGTAGACGCCGTCCACCGGCAGCTGTGCTCGTAGACGGGTGAGAAAATCCTGCCTGAAATCATCATAAGTGACCCGCGCCACCGGACCACCGGCGATGGCGCGCGCATGGAAGGTCGGCAGAAACTCCGCATCATAATCCTGCAAAAAGGCAAAGTAGGGGTTGGTTAGCAGATCGTCACCGCGCACGATGCGGAAGTCGTCGGCATAGTTCAGCACCGGGTTATACGTACTGCACTCCGTATGAATGCCACCAAAAGCAATGCGCATACAGCCTCCGCTAGTCAGGTAATTGAATGATGAATCGATATGCCGCCACGCTTGCCGCGGCGCGCGCCCAGCTCTGTTCGCTGATCACGATGCTGGAAATCGGGGTTTTGCCCATGATCGACGGCAACACGTGGCTATCAATGGATTGCATCACCACGGTTTTCAGTAAGCCGTCAAAAGCATCGGGTTGATGTGCGATGACGATCAATTCGGGATCGTTCATCTGAATAATGTTGGCGATCGAGAGGCCCAGCGCGTGACCAGCCTGATGCAGAATGGCGATGGCGGCACTGTTGCCTTTCACCGCCAGCGCTTCCAGTTCGGCGATGGTTTGGCTCTCCAGTGCTTTATCGCGCATGCTCTCGCGAATCGCGGTCAGCGAGGCGAGAGTATCCAGGCAGCCGCGTTTGCCGCATCGGCAAGGGCGGCCGCCGGGTTCGATGGTGCAGTGGGCGATTTCACCGGCCCCGCCGTGTGCGCCGCGATGCAGTTGGCCCTGGAAGAAGTGTGCGGAACCGATGCCGTCACCATGGGAAATCAGGGTGAAGTTGCGCGCTTTTTTCGCCACGCCGAAGATCTTCTCGCTGACGGCCAGCGCTTTGGCATCGTTCTCCAGCGAGACATCAAGGCCGGTTTGCTGTTTGAGCATGTCGGCCAGCGGGACATGCTTCCAGCCCAGCAGCGCTGATTGCACGCAAATTGCCTGATTTTCATCGACAAATCCGGAGAGCGTAACGCCCAGGCCAATTAATTGATCGGCTGAAATGCCTTTCTGCGCAATCAAATCGGGAATCGCTGCCGCTAGCGTCGCACTCAGCTGTTGGGGATCAGGATCGAGTGGCATGTGCGTGCTCGCCAGCACCAGTCCATGCATATCAATCAGCACTAAAACGACGTACTCGCCGAGCAGCGAAGCGCCGAGAAAATAGGCGCTGTCAGCACGCATTTTTAATAATACTGATGGCCGACCCTGACCGCTGGATTCCGCCAGGCTCTCTTCCAGCAATCCGGCATTCAGCATCTCTTTGACCAGTGGGCTAATAGCGGCTTTGCTCAATTTCATATTTTCCGCAATAGCGGTACGGCTCATGCCGTGCGAGGCAATAAGCAGACGCAAAATTTGCTGCTGGTGGGCATTGAGCATGTTGGTTCTCACTGCATTAGCGATATGACCTGACAATAATGAGGCTGGAAAACAAATTCAACGATATTTAGTTAATTTCCTGAACGCAGATCTAACTATAAGTAAAATATATGAACTTACGTATTGGCTTTTGTTCAGAGAGTGTGCCTTATATAGCGTTGTTAATTCACCGAACATTTCAATGATTCATTGAGGGCCTTCATGCAAAGCACATTCAAGCATTTAAAGGTACTGACGCTGGCCGGTTGTATCATGGCGTCACTGGCAAGCTCGGCGGCAATGGCCAGCCAGCTGGTGATTATGCAAAACGAACCGCCACGCAGCATGGATCCGGGCAACCAGACCGCTACCTTTACCGGCACGGTGCTCGATCCCATGTATGAAGGCCTGACGCGTCTGGGTGATGACGGCAAGATTATCCCTGCGCTGGCGCTCTCCTGGAGTGCGGATAGCAGCGGATTACACTGGACATTCAAGCTTCGCCCCAATGTGAAATTCCACGACGGCACGCCGTTTAATGCCGATGCGGTAGTGGAAAACTTCCAGCGCCATTTGGATACCAAACGCGGTCTGGCGGGCAGCGGTAAAGTCCGCACCTTTATTCAGGATGTGAAGAAAACCGATGATTTAACGGTTGAGTTTGAGCTGAAAAAAATCAATCCGGCCTTTTTAACCGTGCTGGCTTCGGGACCAGGATTAATGGTCAGCCCTACCGCAGATAAAGCGGGCAGCATCAATAATAAGGCGGACGGCACCGGACCTTATAAGCTGGAACAATATAAATCTGGCGAATATGTGCTGGAGAAAAAGAACAGTGACTATTGGGGTAAATCAAACGGCCCTGATGAAATTAAATGGACGTGGAGCAGTGAGCCTTCCGTGATGAATATGGCGCTGCAATCCGGCCAGGTCGATATTATTAATCCGGTACCGCCGCAATTCGCTGGTATGTTGAAAAACAATGCTAACGTGAATTTGAAACAGTCGCCGGGCGCGGCCGTGTTCTGGGTGGATCTTAATACGCAAAGTAAAGCGTTGAGCGACGTGCGCGTGCGTCAGGCGCTGAACTTTGCTACCGATCAGCAGGCGCTGGTGAAAGCCATCATGTTTGGTTATGCACAGCCGGCTAACTCCTCGCTGGCACCGGTTGATGCCAACTACGACAAGAGCCTGAAGGATTACCCTTACGACGTGCAGAAAGCCAAAGAACTGCTGAAAGCGGCAGGTTACCCGGATGGCTTCAGCATGTCGATTGCGGTTCAGGCACCGGATGCGCGCACCGCGCAGGTGTTGCAGGGGCTATGGGCGAAAATCGGCGTGAAGTTGAATGTGCGCCAGATGGAAAGCGGTGTTTGGACCAAAGCCGCCTTCGCCGATGCCAAAGAGAAAGCCCAGCAGGGCACTGATGCGGTATTGGCGTCGTGGTCATCCGGTTTGTACGGTTCTGACTTGCAACTGCGCCCGCTGTATCACAGCGCCAGCTTTGCACCGGGTGGCGCGAATCTCGGATTCTTCAGCGATAAGCAAACCGATGACCTGATCGATACCGCCGCTTCCACGCTTGACGATGCGAAACGCAAAGATCTCTATTTCCAGGCACAGAAACAGATCAGCGGGCTGGCTCCGCAGGTGCTGCTGTTTTATCAGGATGATCTCTATGCCTCGCGCAAAAACATCAGTGGCGTAACCATGCAGCCTGGCGGACAGATTGTGGTTCGTGACGCAGTGAAGAACTGATTGATGAAAGCGTACGTTGCGAAAAAGGTGCTCTCGCTGCCGCTGATTATTTTCGGCGTGTCGATCATCGTATTTATCGCCATCCGCGCGTTGCCGGGCGATCCGGCACGCCTGATGGCGGGCCCGGAAGCGCCGCAGGAAGCGGTGGATAACATGCGCATCCGGCTGGGTTTGGATCAGCCGCTGCCGCTGCAGTACATCAAATTTGCTACTGAAGCACTGCACGGCAATCTGGGGGAATCGTTGCAGTCACAGCGCCCGGTGATCACCGAAATCAGCGAGCGTTTGCCTTACACCTTATCGCTGGCGGCACTGGCCTATCTGTTGGCGATTGCCATCGGCGTGCCTGCGGGCATGACCGGGGCGATTTATCGCCAGCGTATTCCCGATCAAATCGTGATGGTGCTGACCATTGCGGGCGCATCGATAGCCAACTTCTGGCTCGCGCTGCTGGCGATGAACTACTTTGCGGTGGAACTCGGCTGGCTGCCGCTGTTGGGCGCGGACACATGGAAAAACTACGTGATGCCGACTGTCACGCTGGCGATTTTACCCATGGCGATGATTGCCCGCATGACGCGCTCCAGCATGCTGGATGTGCTGAGTCAGGACTATATTCGCACCGCCAAAGCCAAAGGCTTATCGTCGGCGAATATTCACTGGAAACATGCGCTGCGCAATGCGCTGATCCCGATAGTTACCATCGTCGCGCTTAACTTCGGCAGCCTGATTGGTGGCGCCGTGGTCACGGAATCGGTGTTTAACTGGCCCGGGATTGTTCGCCTGCTGGTGGATTCGGTCAAATACCGCGACTACCCGGTGATTCAGGGCGTGACGCTGGTGGCGGTCACCGGCGTGGTGCTGATGAACCTGGTGGGTGAAATATTGATTGGCCTGCTCAATCCAAAAATAAGGTTCGACTGATGAACAGCCTCGATACCTCTTTGCTGCCGACACGATCGCGCCGTCGCCAGTTCCTGCGCATGCTACAGAACAATCCGTCGATAGCGATTGGCGGCGGATTGGTACTGCTGGTGGTGCTGGCCGCGGTGTTAGCGCCACTGTTAACCCATTGGGATCCGATCGAACAGGATCTGCTGAACACTTTGCAGGCTCCCTCTGCTGCGCACTGGTTTGGCACGGACGACTATGGCCGCGACATCTTCGCCCGCGTGATTTATGGCGCGCGCATCACGCTGTTCGAGGTTTGTCTGAGCGTCGCGATTTCGATGGTGATTGGCATTCCCCTTGGCATCATCTCCGGTCTGGCAGGACGCAAAATCGATGCGCTGATTATGTGGGTGATGGATATTATTTTCGCCTTTCCTGGCATCGTACTGGCGATTTTGATCGTCAGCGTGCTGGGCGAGGGACTGGCCAATATGCTGATTGCCATATCGCTATTCTCGATTCCGGTCTATGCGCGCCTCAGTCGTAACCTGACGCTCGGCCTGAAAAACATGGAGTATATCGAAGCCGCACATATGTTGGGCGTGCGCTATCCGCGCATCATCACCCATTACATACTGCGCAATTCAATCGGACCGCTGATTGTGCAATCGACGCTGACGGCGGGCGCAGTGGTGCTGTCGGCGGCCAGCTTGTCGTTTCTGGGGTTAGGCGTGCAACCGCCGATGCCGGAGTGGGGCACCATGATGAGTGATGGGCGCAACTTCCTTGGGCTGAATATTTATGTGTCGCTGTTCCCCGGACTGGCGATTTTGATTACTGTGCTTGGCTTTAATGTGCTGGGCGACGGCCTGCGTGATGTGATGGATAAACGTTTATGAGTACAACACCGGCAGTGATCTGCCTCGATCTGGGCGGTTCGTTCGTTAAGCTGGGTGTGATGGATGCGCAGCAGCAGCTCACTATCCTCGATCAGCAAAAAATCCCGGCAGACAGCTGGCCGGATTTTACCGCGCTGGTGAGCCGTATGATTCAACAACATCAGCTGCACTTCAGCACGGATTCACCGTTGGCAATCTCCACTGCGGGCATCGTGGCACCCGATAGCGGCGAGATGTTTGCCAGTAATATCCCAGCCTTTCATCAACGCAACCTCAGCCAGGCGCTGGGCGAGTTACTGCAACGTAAAGTGATCGTGCATAACGATGCCGACTGTTTCACTTTAGCGGAAGCGCAGGCAGGCGTGGGTAAAGGGCATAAAGTGGTGTTTGGCGCCATTATCGGTTCCGGCGTCGGCGGCGGTTTGGTGGCAGATGGGCGAATCATCACCGGACAGAATGGCCTGACGGGTGAATGGGGCCATGGTCCGATTACGCTGACCGAAGTGGACATTGAAGGCGAGACAATACGCTTGCCGCGCCAGCCTTGTCCCTGCGGTCAAAAAGGCTGTCTCGATAGTTACGGCGGCGCGCGCGGGCTGGAGAATCTCCATCGCACTTTGCATGACGTTAATGCGAGCAGCCTCGACATTATCGCCGGCTGGCAACAGCAGGAAGTGCAGGCTAATCGCACGATTCAGGTGTGGTTACAACTGGTAAGTCAGCCGCTGGCTTACACTATCAATATCACCGGTGCATCGTTGGTGGCGGTGGGCGGAGGATTGGCTTCGGTGACAGCGTTGATGGAAGCGTTAAATGAGGAAGTGCAGCGTTATGTGTTGCGCAGCACTCAGCATCCTTTGGTGGTGCCCGGCGCGTTTGCCCATAACGGCGGAATGATCGGCGCGGCGCTGCTGGCGCGGCAGGTTGCTTAACGAAAATGCACACACTGCAGCGGTGCCAGTCAACATACCCTTGCTTTGCGCCGTGATGGGCGCAAGGCGGCTAATAAACGATTAATTAGCAGCCACATAATTCTCTGCCATCGAATTTTCATTTAAATCAGTTATCATGGGACGCTAAATCCTTTCAGTCTCAACGATGGTGGCCTTCAATGCCGCCACGATTGTGATTGGATTCTTCACCTGCGTTACTGGAAAACCATGTCATCTGCACAACCTCAACTTAATCAGCTGCCGGAGCAGGCATCGCTGCCGCGCGCCAGTGTGCTGAAAGCGCTGTTTGCGCTCGGCACCGGTGGCTTTGCCATTGGTACCGGCGAATTCGTCATCATGGGCCTGCTGCCCGATGCCGCCACCGGCCTCAATGTTTCTATCCCTACTGCAGGCCACCTGATCAGTATCTACGCGCTGGGCGTGGTGATCGGCGCGCCGCTGTTGGCTGTGCTCGGTGCTCGCGCTTCACGTCGTAACTTCCTGATGACGCTGATGGGCCTGTTTGCCGCGGGTAACCTGTTTAGCTCGGTAGCACCGGGTTACTACTCAATGCTGCTGGCGCGTTTCCTCGCCGGTTTCCCGCACGGCACGTTCTTTGGTGTCGCCGCATTGGTCGCTGCTGGATTGGTGGAGCGCAGAAAACGTGCTCAGGCCGTTTCGATGGTGCTATTTGGCCTGACGATCGCCAACCTGCTTGGCGTGCCTGCGGTTACCGCCATTGGACAGGTGTTTGGCTGGCGTGAAGCGTTCGCCATTGTGGGCGTATTAGCGCTGTTGACCATGGTGCTGGTGGGCATGTGGGTGCCGAACGTGGCGGGTGACAAAACCGCCAGTCCGTTGCGTGAACTCTCGGCGCTGACGCGCAAGCAGGTGTTGCTGACGCTGGCTATTGGTGCGATCGGCAGCGGCGGCTTGTTCTCGGTGTTCAGCTACGTGAAACCTACGCTGACCGAACTGGCACAAATGCCGGTGAGTTGGATTCCGGTGGTGCTGGCGCTGTTTGGACTCGGCATGATTATCGGCAACGTGGTGGGTGGTCGTCTGGCGGATCGTGGACTGGAGAAAACCATTCGCATGGTGCTTATCTGGTCGGTGCTGGTGCTGAGCGCCTTTGTGTTTACCGCTCACTATGCGTTTGCCGGTTCACTCAATGTGATGCTGGTCGGTACCATGGTGGCCCTGGCGAGCGTGCTGCAAATCCGTTTAATGGATGTGGCGGGCGATGCGCAAACTATGGCGGCGGCGTTGAATCACTCAGCATTTAACCTGGCGAATGCGCTCGGCGCATGGCTGGGTGGCGTGACCATTTCTGCGGGCCTTGGCTGGCAGTCCACTGGTTGGGTCGGTGCGATTCTGGCGGTGTTGGGCTTGTTGATCCATGGTATCGCGGTGCGCGATGCACGGAGAAAGTCGATTACGTTTGCGCATGAAAGCGCCTAGTTGATTCTTATCGGGCGGCCATCAGGTCGCCCGTTTCATTATCCTGCCAACTTTTCCTGCAAAAACGCCATAAATACTCGATTCACTTCGCTGCGCTGACGATGCTGTGGATAGAGCGCGTTCAGGTTGAGTGAGGAAGGCTGCCACTCATCCAGCACGGTCATCAAATCACCGCTGGCTAAGGCCGGTGCCACGATAAACTCCGGCAGTAGAATTAGCCCCAATCCAGCCACTGCCGCATCACGCAGCATCTCGCCATTATTGCTCACCATCGGGCCTTGCACCGCCATCACCTTGCGTTGTTCACCGTTAAACAGTTCCCAGCCGGTCTGGCTTTCTCGCCCGTAACGCAAACAAGCGTGATTGAGCAGATCCTCTGGTTCACGTGGTGCGCCCGCGCCCTGAATGTATGACGGGCTGCCACAGATCACGCGGCGAAACACGCCCAGACGTTTGGCGATCAGGCTGGAATCGGGCAGGGTGCCAATGCGGATCGCCATATCAAAGCCTTCGCCGACCATATCGACGTAGCGGTCCGCCAACTCCACCTGGAACTGCAATCCGGGATGCTGACTGAGGAACTCGGCGATATACGGTGACAAATGGCTGATGCCAAACGACATCGGAACACTAAGACGAAAGCTGCCCTGCAACACCTGTTGCCGGCCAGATACCGCCTGCTGGGCTTCCTGCACATCATCGAGAATACGTTGCGCATGTTGGGCAAAGAGCTGGCCGTTATCCGTCACCGACAGTTTACGCGTGTTGCGATTCAGCAGACGCGCACCGAGTGATTCCTCCAGCGCGGCAATACGGCGGCTGACGTATTGCTTCGACAGCATCAACTGTTCGGCGGCGGCGGTGAAGTTACCGGCTTTAATTACGGCGACATAAATACGAAGATCTTCTATCTGCATATTGTCCACTTTTCGGTGACAGTCATTGTCAGGTTAGCGCATTGTTGGGCAAATTAGTTTACGTATACTTATCCTCATTCGGAAGGGCAAGCGTCTTTCCACCGCACATTTGAGGAGCAAACCATGATTGAACAACGTCTGTCAGAACAACGCGGAGTGGGTGACCACGGTTGGCTGAATTCACATCACACTTTTTCCTTCGCGAATTACTGGGATCCTAAACAGACCGGCTTCTCCGATCTGCTGGTAATCAATGACGACCGTGTCGCACCGGGTCGTGGCTTTGGTGCGCATCCACACAACAATATGGAGATCATCTCCTATGTGCTGGACGGCGCGCTGGAGCATAAAGATTCAATGGGCACCGGCTCGGTGATCGTCCCCGGTGATGTGCAGTTGATGAGCGCGGGTAGCGGTGTGACGCACAGCGAGTTCAACCACTCGAAGAGCGATAACGTGCACTTCCTGCAAATCTGGATTGTACCGGGCGAGCACAATACCCAGCCGGGCTATCAGCAGATCTCCGTGCCAGAGAGCGAGAAACGCGGGCAACTGCGTTTGATTATCTCGCCGGAGGGGAAAGAGGGCAGCCTGAGCGTACGTCAGGATATCCGCATCTATGCCGGTTTCTTTGATGGTGCTGAGCAGCAGACTTTCGCACTGGATGCCGATCGTTACGCCTATATTCATGTGGCGCGCGGCAGCATCGAAGTGAATGGTGTGAAATTCAAAGAAGGTGACGGTGCGCGAGTGCGTAATGAGAGCGCATTGCACTTCGCCCAGGGCGATAACGCAGAAGTGCTGCTATTCGACCTGCGTCCGCTGGAAGTGAATCATCCACAGCGTTAAAACAAGCCAGGGCGTCTTAACGGACGCCCTGAAGCATATGCGTTTTAGTTCTTAACGCTGCCATGAATGAGCAACATACTGCTGCATGTGGCTCGTTCTGGCCGGTTTGCTTTAGCTTAAGTGAGCTTTCAATCAAGCTTCCATCTTGATGGGGAGTGGTCGAAGGGACGGACCAGGGTTCGCCCCTCATCAGCACCGCCTTACAACAGCGACTGCGGTGCGACCGGTTTGCCGGTTTTCAATGACTCCAGCGCTGCATCCGCCAGCAACAACGCCTGCAACCCATCATTCCCGCCGGGGTACTGGCCTTCGCCTTTTGCCAGCGCCTCAATGAGGGTCGCCAGTTCATTGCGGTAAGCATCGGCATAACGCTGCAGGAAGAAGTGCTGCGGCTTCTGCGCCACCACGCCATTTGCCACGGATTTCACCAGCTGTGATTCCAGCTGATTCGTTACCTGCAACATCCCTTCGCTGCCGTGTACTTCAATACGCTGATCGTAGCCGTAGCTGGCACGACGGCTGTTGGTGATCACCGCCATCTTGCCGCTGGCGCAAGTGAGGGTGACAACGGCGGTATCGACATCGCCCAGCGCTTTAATCTCGGGATCAACCAGCGCCGCTGCACTGGCATATACCGATACCGGCTCTTCATTTAACAACCAGCGCGCCATGTCGAAATCATGAATCGTCATATCACGGAACAGGCCGCCAGAGACTTTAACGTACTCGGCAGGTGGTGCACCCGGATCGCGTGAGCTGATGGTCACCAGTTCGGTTTCACCAATCTCACAATCACGCAGACACGCCTGCAAATGGGCCATGCTCGGGTCAAAACGTCGGTTAAAGCCAACCATCAATGGCACGCCTGCTTCACGCACCGTGGCTAAACAGCTCTGCACGCGCTGCAAACTCAAATCCACCGGCTTCTCACAGAAGATGGCTTTTTTGGCGCGCGCGGCGGCTTCAATCAAATCTGCATGGGTGTTAGTGGCGCTGCAAATCGCCACCAGATCAACCGAACTGTCCGCCAGAATGGTGTCGAGATCTGCCACTTTGGCACCGTATTTCTCTGCCAGCACATTAGCAGCAGGGGCGTAGACATCCATCACATACGCCAGACGACATTGCGGATGCGCGGCGATATTCCCAGCGTGGATCTGTCCAATACGGCCAGCACCTAAGAGAGCAACATTGAGCATTTTTTAATTCCTATGAGGGCGACAGGTGATGGCGCTATTAAGCGTATTGGTGAAGTTTTAAGTCAAAGCAAAGCCTGAAACGGATGCTAAAAGGATGAGGCCGATCACATGAAAATTTGAGGTTAATGACCTCAATAATATGATTGTTCTCTGGATTCATGGAGTTATAACAATTTGATTATCAGTGCCTTATCAAGCTACTGTTTCATCCATGAGGTGAAGGACATCAGGAAATATCATGACGCTGCAAAACTGGAAATCGCCATCCATTAAAGCCATCGCGCAGGAAGCGGGCGTCAGTCCCGCCACCGTTGACCGCGTGATCAATGGACGGCAAGGCGTGCGCGAGGTGACGCGCAAGAAAGTTGAAAATGCCATGGTGCGGTTAGGGCTGAGTGACACAGAAGACCCTCGCGGAGCGGCAAAACGTATCGCGATTGTGTGTGAATCCGGCACCAGCTTTGTCGCGCAGCTTGAGTTTCATGCACGAGCGGTAATGCGCGAACGTCCACAACTGCACATCACGTTGGATACGCTACCGAGTGCGCAATTCCACGCTGACCGCTTTAGCAAGCTGATTGAACGCCGCGCTACTGAAGCCAGCGGCATTATTCTGGTGTGTCGCGATGACGTGAAGATCAACCGTGCGGTTAAAACCGCCATTGATGATGGTGTGCAGGTGATTTGCCTCACCAGCGATCTGCCCAATTCGCGGCGTACTGCTTATGTGGGTATCGATCAGACCGCTTCAGGCGCGACTGCCGGTTGGTTTATGGGCCGCATGCTGCCGCCGCAGCAACCAGGCAATATTCTGCTGATTTGCAGTTCGACCTATCGCACCCAGGAGGAGCGCGAGATCGGCTTTCGTCGCGTGCTGCGAGAGGCTTTCCCGTGGCTGACGATTCGCGATCGCGTCAACATTAACGACGAAGCCGAAACCGCCTGGCACAGTGTGAAAAAGTGGCTGGAAGAGGGAAAGCCTCTGGCCGGGATTTATAATACGGCGGGCGGCAACGAAGGCGTGGCGAAAGCGCTGGAAGCGTTTGGCGTGCAGGAACAGGTTATTTTCACCGGGCATGAGTTGAGTGAATCGAGTCGCTTGCTGCTGGAGAAAGGGACCATGGATATGGTGCTGGGGCATGACATGCGGCGCGAGATCGAGCAGTGCCTGGCGATATTTGAGCAGCCGTTGAGTGAGCGCCTGCCGGAGGATGTGAAAACGCCGCTGCTGATTTATCACCGCTATTCTTATTTTTCTTGAACTTCAATCAGCTAGATTTCCAGTACCCTTGAAACATGCTTATTTTCAGCATGGTGTTGAAATATTGTGCAGCTGACGTATCATGTAGTTATGTTTCTACATTCTCAGGAGGCTGTTATGGGTATCTCAACAATTTCGAGCCGTTCGTTCAATCAGCAGGTATCAGCTGCGAAAAAACTGGCGGAGGAAGGCCCTGTATACATCACTGATCGCGGAGAACCAGCCCACGTATTGATGACGTTTGAGGAATATAAAAAGCTAACGGGTACACGACGCAATATCCAGGATGCACTTGCTATGCCCGGTGTCGCTGATATCGATTTTGATCCTCAACGAGTGGACATAGACTTCAGGGATGTGGATTTTTCATGAGATATTTGCTTGATACCAATGTCATTTCGGAAATGCGTAAGGCAAGGACGCCCAAAATTGATCCACAAGTATCCAACTGGACGGATACGGTAGATGCGGGTGATATGTTCATATCAGCGATTACGATTATGGAGATCGAAAAAGGCATCCTTCAGGTGTTGCGAAAGGATGTGCGTCAGGGAGAAATGCTACGCGAATGGTTTGCATCAGTGGTATTACGTGAGTTTTCAGGCCGTATACTGCCTTTTGATGCCGAAACTGCCATTTATTGTGCGAGCCTCCATGTACCCGACCAACGTTCCGCGAATGATGCAATGATCGCGGCCACTGCCTTTCGTCATGATATGACTGTAGTTACGCGAAATACCAGGGACTTTGAAGGACCAGGCGTTATGTTGCTCAATCCATGGGAGTGGCAATAACATCATCAGAACACATTTAAGAACCGGAATAAAATAATAAGACTAATAAGACTAATAAGACTAATAAGACTAATAAGACTAATAAGCGATATGTGGCTATTTTAATTACAGGGTTATTTAATTGAACGAAATCCGGCGCTGTTATTGACCGGTATCTATCAGCCTCGTATTTCTTATATCCAGGTCAATAATTGTATTATCGAACTAAATGTCATTTACCAACGTCAATGAATTATTCATGCAGAGGGGCTGAGCCTTCATTTGCTCTGGCAGTTTATCCATGTCCAACCCCTTCGATTTCGTCCCTTGCGGCTTCAATCACCCGCTCTGAGTGTTTTGCCAACATATCCTGTGGGCGTTGACCACCAAGAAAGCTGTTCACTGACAAGAACCAGAACGCGATTCCCCAACCATCTTTATGATCTGCGAATATCTTCAACACCTCAGAGAGCGCTTTCAATGGTCGGAATTGCGTATTGCGATCCAGACCGTAATCCGGGAAGTAATCCATGCCATTGTGGTGAATCGCAAATATCTGGCCGCTTTTTTTCCATTTATTCGGTTGAGCACTGGGATTGGTAGTACTCAAACCGGCTAACTGCGAGACGTCAGCGGCGGTTAACCAGTTCCCACTTTCCAACACGGCTTTACGTGCTTGCAACAGCATGGCCGCTTCTTTCATCAGATGTGGTGAGGCAGGGGCCTTGGGCAGCATCGATCCAACCAATATCTCGAGTGACTGCTTCTCCTGCCGCTCTTTAAAAACTTCAAACATGGTTGAAGCTACAGTAGAAATATTTTCTGTCAGCGTACTGAGCACACGCAGGTTGCTGATGTTATCGAAGGACACCACTAACACCTGATTAGCCTGAGATTTTCCTAACCGTGTTTTGACTTCTTTAGGGGTGCCAATCAATGTGGAAACCCCTGCATGTTGTTCGATGAGACTCATGGAGGAACTCCTGATTTGGTTATGTTGATTATTGAATATCATCATAACCTTAATAGCGTTCAACTGTCTGTGTGATTAATTTTTACCCACACTCAATCCCTCCTCGCAACTATCCTAAACCCAACAATTTTTGACCTAAATTATCATTTAGAGCTAAAACCACACCCTTTAATGGGATTTCGTTCAAATCCTGATAACAGTTTTGCAACGAAATCGTTAGGATAGCGCCGTTTGGCTTTCTCCTCTTTTGTCTCAGCATCAGGTAACCCCATGAAACGACATTTTGCACCCGAAACCGTTTCTGCATCTAAAAATGGAACCGGTTCCACTCGCAGGGAATTCCTGCTTGCCACACTCGGATTAACCGTGACTGGTGCGGTCGCAGCCCTTCCGGGGCGGGCGTTTGCGGCTAGCGTGATTCATGCCAGCGACGCGGTGAAACAGTTCGTTCGCATCTCGCAGGCGATCACCGAACACAAGCAACTGGATGTGGCTCTTGCCGCGCGCTTTTATGAAGTTTTGGCGCAGCGTGACACGCAATTTGTGCCGCGTGTTGCGCAGCTCGATGCGCTGATAACTTCAGAAATCACCGCCCAGGATTTTCTGGCAAAAGCCAGCAGCGCAGGACTGCACGATTTCCTCTATCAAATCGTCACGGCCTGGTACACCGGCACGGTAGGGGATGACTATCACGGCACGCTGGTGGCTTACAAACAGGCGCTGATGTACCAGACGGTCAGCGATGGTTTGGTGGTGCCGACTTACTGCGGCAATGGACCCATCTGGTGGACCGCACCGGTGCCGGATGAGCACGACGGTCATATCGAACAGTTGTAATTTCCTCAAAACTAAAACGACGAAAAATCATGAAAAAACCAACTTTTACTGCGCAGGGTGATGCCTCCGCGGACATTGTGATTGTGGGCTCAGGTGTGGTCGGTGGATTGATGGCGAACGAACTCGTCAGTCAGGGCTACTCGGTGCTGGTACTGGAAGCAGGTTTACGCATTGACCGCGCGCAAGCGGTAGAAAACTGGCGCAACATGCCGTTTGCGAATCGCGCTGGGTCAGATTTCCAGGGACTGTATCCGCAGTCCAAATTCGCGCCCGCGCCGCTTTACTTCCCGCCGAACAACTATGTCAATGTGACCGGCCCTAACGCGTCCAGTTTTCAGCAGGGCTATTTGCGCACCGTAGGCGGCACCACCTGGCACTGGGCGGCATCGTGCTGGCGTCATCACCCGAGCGATTTTGTGATGCAGTCAAAATACGGTGTGGGGCGTGACTGGCCAATCAGCTATGACGAACTGGAGCCGTGGTATTGCCGCGCGGAAAATGAAATTGGTGTGGCGGGGCCAAACGATCCGCATATGCAGTCGCCGGTTGAACGCAGCCAGCCGTACCCGATGGATATGGTGCCGTTTGCCCACGGTGATAACTATTTCGCTAGCGTGGTGAATCCGCACGGTTACAACCTGGTGCCGATTCCACAAGGGCGCAGTACGCGTCCGTGGGAAGGGCGTCCAACCTGCTGCGGCAACAATAACTGCCAACCGATCTGCCCGATCGGCGCGATGTACAACGGCATCCACCACATTGAACGCGCCGAGCGGAATGGCGCAGTGGTGCTGGCCGAAGCGGTAGTTTACAAAATCGATACTGATGGCAATAACCGCATCACCGCCGTGCACTGGAAAGATGCGTCTGGCGCCTCGCACAAAGCCAGCGGTAAGGCCTTCGCTCTGGCCTGTAACGGTATCGAAACCCCACGTTTGCTGCTGCTGGCGGCCAACGGCGGAAACCCGAACGGCATCGCCAACGGTTCCGATATGGTCGGTCGTAACATGATGGATCACTCCGGTTTCCACTGCTCATTCCTCACTGAAGAACCGGTATGGCTGGGACGTGGACCGGCGCAGAGCAGCTGTATGGTCGGCTATCGCGATGGCGAGTTCCGTCGGGATTACTCGGCTAACAAAATGATTCTGAATAACATTTCGCGCGTAGTGGCCGCCACGCAACAGGCGCTGAAAAAGGGTCTGGTCGGCAAAGCGCTGGATGAGGAGATTCGCTATCGCTCGGTGCACAGCGTCGATATCTCCATCAGCCTCGAACCGCTACCGGATCCGGAAAACCGTCTCACCCTGAGTAAAACCCGCAAAGATCCGCACGGTCTGGCGTGTCCCGATATCTATTACGACGTCGGGGATTACGTGCGTAAGGGCGCGGAAGTGTCGCACGAACAGCTGGAGAAAATCGGCAAGCTGTTTAACGGCAAAGAGTTCGCCATCAGTAAAGGTCTTAATGCCAACAACCACATCATGGGCGGCGTGATCATGGGCAAAAGCGGCAAAGATGCAGTCGTGGATGGCAACTGCCGTGCGTTTGATCATGAGAACCTGTGGTTGCCGGGCGGCGGTGCGATCCCTTCCGCCAGCGTGGTTAACAGTACGCTGACCATGGCGGCACTGGGCCTGAAAGCGGCACATGACATCAGCCTGCGTATGAAGGAGTTCGCATGAAAACGCTGCTTGCAGGTAGCTTATTCGCGCTGATGGCGTTTGGCGCACAAGCGGAAACACTTGACGTGAATTTGCTGCGTCAGGGTGAACAGGTTGCCACCGCGTCTGATTGCCAGGCGTGCCATACTGCGCCGGGCAGTAAAACCGCTTACAGCGGTGGATACGGTATTGCTTCGCCAATGGGCACCATTTACGCCACCAACATTACGCCGGATAGCAGCGGCATCGGCAATTATAGCGAGGCCCAGTTCTCCGAGGCGGTGCGGCACGGTGTACGCGCGGACGGCGCGCAACTCTATCCGGCGATGCCATATACCTCTTACAGCATGATGACCGATGAAGATCTGCACGCGCTTTACTACTACATGATGCATGGCGTCAAAGCGCAGGCGCAGCACAACCCGCAGACCGATTTACCATTCCCATTCAACCTGCGTTTTAGCATGCGTTTCTGGAACATGATGTTCGCCAACGACAAGATGTGGCAGAACGATGGCAGCAAAAGCGCGGAGTGGAATCGCGGTAACTATCTGGTCAACGGACTGGCACACTGCAATACTTGCCACACACCGCGCGGATTTATGATGCAGGAGCAGCAGGATCGTCCGCTGGCAGGCGGACCGCTGGGTAGCTGGTATGCGCCAAACATCACGTCGGATGAGGTGAGCGGTATTGGCGGCTGGAGTGATGACGAGCTGGTGCAGTATCTGAAAACCGGACGCGCACCGGGCAAAAACCAGGCGGCGGGCGGTATGGCGGAAGCGGTTGAGCACAGCCTGCAGTATCTGCCGGAGGGCGATTTACATGCTATCGCCACTTACCTGAAAGGCACCGCACCGATTCGTGATGAAGGCGACACTATTCCAGCCTTCAGCTACGGCGCGCCTCATGATGTGGAAAATAGCGTGCGTGGGCGCAATCCGAACAACGCCAATCACTCGCTGGACAACGGCGCGGCGCTGTTCAGCGGCAACTGCGCCAGCTGTCACCAGCCGGATGGCGCGGGCAGTGCTAATCAGGCTTATCCATCACTGTTCCACAACACGGCAACCGGGCTGCGTAATCCGAACAACCTGATCTCTGCCATTTTGTTTGGTGTGCAACGTGACACCGCCGATCACCAGGTGCTGATGCCGGGCTTCAGTTCGCCGTCCTATGTCGACAAACTGAATGACCAGCAGGTCGCCAATATCAGTAACTTCGTGTTAGCGCATTACGGCAATGCCGAGGTTACCGTGACGGCGGGTGATGTGGCGTGGGTGAGAAAGGGCGGTCATCCACCGCTGCTGGCGCGTCTGCAACCGATGATGTTGCCGGGTATGATTGGCGCGATCATTGTGTTGCTGGTGGTGATTGTCGTGTGGTGCTTGATGCGTCGCAGGCGTGTAGATTGATTCCAGGTGCGCATGAATGCGCACACGACAAACTGCATTAACCTCCGCAAGGTCGCCTCTTATGGCGACCTTGTTGCATGCCATGTTACGGCATCAGGTTACACCTGCTATTTCAGCCACCAATCCTAATCAATCATCCCGCCAAAAATCGTATGGCTGCGCTTGATGGCTCTAAAACCGGAGAATTTTGCCCCTGCGATCACGCCGTAAGTAACACAGTTTCTTAACATTCATCCCAGTGATTAGGATCGCAATAATTATTACCAAACTCTCTTTAATAAGAAGCCATAGAGCTTACGCATGGTTGCGCAAAGAGAGAGGGCGTTATGCACGAGAAAATCCCCGGAACACGTTGGTATCGCGTTATTGCCCCGATTTTAATTACCTGCATCATCTCGTTTATGGACCGCGTAAACATCAGCTTTGCGCTGCCGGGCGGCATGGATCAGGACCTGGCGATCACCAGCCAAATGGCCGGTATGGTCAGCGGCATCTTCTTTATTGGTTACCTGTTCTTACAGGTGCCGGGCGGACGTATCGCGGTGAACGGCAGCGGTAAACGCTTTATCGCCTGGTCACTGATCGCGTGGATGGTGGTGTCAATTGCCACCGGCTTTGTCACCAACCACTATCAACTGCTGGCGCTGCGCTTTGTGCTGGGTATCTCCGAAGGCGGTATGCTGCCAGTGGTGCTCACCATGGTCAGCAACTGGTTCCCGGAAAAAGAACTCGGACGCGCCAACGCCTTCGTGATGATGTTCGCGCCGTTGGGTGGCATGTTTACCGCGCCGATCTCGGGTTACATCATCAACGTACTCGACTGGCGCTGGCTGTTTATTATCGAAGGATTGCTGTCTGCAGCGGTGTTGCTGGTGTGGTGGCTGGTGATCGCCGATCGGCCGGAAGAGGCGCGCTGGCTGCCCACGCGTGAAAAAGAGTACCTGTTACGCGAACTGGCGCGCGATCGTGCGGTGCATAGCAATGCGGCACCGGTCAGCAAAGCGCCACTGAAAGCCGTGTTCCGCAATTCGGGGTTGATGAAGTTAGTGGCACTGAACTTCTTCTACCAGACCGGCGATTACGGTTACACGCTGTGGCTACCGAGCATCCTGAAAAATCTCACCGGCACGAATATGGCGGGGGTCGGCTTGTTAGCGGCAATCCCGTTTGTTGCCACTATTCTTGGGATATATGCGATTTCGTGGCTCAGCGACCGCACAGGAAAACGCCGTTTGTGGGTGATGGTTTCCCTGTTCTGCTTCGCCGCTGCGCTGCTGGCATCGGTGGTGCTGCACAGTAATATCGTCGCGTCTTATATCGCGCTGGTGGTGTGCGGTTTCTTCCTGAAAGCGGCAACCAGCCCTTTCTGGTCGATTCCCGGCCGTATCGCCTCGCCAGAAGTCGCGGGAGGTGCGCGTGGCGTCATCAACGGGCTGGGTAATCTGGGCGGATTCTGCGGGCCGTACCTGGTCGGCATAATGACGATGCTGTATGGGCAGAGTGTGGCGGTGTGCTGGCTGGCGGGATCGCTGGTGGTGGCCGGCATTATTACGGTACTGCTGCCGCGTAATTGCGATATCAATCCGTCAGCTCCACGTAAAATCGGGGCGGATGAGCGGCTGATGAGCGTGAAATAAATGGGTGCGCTGCCGTTAGCAGCGCAACGCTTGCCACGCAGACACCATTTTAGAGTGGCACGTAAAGTTCATTAGCAACGGCGTGCCAAATTCTTCATATTCAAATTTATCGAAGATTATTTCCTTTCCAAACCCCAATTATTTGAATAAATCACCCCGCATCGGCATGTCTTATTGCTGGTGCGTAAGCATTCCGCTAAGAACACGCAAGCAAAATGAAATAACCCTGCGCGGCAAGATATGAAAGGTGTATGATTTTTTTGAGACTTAAGTCCAATGTAAATCAGAAAAAACCTAATTCATTGCAACATTGCGTGAGTATTCGTATGCCACTTACTAACGCCAGGGTACTTAATCTGGGAACGACTTCGCTCGTGCTGTATTCAGATTGCCAATATACCGTAGCCGGCATTTCAGCCATGATGCGTGAGAGATTTCCACAGCAACCAACCGGCAGTACCATCATTATCGTCAATGCCTGCTCGATGTCTCTGGAGGCAAGAATGAATGATGTTTTCGTATTAAGAAAAAGATACGGCGAACGCGCATTTATTTTTGTGCTGACGCAGGATAACGACAATTACGAGATCTATTCCCGTATTCATTTTGTTTCGCTAAGATCATCAGCCAATGCACTACTGTGTTACATCATGAGTGCGGTGATACTGCATGAAAGTAGAGCCGTCAGGTTATCGCTGCAAAGTATGCAAATCATCTACATGAAATCATTGGGTGTTGAGATTGCGGATATTGCATCGCTGATGAACAGAAGTTATTCAACGATAAAAAACAACTTTTCATACTGCAAAAGGCGTTTGCATATCAGGAGTTCATTCTCTGAGCGAGCACTGATCTATATTGCGAAAGGTATTGTCTGTAAACAATAATAAGGCGGGTCATGTCACAGCTGGTTTTGGTTTTTGTATTATGTTTAGTGCTGGCATTTTCTATTTATGCCATCGTTCATGGTAAAAAGAAAAAGCGCTTTTACAGCAGAAAAATTTCAAGTCGCCGCTAAATTCGACAGCAAAATTGAATCGCCCAGTCACCGCGAGTCGGTTGCTGGGCGCCTTGTCAGCAAAAGCGCTTAACACCTCGCCATGTGGAAAATTTCCGGAGAAGTCAGGTCGAGAGCAGGGCTCGCTTAAACGAGAAAATATGAGCCCGTGCGGCATCGGCCGCTCGTTGCGTGTCACCGGATTCCAGCGCGTCAATAATCTCATTATGCTCCGCGATGACTTCATCCATATGGACAACATTGGACAACGTTGTCGCCCAAAAGCGCTGTGCCTGCGCATGAATCACACTCAGAATATCTGACAGCCGACTGTTTCCGGCGATATCGGCCAGCACCTGATGAAATTCGCGATCCAGCAACATCATTTCTTCGCGACTACGTGATTCGCTCGCTCTGGCGATTTGCTGGTTTAGTTCGCGCAGCTGTTGAATGTGTGAATCAATGACTTTCTGACTGGCTAGTTCAACACACAGGGTTTCATTGACCAATCTCACCTCAATTAACTCCAGTGCATCATCTATCGACAAAGGTGCCACCATCACGCCTTTGCGCGGGATGATCTGCAACAGCCCCTCGGTGGCCAGCCGATGAATCGCTTGATTGATCGGCGTCCGACCCATTGCCAAATCATCCATCACCTGAGCGGTATTTAAATACTCCCCTGGTTTGTAGCGAAGCGTGATGAGCTTGTGCCTGAACGCCAGATAAGCCTGTTCATTTAAAGAGAGGCTCTTTTCCCGGCTGGCTGGGTTCACATTTTCAGTAACTGACTCACTCATCACGACGTTCCTTTTTTTGCCAATGAGACATATTACACAAAAATCTGGCATGAAAATCGCTAGTTTGAAAACACAGTGAAATTTCACAGTGATTTTTCAAATGGAGATCATCACATGCACCTTCAGTTCACAACCGGCGATAAAGCCGCTAGCACGCTCGATGTCGAGGTTTCCCATTTCATTATTGCGGGTTGGGCCGGACGCGATAGTGATGCGGTGTTGCACCATATCAGGGAGCTTGAGGCACTGGGCGTGCCCGCTCCCGGTGCAGTACCGTTGTTTTACCGGGTTGCGACCAATCAACTGAGCCAACAGCCACTGCTGGAAGTGGTCGGCAATGAAACCTCCGGGGAAGCTGAGCCCTTTGTGTTTTTCCATCGGGGCGAATGGTGGGTGTCGCTGACTTCTGATCACACCGACCGTTATCTGGAAACTTTCAGCGTTGCCCTCTCCAAACAGGCCTGTATTAAACCGGTTGCCAGCAAAGCCTGGCGCATGAGCGAGGTAGTTGAGCACTGGGATACGCTGGAGCTGACCTCGTGGATAAAAGAGCAGGGCGAATGGGTGGTTTATCAGCAGGGTACGCTGGCCTCATTACTGACACCACAAGATCTGCTGTCCCGCTATCTGAACGACAGCCCGGCTAAAGAAGGATTGGCGATGTCCTGCGGCACGCTGGGTGCGATTGGCGGTATTCGTCCCTCCAGTGAATTCCGCATGGCGCTGCACGATCCCCAATTGAACCGCACGCTGGAACACGCTTACTGCACTGGCGCGCTGCCAGTGGTCGCTTAAGGAGCATGCTAATGACCACACTCTGGCAAGCAAGTCAGCAGCTTCAGGCCGGTAACGCGTCTCCTGAGGTTTTCACTGAATCGGCATTGCGCGCAGCGCAGGATCCGTTAAAAGAGGGGGATCTTGTTTTCACCACCCGCTATGCCACCCAGGCAGCTCAACAGTCAACAGCAGCGAGTGCACGCTGGCAAACCCAGCAAGCCCTCAGTGCTATTGATGGGCTGCCTGTCAGCATCAAAGATCTGTTTGATGTGCAAAGCGAGCCAACCACGGCGGGTTCACATTTGCTCCTGAATGCAGAACCGGCGGCAGCGAATGCCCATGTAGTCGATCGCTTACATCACGCAGGGGCGGCGATTGTCGGTAAAACCAACATGACCGAATTTGCCTTTTCCGGGTTGGGCATCAATCCGCATTACGGCACGCCGGCCAATCCGTGGCGTCGCGAAGACAAACGCATTCCGGGTGGTTCTTCTTCTGGTGCGGCTGTCGCCGTGGCAGACGGCATGTGCCTGGGCGCTATCGGCACTGACACGGGTGGTTCGGTGCGCATTCCTGCTGCGCTATGCGGCTTGACCGGCTTTAAACCCACCGCGAATCGCATCAACCAGGTGGGTACGTTACCGCTCTCTGCCTCGCTCGACAGCATCGGCGTGATTGCCCATGACGTGCGCAGCTGCTGGCTGCTGGACAGTGTCATCGCGGAACAGCCGCTTGAACTCCAGCAGGTGGAGTTACGCAGTGCTCGTTTCGCTATCCCGCAGACCCGCGTGCTGGAGGGACTGGACGAAGACGTTGCGCTGGCCTGGAAGCACGCTATCGCGGTGCTGGAACAGGCGGGGGCCACCCTCATTGCACTGCCGCTTGAAGAGCTGGATGAGTTGAACATTATGAATGCGCGTGGCGGCATTACTGCTTACGAGGCATGGCAGTGGCATCAACAATCCGCACTGGCGCAACCCGAAGCTTACGATCCTCAAGTGTTAGTGCGTGTGCAGCGCGGCAGTTTGCTGACGGAGCAAGATGCCAGTGAACTTCATCAACAGCGCAAAGCGTGGCAGCACCGCATTAATAGCGCGCTGGCAGACTTTGACGCCTTACTCATGCCCACCGTTCCGCGCATCGCACCGACCCTCGCTTCTCTGGAAGATGCGCAGCAGTACATGGAAGTCAACGCGCTGATGCTGCGTAACACCAGCGTAATCAACATGCTGGACGGCTGTGCACTCTCTTTACCCTGCCATCAAACCGGTAGTGCGCCGGTTGGCCTAAGCCTTGCTTCTGTTCATGGTGATGACGCCCGCTTAATCAGCTGGTCGCTCGCCGTGGAAACTGCCCTCAACTGGAGATCCTGATGATGACTCAATCCCACGGCATGCTGTTTGTCGCCACTAATATTGGCGCTGAAGACGAAGCGGACTTCAACCAATGGTATGACCATGAACATGTAGAAGAGCGCGTCGCGATTCGTGGCTTCTTAAGCGGAACGCGCTATCAGGCTATCCATGCCGAGCGCAAATATCTTGGCCTGTATGAAACCGAGGCGCTGGAAGCCTTTACCAGTGCGGATTATCACGCGGCCTTCACCCGCCAGACCGAATGGTCAGTGAAGAACCTGCAAAAGATGGTTAATCCCATGCGTCGGGTCAGCGCGGTCACTCACAAGCATGGCAAAGGCACCGGCACCCATCTGGCGGTGGTGACGCTGAAAGCGCTGGATGCCAGCGTGTTGACTGCGTGGCAGCAGCAAATTAGCCATACCCCGGGCTATGTTGCCTCCGGTTTACTCACCCCGGATGTGGTGCTCAGTTCTCCGTTGCCGATGGAGAGTAAAGGACAGCGGCAGATGCTACCGATGCTACTGATTCACTGCAGTGACGCATCAAGCTGTGACCAACTGGCCGCACACGCGGCGGAATTGATGACCGGCGATGTTCAACGCTATGCCTTTAGCTGGCAGTTAACCAAACAGGAGTTGGCACATGGCTAATACAGACTCTTCATTGCAGCAGACGGTGCGTGATAAGCGGACGGCGTCGAAAACCGGGCGCCTGGCCGCGGCCAGTTCCATCGGCACCGCGCTGGAATGGTACGACTTCACCGTCTACAACATTATGGCGGCACTGGTGTTTAACCATGTGTTCTTCCCCAGTTTTGATCCGCTGGTTGGCACCATTCTGGCGTTTTCGACCTATGCGGTAGGTTACATTTCACGTCCGCTGGGCGGTTTTGTGTTTGGTCATCTGGGGGATGTCGCAGGGCGCAAAGCCGTGTTGATCATCACGCTGGTGATCATGGGCGTCACCACCGCCTTAATGGGCTTGCTGCCAGGCTATGCGGTGTGGGGCATCTGGAGTCCGGTGCTGTTGGTCGCGCTGCGTTTTGTGCAGGGCATTGCGCTGGGCGGTGAATGGGCGGGTGCCGTTTTACTGTCGATGGAGCACGGTGATGCTGATAAACGTGGGCGTAATGCATCTTTTGCACAGGTGGGGCCTTCCTGCGGAACCTTGATTGGCACCGGGTTTATCACCCTGGTGACGGTGATGATGAGCGGCGATCAGTTCCAGGCATGGGGCTGGCGCATTCCATTCCTGCTGAGTCTGTTGCTGGTGCTATTTGGATTGTGGCTGCGTCGTGGCGTGGAAGAGACACCGACCTTTGTCGCGATGCAGGCTGCAGATAAAACGACGCATACGCCACTAAAAGAGGTATTCGTCAACTATCCGAAACAGCTGCTGATTGCGGGGGGATCGCGTATCGGTTCCGATGTGCTCTATGCGCTGGTGGTGGTATTTACCCTGACGTACGTCACCACCGTATTACAGCTGCCACGCCCGCTGGCCTTGATGGCCACGATGTTGGGCGCAATAGGGAATGCGATCACCGTCCCGATGTTTGGCGCGCTATCTGATAAATGGGGACGCCGCCCGGTTTACATCACCGGCGCAGTGTTGGCGATCATCTGGTCGTTCGTGTTCTTCGTGCTCCTGGACAGCACGCAGCCGGTGCTGATTGTGCTGGCGGTGATAGGTGGTCTGCTGATCCATGCGATCATGTATGGCCCACAGGCCGCGTTCGTCACTGAGCAGTTTCCCAGCCACGTTCGCTATGCCGGGTCATCACTGGCCTACACGCTGGCAGGTATTGTTGGCGGCGGATTTGCGCCGTTGATCATCACCACGCTCTATAAAGAAATGGGCAGCACGCTGTGGGTGTCGATGTACGTTACGCTGGCGCTGCTGATTACGCTGTTTGCCTTGTGGAAGGCAAAAGAGACGGCGCATAAGCCGTTGTAATTTAAACAATCGCGCCGTTACCGCGGCGCGATACATCTGGCATTAAAATTCTGCCGATTTTGCTCTTATAGGCCTTTTGAAACAGAATCGAAAAAATGTGATGTTATTTTTAAAGCTTGATAGAATATGAAGTTGTATCCGAAAGGTAATCGCAAAACGGAGAGGGCTAAATGAGTAATAACAGAAATGAGCAGGCCACCTATGCAAAGCCATCTCGTGCGGACATTACCCGCTCTGTCGCAACGTCAACGGCGGTGGAAACAGGGCAGCCATCAGCTAAAATTGAAGCCTCACTTGAAGCCGCTCGAAAGAAATTCGCACATCTTCGCCTGGCTTAGTGGCTTCTCAATGCCTCCCATACCCAATGCTGCATTGGCTCGTAATTCAGTGACATACCTGAATGTATAGCTGAAATGTATTGGGCTTTATTACATTCCCAGCTTTGATAATTCAAGGTCTTATAACCAGCCTGAACTGCCATCACATCGGCTAAAAGTCGTGATAATCGTCCATTACCTTCTCTAAATGGATGGATCAATATTAGCTCGACATGCGTAATTGCAATTGCTTCGATGAGTTGTTCTTCGCTCATGATTGAGCAAGGCGTGTATTTTGAAAGATACTTCGAATCGAAATCGTTCAGCAGTTTTGGCAATTGAGCGGAAGGCGCAAACATAAAGCCGCCTTTGCTAATGTTTACTGTCCTCTCTTGTCCAGCCCATGCGTAAATGTTGCCTAACCAACGGTGATGCCAGGATTTAATCATCGCCACATCAATGTGTTTCATAGGAAATTGTTCTTCGAAAACTGAGCGATAGAGCTGCTCTAACAAAACCAGCTCGGCACCATCCATTTCTTCAGCATTAGTGATCCCAAGTTTATTTTGAAGAACCTGCTCGCAAGACTCATTCTCATACTTACCCTCACTACTTGAAACGTTGTATCGATTCATGATTTAGCTCGAAATAAGTTAAGGTGTGAGGTAATCATAACCTCCGGGAAATAATGCAACAATAACCTTTAAATCAGCGCATTACTGTTATGGTGTAAGAATGAGCTTTTCTTCAATTTTTGTGATCACTCTTTGAATATTAATGTTTAATTACATATGCATGAATATGCATATCATCGCAGTCAAATTTTGCACACTCACACATATTCCCACCAATCGTTGACCAACCGCAAATTTCTGTCATCTCAATCATTACTCTCAGGCTAACGATCCCACTTTCAGGTTGATTGATGCCATCACCGCTTAAGACCACACTTTCCTGCATTGACGTCATCGAGATATTCGCTCATTCAGGAGGTTAGTCATGTCATCAGGACAACAAACGGCGCGAGTGTGGAATACGCGCCGCATTGAAAAACAGCGGCGGCAGGCGTCCGTGCCGGTGCAGGGCAAAGTGTTACCCACTGAACACATGGTCGAGATGCTGGAAAAATTAATCTCGCCAGGTGACCGTGTCGTATTGGAAGGCAATAACCAGAAACAAGCCGATTTCCTCTCGCGTATGCTGGCCGAGGTCAATCCGCAAAAAGTGCACCACCTTCATATGATCATGCCGAGCGTGGGCCGCAGTGAACACCTCGACATCTTCGAAAAAGGCATCGCCCGTAAGCTCGATTTCTCCTTCTCCGGCACGCAAAGTCTGCGCATTTCGCAGCTGCTGGAAGATGATCAGCTGGAAATCGGTGCGATTCATACCTACATCGAACTCTACTCTCGCCTCTACGTAGACCTCGCACCGAATGTCGCGCTGATCGCCGGATACAAAGCTGACCGTAAAGGCAATCTCTACACCGGGCCAAGTACCGAAGACACGCCAGCACTGGTCGAAGCGGCTGCTTTCCATGACGGGATTGTGATTGCCCAGGTTAACGAACTGGTGGACGACGAGTGTGATCTGCCGCGCGTGGATATTCCCGGTTCGTGGATCGACTACGTAGTAGTAGCTGACAAACCCTTCTTTATCGAACCGCTGTTTACACGCGACCCACGTCTGATCAAACAGGAACACATCCTGATGGCGATGATGGCGATCAAAGGCATCTACGCCGAACATCAGGTGCAATCGCTCAATCACGGCATTGGTTTCAATACTGCCGCCATCGAACTGCTGCTGCCGACCTACGGTGAACAGCTCGGCCTAAAAGGCAAAATCTGTAAGCACTGGACGCTGAACCCGCATCCTACACTGATCCCGGCGATTGAAAGCGGCTGGGTCGAGAGCGTGCACTGCTTCGGCGGTGAACTGGGGATGGAGGAGTACATCCGCGCCCGTCCCGATATTTTCTTTACCGGTGCCGATGGCTCGATGCGCTCTAACCGCGCCATGTGCCAGCTGGCAGGTCAGTATGCCGTCGATATGTTTATCGGCTCGACACTGCAAATCGATGGCCTGGCGAACTCCTCAACGGTCACGCGTGGTCGTCTCTCTGGCTTTGGTGGCGCCCCGAATATGGGCCACGATCCGCACGGTCGTCGTCATGCCACCGCCGCCTGGCTGGCAATGAAAAATGGCGAAGATGCCATGGAACGTGGTCGCAAGCTGGTGGTGCAGATGGTGGAAACCTTCCAGGCAGGCGTGAAGCCGACCTTCGTAGAAAAACTCGATGCCATTGAAGTGGCGAAAAACTCTGGAATGCCGCTGGCGCCGGTAATGATCTATGGCGATGACGTGACGCATGTGCTGACCGAAGAAGGTATTGCCTATCTCTATCGCGCGCAGGACCTCGAAGAGCGTCGGGCGATGGTGGCAGCGGTGGCCGGTATTACCGATATCGGTCTGGGCGTGGATGCCAAACGCGTCGCTGAACTGCGTCGCAGCGGCAAAGTGGTGTTCCCGGAAGATCTTGGGATTCGCCGATCTGATGCCACGCGTTCGCTGCTGGCGGCCGGTAGCGTGGCCGACCTGGTCGAATGGTCTGATGGCCTTTACAACCCACCGGCAAAATTCCGGAGCTGGTAATGAAACGACTTGCGCCGCAATCGGTTGAAAGTCACCTGCATCAACTGGCACAGCACGCCACCGATTGCCTGATCGAAGAAGTGAACCTGACGCCCAAGCCGGGGCTGGTGGATCGTCGCGGCAGCGGCGCACATCAGGATCTCTCGCTGGCGCTGATGGAGCGTTCTGCACGCAGCCTGACCCCGACCTTCTATGCGCTGGCGCAACAGTGCTGGCAGCGTCCAGCGGATATTGCTTTGCGCGAAACCGTTGGCCGCCTTGGTCGCGAAGGGGAGCGTCAGATGATGGCTGCCACCGACGGGGTGAATACCCATCGTGGCGCCATCTGGGCATTAGGTTTGCTGGTCAGCGCGGCGGCGATGCGCGGCGGTGAGGCAAGCAGCGATCAACTCTGCACTCGTGCCGCTGAACTGGCTTGTTTACCGGATCGCCACGCACCCAAAACCTTCAGTAAAGGGTTACGTGCCGTGCATCGCTTTCAGGTGCCGGGCGCACGTGAAGAAGCGCAACAGGGCTTTCCGCATATCACGCAGCTGGCATTGCCGCAGTTATGGCGCAGCCGTGAATCTGGAGCCAACGAAACCGAGGCGCGGCTTGATGCGCTGATGGCGATTCTGACCTCGCTCAGTGACACCTGCGTGCTCAACCGTTCAGGTATGAACGGTTTGCTGACCTTACAACGTGGTGCGCACGCGGTGTTACAGGCGGGTGGCACTGCGCACATAGCGGGTCGTCAGGCTTTACAACAACTGGATAGCGCGATGCTGGCGCTGAATGCGTCTCCCGGCGGCGCGGCTGATTTACTCGCCGCCACGCTGTTTATCGATCGCGTCAGCATCGCCACTCATTGATTAAGAGGTTGCTATGGAAAAGATAACGTTGTCTTACCCGGCACGTCGCACGCTTAGCGGAAATGCGCTGGCGGGCGTAGTGGGATCGGGTGATATGGAAGTGCTGTACCGCGCGGATAACAGTGCCGTGCTCAGCGTGGCGATCACCACCTCGGTGGATAACAGCAAAGCGCGATGGGATGCACTGTTTAGCCGCCTGGCGGAACTGACCGAGCTACCAGCGGGCCAACTGGTGATCCACGATTTCGGTGCTACGCCGGGTGTCGCGCGTATCCGTATCGAACAGGTGTTTGAGGAGGTAAACCATGCGTGATGGCAGCAGCTTTATCGAATTACGCGCCCGTCAGCGTGCGCTGGCATTGCTGGACAGCGGCAGTGCGCGCGAACTGCTCGATCCGTTCGAAGGTGTGATGTCTCCCTGGTTGGAGAAACAGGGCATTGTGCCGCAGGCCGATGACGGCATGGTGGTGATGAAAGGCACGCTTAACGGCAATCCCACCGTGGTAATTGCCATTGAAGGCACCTTCCAGGGCGGCAGCATGGGGGAAGTCTCCGGCGCAAAAATGGCCGGTGCGCTGGAGCTGGCGGCTGAAGACAATCGCAACGGCATTCCAACCCAGGCCATTCTGTGTCTGGAAACCGGCGGCGTGCGCTTGCAGGAAGCCAATTTGGGGCTGGCGGCGATTGCCGATATCCACGCCGCGATTGTCGATCTGCGTCAGTACACCCCTGTGATCGGCATTGTTGCCGGAACCGTTGGCTGCTTTGGCGGGATGTCGATTGCCGCTGCGCTGTGCAGTCACTTGATTGTGACGCGTGAGGCACGTCTGGGACTCAATGGCCCGCAGGTGATTGAGCAGGAAGCGGGCATTGATGAGTATGACTCGCGTGACCGCCCATTTATCTGGAGCATGACCGGCGGCGAGATTCGCTATCAAAGCGGGCTGGTCGATGCGCTGGTGTCAGACGGTGTCCAGGCGGTGAAAACGGCAGTGGATGCAGCGTTGGCGCAAGGGGTTCCGGCACAGCATCGCAGCGAAAACTATGCATTTTATCTTGAGCGTTTAAGCCATTTCGATACCGCTCAACAGGCCAGCACAGCCACCATTCATCAGGTCTTCCATCCGGAGGTGAAATCATGAGCGCATACAACAGTCGGGGTGAGCTGTGGCTCAGCCAGTTAACCGGCGGAGCTGCCCGCCACACTGGGCTTTGCCCGTCCGTGCAGGTCGCGGATGCCGAACTTAATGGCGAAACCGCTCGTTTCATTGCTGTCGTTCCGGATGCGCACAATCGCTATCCACGCGCTGCGCAAGGCGAAGTCGGTTTGCTGGAAGGCTGGACGCTGGCAAAAGTGGTGCAAGAGACCATTGCGGAAGACGCCGCAAACGCAGTGAAGCGACCCATCATTGCGGTGATTGATGTGCCAAGTCAGGCTTATGGCCGCCGTGAAGAGGGCTTTGGTATTCATCAGGCCCTGGCGGGCGCTGCGGGTGCTTATGCACAAGCGCGTCTGGCCGGGCATCCGGTGATTGGGCTGATCGTGGGTAAGGCAATGTCCGGCGCGTTTCTGGCGCACGGTTATCAGGCCAATCGATTGATCGCGTTTAACGACCCGGCCGTGCAGGTGCACGCCATGGGTAAAGCCTCGGCGGCGCGTATCACCCTGCGCACCGTGGAAGCGCTGGAGAAACTTACTGCCAGCGTACCGCCGATGGCCTATGACATCGGTAATTACGCCACGCTCGGCCTGTTGTCATCTCTGCTGGACATCACCCATCCGGATGCGCCGACGGCCGAAGAGGTCACGCGTGTTAAAGCCACGCTGGCGGAAGCGATTGACGATACGCGCCGTGTGCCGGGTCGAGGTTCGCGCCTGGCGGCACCGAATCGTCAAAGCTCGGCGCTGGTGCGCGAACGTCTGCGCGCCAGTTGGTAATACCCTAATAATAAAAAGCATTAAATCAACCTGCCGGCTGTCAGTATGCCGGACGCACGCGGCGTCCGGCCTCTGCGGCAACTGATAAATTCAACACCATCGCGTCAGTACTCACTCTTTTAATAACAAACAGGTGATTTATGACTTACGTGATTCTGCATGCTCTGGCTCCGATCTTCATTATCATGTTGCTCGGATTCTGGGCCGGCAAAGCCAAAATGGTTGATAACAAGAACGTCTCTTTGCTCAATATTTTTGTGATGGATTTTGCGCTGCCCGCCGCGTTGTTTAGCGCCACGGTACAAACGCCGTGGAGCGGGATTGTAGCGCAGATGCCGCTGATTGTGGTGCTGACGTTAGCGATGTGGATCGCCTATGCGGTGCTCTATTTTGTTGCCACGAAGATTTTCAAGAAATCGCCACAGGATGCGGCGGTGCTGACGCTGACCGTGGCGCTGCCTAACTATGCGGCGCTGGGTTTACCGATTCTCGGCAGCGTAGTGGGCGAGGGCTCAGCAACCTCACTGTCCGTTGCGGTTTCTATTGCCTGCGGGTCGGTACTGATGACACCGTTCTGCCTGCTGATTCTGGAGCGTGAAAAAGCGCGCACCGCCGGGGAAACACAGCGTTCAACGCTGGCGATGCTGCCGGTGTTGATGTGGCGTTCGGTGAAAAAACCGATTGTACTGGGACCGCTATTGGGCGTGGTGCTGTCAGCCATTGGCATCAAAATGCCGGATTTGGTGCTGGCCGCGATCAAACCGCTCGGTCTGGCTGCCACCGCCGCCGCACTGTTCCTGACCGGGGTGATCCTCTCGGCACGTCAGCTGAAAATCAACAGCATGGTGATCAGCTCGACAGTGACCAAACTGCTGATCCAACCGTTACTGGCGTGGGGCATTGTGATGTTGTTTGGTTTGCACGGCACCGTCGCGATCACCGCGATTCTGATGATTGCGCTGTCAGCCGGTTTCTTTGGTGTGGTATTTGGTAATCGCTTTGGTGTGCAGTCACCGGATGCCGAAGCGGTACTGTTGCTGAGTTCGCTGCTGTCGATTGTGTCACTGCCGCTGTTTATTAGCCTAACTTCAGGAATGTAATCATGAATATCCGCCCACACGATCTGCTCTGGCTGCACGCTGATACCACGCTGCTCCACATTAAGGAAAGCTGGGTGGCGCAACAGTGGAACGCTCAGCAGCCGGTCGTGGTGCGGCGTGATGTGATGCGGCAGGATCGCATTCCGATTGGCGTGCGTGGCAGTGCACGCCATCAACGGGCGGCGGGATGGGTGCGGGAGCAGGATGTGCTGCGGATTGATACACCGGAGGGGCTACTGGCGCATGCAAGCGATTCTGTGTTTCGCGCATTACCCACGGTTGAGGCAGTGATGCAACTTCATCAGCAGCGCTGGTCATGGTCGTGGGGCGTGACCGGCAGCACGGGATTTGCCTTAGCGACCGGATTGCCGGTGCTGCATGCCTCGAGCGATCTCGACCTGTTAATTCGCGCACCGCAGCCGTTGCAGGCGGAGGAGGTGACGGCCTGGCAGCAACAAGTGTCACGTTTGCCCTGTCGGGCTGATACCCAGGTGGAAACGCCGGTGGGTGCCTTCGCGCTTAATGAGTGGCTGCGCGAGGGGCGCGTATTGCTGAAAACCGCACGCGGTCCACGCCTGACAACGCTTCCCTGGACGGAGGACATAAAATGAAAACGCTGTTCACTTTTCCGGGGCAGGGCACGCAACGGCCTGGCATGCTGCAGTCGCTGGCGCGCGATGAGACCTGGCAAGTGGCGCATGAGGTGCTGGGGGAGGAGTTGATGCAACTCGATTCCCCCGTCGCACTGCAACATACGCGCGCAGTACAACTGGCGCTGCTGATTGCGGGCGTGTCGGCGGCACGCCAGCTGATATCCCGCGGATTACGGCCCGATATGGTGTGTGGCCTGTCGATTGGTGCGTATCCTGCGGCGGTGATCGCAGGGGTTATAGATTTTGCCGATGCTCTGCACCTTGTGGCGCTGCGCGGTGAACTCATGGAGCAGGCGTATCCGCAGGGCTATGGTTTGACGGCTATCAGTGGGATGACGCTGGCGCAAGTTGAAGCGCTGGTAGATGGACAAAACAGTTTCATTGCCAACATTAATGCCGAAACACAGATTGTGATTGCGGGAAGCGATAGTGCCATGGCCGCAGTGGCGCAGCGGGCGCTGGCGCAAGGGGCACAACGAGCGCAGCGGCTGGCGATCAGCGTGCCTTCACATTGCGCGCTATTGGATAGCCCCGCGCAGCAGCTCAAAGCCGCTCTGGACAAGGTCAGGTTACAACGTCCGCCATTAGCGTATTTAAGCGGCAGCAGCGCTCGCGTTCTCTGGCAGCCGGAGCGTATTGCTGACGATCTGGCGATGAACATGGCGCGCAGCGTGCGCTGGCATGAAGCGATGGTGGCGGCAAAAGAACGCGAAGTGCGTCTGGTGATTGAGATGCCACCCGGTGAAGTGCTGACGGGCTTAACGCGCAGCGTGCAGTGCCAGGGCGAGTGTATCGCCCTTGAGCGCAGCGGTGCTGAAGTGGCGCTGCGTCTGTTTCAGCGGCTGGCGCGCTGAACTTTTTCCTGCAAACTCAGGGCGAACATACGCCCTTCAGCCACCAGTGCCAGCAGATTTGGATCATGTTCGCGGTTGCGCGGAAACACGATAGCGATCTGCTGTCGCATTTGATACGGCTCGGCTAAGCGTAGAAAACGCAGATCGTTTTCATACTGCTTACGCATCCTGCCCGGCACCAGCGAATAGCCCATGCCGGCCTGCACCAGACTGAGCATCGAGAAGATGTCATTCACGCGGGTGACGATGTTGGGTTCAAAACCGGCTACGTGGCAGGCTTCCTGAAATCCGGCAAAGGTAGCAAAGCCTTCTGCCAGCGAGACAAAGGGTTTATCGCTGTAGCGACGCAGGTCGATATCTTCCTCGCTTTTATCGCCGTGGCCCGCTGGTACGGCGAGGAAGATGTCATCCTGAAACAGCGCCACCTGCTCAAAAATCTTTTCATCGATCTCGGCTTCGCTGACAGAAATGATAATCGCATCCAACTGATTATCTTTCAGCGCGCGCAGCAGCAAATCATTGGAGCCCATGGTGAGGTTGAGTTCTAACTCGGGGCGGCGCAGTTTCATTTTCATGATCAGACGCGGCACGGTTTCCAGCGACAGAGAATATAAGGTGCCCACACGCAGATGCCCCAGACCGATACCTGCAGTGCGTCGTGTTTCATCAATGCCCTGACTCAGCGTGGCCAGCGCTTCCCGGCTGTATTCCAGCAGCGTCGTAGCGGCGGGCAGTGCCACCAGGTTGCGGCCTTTATGTTCAAACAGCGGACAACGCAAACTCTCTTCCAGCGTGTGCAGCGCACGATGCACGCTCACGGTGCTGATCCCCAGCGTTTCTGCCGCTCTGGCGAGGTTTTCCGTTTCCATGTAGCAGCTGAAAATCAGCAGCTTGCGAATGGTGAGATCATTGTCGAGGGTAAGTTTCATGCCGGTTTCATATCGTCATCAGTGAGGGCACTATAACGTTAAGCCGCGATGCGGGTTAGCCAAAAACGGGTATGTAAGATGTATGTCGGCCTCACTACTAACATGGCCGCCCCTGACGGATCCACTGCTCCGTTAGCGATATTGATAGACGATACCGGGCACAATTTAACGTACTCAATATGCGTAGCTCGTTCTGTAAAAGCTGCATGAATCGCGTTCTGTCTTCAGGAAAAAGATCAATCACCTGCATCGCAGACTTAATATTCTGACTCTCTGCAACGATTAAGCGAATAGTGGTGTTTAAATCTTCCCGGTGACGAAGTCTAAACGGATCCGGAACGCCCATAGCTTCCAGTGTGACGGCATAGCGTTTGATTGAGCGACGATATAAATGTTCGAACAACTCAATGGCTAAAGTCACGTCACGTTTTTCATAAATCCCCATCATCGCGTAGGCATAGCTTGTGACATCAGCATCAAGAAAGGAGAGTGGAGCACTGTTGTAAATCATAAGCGGAATATTCGCGGCCAGCCTGCTGGTTCTTTTGTTTCCGTCTTCAAAGGGTTGCAGATAAGCGATATTGACCCACAGGAAAAAGGCTGACTCCACAGGATTATTAATCAGCCGTGCTTTTTTGATAATAATGTCGAACATTTCTTGTAACAGGAACGGTGCCTGTAGTGGAGTGTAGGTGGTTCCCGAAATATTCACGATTTTGCGTCTGATCGCTCCCAACTCGTCTGGATTTGACAGTAAATCATGCATCAATAAGGCATGCAGGTTACTGATTACCGGCCCAGTTAATCCAGATTCAGGGACTGCATCGACCAAAAACTCAATGGCCTGTTTATGGTTAAGCAGCATGACGGCATCCAAATCATTCGAAGCCGCGCCACTTTTGAACAGTTCTTCGGTGGCCAGCAATGAATATCGGTTTCCTTCAAGTTGAGAGGATGACCAGGACAAATCAATGAGCAATTGCTCCAGAACTTTTCGCGCGTAGGTACCAGCGGGCTGTTGCCCTGCCATTTTGCCTTCATTCATTAAGGCCAGGGCTAGCGTCTGAGGCAGTAGGAACGTTTCGTTTGGAATATAATTGTCCACGAAGCTTCGGTCATACCCGGAAATATCCCTGACTGACAGAGGTAAATTTAGATATTGATGCAATGATTGAGCTGTAGTGAGGGAAGAAGAATGATATTCAGGGGTCTTCTCTGTCACCGATGAACCGGATTGGGGCAGCTTGTTAATGGGCGCCTGCGCGGTATACCGAGTCCCTCGTCCTACGCCGTGCCGGGTAATTTTACTTTGACCAAGCAAAACCTCGATATGCCGTTTGATCGTTGAACGACCCACACCAAGCCGACTCGCGAGATCACCGGAACTGAGCGAAGACTCGGCACATGCGATAGTTGAGAGAATTCGGTGTTGTAGGTCTGAAAGATCATCTGGGGAGATTGGCTGGATCAAAATCGTATGCCTCTGGGATTAGCTCGAAATCCATAAATCAGAAACCTACCTGGCCCGTGCTTTGCACTCGCTGAAGGCTTGAGACCAGGTAGATTTGTGGCCCATATTGAACGTTTATGGCCCACGACATCATAATTTATGGCCCATCCCGAACATCTACGGCCCATTATAAATATTTTACAGCCCATTTCACTCATTATCGGCCCAATAAATTAAATTTATGGCCCAATCTTGAAATTTGCGGCCCGGAATCACTTTATTTGATAGCCGCTAAGCCGCGACCATTCGCTCTCTCGCGCCAACTCACACTCACAAACGTCACCACAAATAACAGGCTATACAGCACTACAATGGTCGGTCCCGGCGCGCTATCGAGGAAGAAGGACGCGTATACCCCACAAAATCCTGTCAGGATGGCAATTAGCGCCGCCAGCAGCATGACCTGTAAGAACCGCCGCGCCAGTAGCAGTGATATCGCTCCTGGCGCAATCAGCATGGCGATCGACAAAATCACGCCCACCGATTTCAGCGCGGCAACGATGGTCAGCGCAATTAAACACAGCAGCCCATAATGCATCACATTAGCGTTGATGCCACAGGCGCGCGCCTGTTGTGGGTCAAAGGCATGAAGCAACAGATCGCGCCATTTCACACTCAGCACCAGAACGACCAGCAGCGCAATGGCGGCGGTTTGTGCGATATCCGCCCAGCCAATACCCAGCATATCGCCGAACAGAATGTGGTCGAGATGGACTTCAGGTTTGAGCTTGAGATACAACACCAGTCCGGCGCCGAACATGCCGGAGAACACAATACCCATTACCGTGTCAGGTTTGATGCGGCTGTTTTGGCTGATAAATCCTGTGGCGAGTGCGCAAAGCATGCCCGCGATAAAAGCGCCAATCGCAAAAGGAAAGCCGATCCACCACGCCAGCACCACGCCGGGAAATACCGCGTGACTCATGGCATCGCCGAGCAGTGACCAGCCTTTTAACACTAAAAATGCGGACAGCATGGCGCACGGCAGCGACAAAATCAGCGTGATGATCAGCGCCATATTCATAAATTCGAATTCGAAAGGACTCAGCAGTATTTCAATCATTGAGGTTGACCTCCTGCGCCAGACGAGCGCGTCGCCGTGCGGCCAGCACGCCGTGTTTAGGCGCAAAGACGAACGCCAGCAGGAACACCAGAGTCTGTGCCACCACGATCACGCCGCCAGTGGCACCATCAAGGAAATAGCTGCTCCACGCGCCAAGGAAGCTAGTGATGCTGCCGATAGCCACGGCAATCATCAACAAACGCGGGAAGCGGTCGGTGAGCAGATAAGCAGTGGCACCCGGTGTCACCACCAGACAAATCACCATAAAAGCGCCAACGGTTTGTAATGCGGCGACGGTGGAGGCCGCGAGCAGGGTAAAGAACAGAATCTTTAAGCCGGTGGTATTCAGTCCAAGCGAGCGCGCGTGGCTTTCATCAAAGAACGTCACCATCAAATCTTTCCACTTCAGCAGCAACAACGTCAGTGTCACCACGCCGATGGTGCCGAGCTGCCAGATATCGGCGGGCGCCACCGCGAGAATGTTGCCCAGCACAATGGTTTGAATATTGACCGATGTCGGATTGAGTGACACCAGAAAGAGCCCGATGCCGAAGAAGGAGGAGAAGATCAGTCCGATGATCGCATCCTCTTTCAGGCGCGTGCGCTGGTTAAGGAATAGCATGCTGCCCGCCGCCAGTCCGCCGGAGAGAAAGGCACCGAGTGAGAAGGGCAACCCCAGCATGTACGCGCCAGCCACACCCGGCACTATCGAATGGGATAGCGCATCACCAATCAGCGACCAGCCTTTCAGCATCAGAAAGCAGGAGAGAAACGCGCAAATCGCCCCGACCAGCGCGGCGATCCACATCGCATTCAGCATGTATTGATAGCCGAAGGGTTCAATAATCCACGACATGATCCGCCCCCGGTCGTGCGGCTATCTTCTGCAACAGTGCGGCATTACGCTGCTGCACCTCACCATCAAAGGTGCGCGCCAGGTTGGCAGCGGTGAAAGTGTCATGCAATAAGCCGCTAGCCAGCACGGTGTTTTTGACCAGCACACAGCGGTCGCAGTAATCGGGGATGGTGTTGAGATCGTGCGTGGAGACCAGCATAGTGCGGCCTTCATCGCGCAGCTCCTGCAACAGGGTGATGATCGCCGCCTCGGTTTTGACATCGACGCCGGTGAAGGGCTCATCCAGCAGGATAATTTGACCACTCTGAGCCAGCGCACGTGCGAGGAAGACGCGTTTTTTCTGCCCGCCGGAGAGTTCACCAATCTGACGATGGCGGTAATCACTCATCCCGACGCGTGCTAGCGCCTCATCCACGCTGCGTTTGTCCTCCGCACGCGGGATACGCAGCATGTTCATATAGCCGTAACGGCCCATCATCACCACATCTTCCACCAGCACCGGGAAGCTCCAGTCCACCTCTTCGGATTGCGGCACATAGGAGACGATATTGTGTTTTAGCGCACGCTTCGCGGGCATCTCTGCCAGCGTGACCTGACCCGTCGAAAGCGGCACGAAGCCCATAATGGCCTTAAACAGTGTGGATTTCCCGGAGCCGTTGACGCCCACCAGCGCGGCGATGCTGCCCGCTGGCACGGAGAAAGATGCCTGACGCAGCGCAGTGTGACCGTTGCGGTAGGTGACGCTAACATCCTGCACGTTTAGGGTCATTTTTGGCTCCCGGCGGTGATGCCTTTGGCTACGGTATCGGTGGTCACGCGCAGCAGATCAAGGTAGGTCGGAACCGGCCCGTCACTGTTGCTGAGAGAGTCAACATAGAGCACGCCGCCGTAGTGAATACCCGCTTCACGCGCGACCTGTTGGGCCGGTTTGGCGGAGATGGTGCTTTCGCTGAAGATAGTCGGGATGTGGTTGGCTCTCACCGCATCAATCACTTTGCGCACCTGTTGCGGTGTGCCTTGCTGATCGGCATTGATCGGCCAGAGATAACGTTCTTTCAGACCCAAATCACGTGCCAGATAGGAAAAAGCGCCCTCACTGGTCACCAGCCAGCGCTGGTTTTCCGGCAGTTTTTCAATCTCCGCGCGCATCGGCGCCAGGGTTTGCTGGATTTGCGTTTTATAGCGATCCGCATTGGCCTGATAAACGGCGGCATTGGCAGGATCGTATTTTTGCAGTGCTTTACGGATGTTATCGACGTAAATCAGCACATTGTCTGGTGACATCCAGGCATGTGGGTTGGGTTTGCCGTTGTAGGGTCCCTCGGTGATACCTAAGGGTTCAATGCCCTCGGTCACTGTGACTTGCGGCACGCCTTTCAGGCGCTGATAGAAGCGGCTAAACCACAGTTCCAGATTAAAACCGTTTACCAGGATTAAATCGGCACCCTGCGCGCGACGAATATCGCCGGGGGTTGGTTGGTATTCATGGATCTCCGCACCGGGCTTGGTGATGGATGTCACTTCGGCGGCATCACCTGCGACGTTCTTTGCCATGTCTGCGATCACCGTGAAAGTAGTGACCACTTTGAGTTTGTCGGCAGCAAACGCCGAAGTGCTCATCGCGAGCGTAAGCATCACAACCGATACAACGTGCCTGATCAACATAGTCATCCTCTGAGAAGTATAGCCTGTGCTATACATTATAGTGAATGCTATGAATGTGAAGTGTTTTTGTACACCTTTTGCTGTTTACGACAAAAATTTACGTAAGTTGAAGTAGCAGAGGAGAGTAATGAAAGTGGCTTATGCGATTTTCGAAATAACGTAGAACATATTGTTCTTAAGGGCAGGGAGGTATTATTGAGAGCAAGAACACTTCACCGCGAATAATGAAGTGTTCCTGAGAGGGAATTAATCGATCGACAAATTATGAATCGCCAGCGCAGCACGCGCGGCCTCTTTGCCTTTCTTAATAAAGTGTTCGGTATAGAAGTTTTCCAGCACATCGACCGGCTGGAAATTGTGCGGCGTCAGTGAGACAGAGAACACTGGCACATTGGTGGTCAGCTGAACGTTCATCAGGCCATCAACCACGGCTGCAGCAACGAAATCGTGACGATAGATACCGCCATCCACCACCAGCGCAGCCGCTACGATCGCGTCGTATTTGCCGGTTTCCGCTAAGCGTTTTGCCAGCAGCGGCATTTCAAATGCGCCCGGCACTTCCAGCACTTTTAATTCCGCTTCAACGTTCTGTGCTTTTAATTCTTGCTCAAAACCCACCAAAGCATTGTGCACAATCTCTTTGTGCCAACCGGCTTTAATAAAGGCAATTCTAATATTTTTCATAATGAGTCCAACATCACCTGTAATTTCTTTGCGCTTGAAAAGTAGCAATAATGCCTTTGTATACCATATGTTACGTTTTCGATCCAGAACGTGCAGGTAGCGATAAATGCCATGCGATGACGTGATGGCTATCTGCGGCAATCCGTGCTTGACGGCGACCTGCGCCTGCAATACAAATAGACGCGTCGGGGGAGTCTCGCCAAAGAGACTGAGAGGCTAAAAGCGCAATGCGCGGCTTAGCGACCCTTTGAACCTGACCCAGTTGATACTGGCGTAGGAAGACTGACAGCACCGCTCCGGTGTTGTCTGGCGCAGAGGATCGCTCGCGCCCTTTCCCTCCTCCTGTATCTGCGGGTCTCAGTCAACACTGAGAGGCCGATGTGAATTCCCTTTATATCCCGGATAACCTGCTGTGAGCCGCTGGACGGTTTTAGGCTGCGGCGTGGCAGGCCTGTGCGTGGCAACGCTGCTGGCTGAATGCGGCGAAGAGGTCGACGTCATTGGCGACGACTCCCGCCAGCCCGCGTCGTGGTTTGCTGGCGGCATGCTTGCACCCTGGTGCGAATCCGAAAGTGCACCGCAGGAAGTGATCTCTCTTGGGCAGCATGCTGCGGCCTGGTGGCAACAGCGTGTCAGCAGCGTGGCACATCAGGGAACGCTGGTGGTGGCGCCACCGCGCGATAGCCAGGAACTGACTCGCTTCGCACGCATGACCGAACAGCACCAATGGGTCGATCCCGGTGAGCTTGAACCTCTGCTGGCCGGGCGTTTTGCGCGCGGGCTGTTTTTTGCCGAGGAGGCGCATCTCGACCCGCGTCTGGCTCTCACCGAAATGCGCGAAAAGCTGTTACAGCGCGGCGTGCGTTTTGATGCACAACACCCTTCGGGTCGGGTGATTGATTGTCGTGGCATGCATGCCAAATCCGACCTTCCGCGTCTGCGTTCGGTGCGTGGCGAGATGGTGATTCTGCACAGCGAAGAGGTGCAGTTCTCGCGTCCGATTCGTCTGTTGCATCCGCGCTTTCCGTGCTATCTGGTGCCGCGCCGTAACGGCCATTTCATGCTCGGTGCCACGATGGTGGAAAGCGACGATGCCAGCCCCATTAGCGCACGCGCCATGATGGAACTGCTCAGCGCGGCCTACGCGATTCATCCTGCTCTGGCGGAAGCTCGCGTGGTGGAAAGCGGCAGCGGGCTACGCCCAGCGTATCCGGCCAATCTGCCAGAAATCCATTATCAAAACGACACTTTTTATCTTAACGGCATGTATCGCCACGGTTTTCTGCTGGCGCCAATGATGGCAGAACAGCTGATGCAGCGCCTTTTCGGGGAACAATCCTATGAATATTCAGCTTAACGGCCGGGCGATCCGCACTGAGGCCAGCACGCTCAGCGAATTGCTGATCGAGCAGCAAATTGATGCCGCCTGCGTTGCCAGCGCTTTCAACGGCAACTTTGTGCCTAAAAGTCAGTACAGCAACCAGCTGCTGGAAGAGGGCTGCCAGTTGGAAGTCTTATCGCCGATGCAGGGAGGTTGAAACATGTTTTACGATTTCGATCCCCAGTCACGTTTTCTGCTTGGCACCGCGGGCTATCCGTCACCGGCGATTCTGCAACAGGCGATTGCCGCCTCCGGCACGGAAATCATCACCGTGAGTTTGCGTCGTGAAGGCGCGGCGGGTGCGGCTTTTCGCGAGCTGCTAACCGGGCTGGACATTCGCGTGCTGCCCAATACCGCAGGCTGCCACACGGTGAAAGAGGCGGTGACCACCGCGCAGATGGCGCGCGAGCTGTTTAATACCTCGTGGATCAAACTGGAGGTAATTGGTCATGCCGACACGCTCCAACCCGATCCTTTTGCGCTGGTTGAAGCGGCACGCATCCTGTGTGCGGACGGTTTTCAGGTCTTCCCGTACACCACCGAAGATTTGATCGTCGGTGAGAAGCTGCTGGAAGCCGGTTGTGAACTGCTGATGCCGTGGGGCGCGCCGATCGGTTCCGGGCAGGGCCTGCGCAACATTGAAGGATTACGCGCGATGCGGGCATGGTTCAGCGACATCCCGTTGATAATTGATGCAGGCATCGGTGCGCCATCACAGGCCGCACAGGCGATGGAGATGGGCTTCGATGGCATCCTGCTCAATACCGCGGTGGCGAAAGCCGGCGATCCGGTTGGCATGGCGAACGGTTTCCGGCTGGCGATTGAAGCGGGACAGGCCGCACGCAGTGCTGGTTTGATGGAGAAGCGCGATATGGCGGCAGCTTCAACACCGATCTTCGGTCTGGCGAGTTTGAGTTAAGGAGCCACCATGGATCGCTATCAACGGCAGATGATGCTGCCGGAAATCGGTGTCGAAGGTCAGCAAAAGCTGGCGGATGCGCGCGTCCTGGTGGTGGGGGCAGGCGGGTTGGGCGCTACATTACTGCCGCAGCTGGTTGGCGCAGGCGTCGGTTTTATCCGCCTGTGTGACGACGATGAAGTGGCCTTACACAATCTTCATCGCCAGACGCTGTTTACGATGCAGGACCTCGGTCACAGCAAGGCAGCACGTGCGCAACAGGCGCTGTTGCAACGTAATCCCGAGGTGCAGATAGAGGTGGTGCCACGGGCTATCGGCGCCAGCGATCTGCCGCACCTCCTCACGGATATCGATCTGGTGATTGATGCCGCTGATAACTTCGCGGTGACCTATCAACTCTCCGACGCCTGTCTGGCAACGCAGATTCCTTTGATCAGTGCATCAGTATTAGGCCGTCAGGGCTATGTCGGCGGCTTTTGCGGCAGCGCGCCGAGCTATCGGGCACTGTTTCCACGCTTACCCGCCTCCGCAGCCAACTGCAACACCGCAGGCGTGATGGGACCGGCAGTGGCGACTTTGGGTGCAATGCAGGCTCAGATGGCACTCAGCGTGCTGTTGGATCTGCAACCTTCACCCCTCGGCAGTGTGATCAACTGTGACTTCATCAACTGGCATATGCGCGCATTTCGTTTTGACGGCGCGGAAGAGCCAGAAAACAGCGTGCCCTTTATCGATGAGCAACTGCTGACGAAAGATGATTGCATTGTCGAGTTGCGCGCGGTGGAAGAAGCGCCTGTCAGCGTAGCGAACATCGTCGAACGCGTTCTGCCGCAGGCGATAGCCGATTGGCAGCCGCCACAGGACCGGCGCATTGTGCTGGTGTGTGCCAGCGGCATTCGCGCGGCGCAGGCGGCCTCGGTGTTGGAAGCGCGAGGGTTTACCCGTCTGGCAATGTTGGCGGCAAAGCGACCATGAATCCGATCTGTTTTAACGACATCACCTTTAGCTGGGGCGAACAGGTACTGTGCCAGCAACTCAATCTGCAACTGCGCGGCGGTAAAACCACGGTGCTATTAGGGCGAAGCGGCATTGGGAAAAGCACCTTATTGCGGCTGGTGGCGGGTTTGCTGCAGCCGCAGCAGGGCGATATCAGCGGGTTGCCGGGCAAAGTGGCATGGATGGGGCAACAGGATCTGTTGTATCCCTGGCTGACGGTGCTGGAAAACTTGATGCTTTCCGCTCGGCTCAACGGTGAAAAACCGGACCGGGTGCGTGCGTTGGCGCTGCTTGAGCAGGTGAAGCTGAGTGAAGTGGCGCAAGCCTCACCGGATAAGCTTTCAGGCGGGATGCGGCAGCGTGTCGCACTGGCGCGTACACTGTATGCCCAACGCGAAGTGGTGCTGATGGACGAGCCCTTCGCCACGCTGGATGTGATGACCAAACTCAGTCTGCAAACCCTGACTGCCACGCTGCTCAAGGGCAAAACGGTGCTGCTGGTTACGCACGATCCGCTCGAAGCCTGCCGTATGGCCGATGACATCGTGCTGTTGCATGGCCAGCCGTTAGCGGTTGAAAGCTGGCCGGTGCCTGCGGGTGATGCTCCCCGATCCCTTGATGATCCTCGCCTGCTACAGGCGCAGGGCGAACTCTTTTCCCGACTGAATCAAGATGAAAAAACTGTTTAGCGCGATCTATCTGATCGCGGTGCTGCTGTGTGGCTGGCTGCTGGCGCGGCACCATGGCGTGCCGGACTTTTTGCTGCCTTCGCCACTGGCGGTGTTGGAGGCATTATGGCTGCATCGCCAGCTGCTGGCGCATCACGCGTTGTTTACCCTGGCAGAGATTGTGCTGGCGTTGCTGCTGGGCGTTGGGACGGGCGTGACGCTGGCGGTCCTGATGGCAGGCAGCCAAACGCTGCGTCGCGTGCTGTTTCCGCTCGTGACCGCCAGCCAGGCGATTCCGGTGTTTGCGCTGGCGCCACTGCTGGTGTTGTGGCTGGGATTTGGCATCGCCTCCAAGGTGGTAGTCGCGGCGTTAATCGTTTTCTTCCCGCTGTGTCTGTCGCTATTTGATGGCCTGTGCCGTACGCCCTCCGGCTGGCTGGAACTGGCGGGCACGCTGAATCCTTCACGTGCGCGGATTTTCTGGCACGTGCGCTGGCCCGCAGCGCTCCCGCAGTTCTTTTCCGGTTTGCAGATGGCGGTGGTGCTGGCCCCGATTGGGGTGGTGATTGGCGAATGGGTCGGTGCCAGCGAAGGGCTGGGCTATCTGATGATGCAATCCAACGCCCGGCTGGAAACGGCCACCAGCTTTGCTGCTTTGTTGCTGTTATTGATGCTGGCGCTGCTGCTCTCCGGCGGCGTCGCGATGCTGCGTAAAAAATTCCTCTGGCACTCAACATAAGGACGTCCCTTGAACACCCTACGTACCGCGATTACCGCTTTGCTGCTGCTGGCAACCACCAGCGCACATGCTGAACAAAAAGTTCGCCTGCTGCTCGACTGGTTTGTGAACCCTAACCATGCAGCCATTTTTGCCGCGCAGTACAGCGGCGCTTTCAAGAAGGAAGGGCTGGATGTCGAGATGATCGCCCCGGCTGATTCGGCGTCGGTGCCGCTGCTGCTGGCGGCAGGCAAGGCCGATCTGGCGATCAGCTATCAGCCACAGCTTTACACGCTGGTAGAGAAGGATGTTCCGGTGATCCGCGTGGGTACGCTGATTGGACAACCGCTAAATACGCTGACCACCGTGTCCAGCGATATCCATTCACTTAAAGATTTAGCGGGTAAAACGCTGGGTTACGCGGTGCCAGGATCGGAAGATGTGGCGATCCGCAATATGCTGAAATCGCAGGGAGTGGATGTCAATTCGGTGAAATTAATCAGCCTGAATATGGATTCCACTTCGGCGCTGCTGACGCACAAAATCGATGGCGCGATGACCATTTTCCGCAATTACGAGCTGATCGATTTGCAGGATAAGGGCGCGAAACCGGTGGTGTTTAAACCCGAAGATTATGGTGTGCCCGCTTATGATGAGCTGATCATTCTGGCGAACAACAAGAGCGCCGCCCAGGACAAGCGTATTCCAGCATTTTTACGTGGTCTGGATGCGGGTGTAGTGTGGCTGCGTGCGCATCCGGAAGAAGCCTGGAAAGCGTTTATTAAGCAGTATCCTGAGCTGAACACCAAACTCAATCATCAGGCATGGGAAGCGACATTGCCGCTGTTTGATGGGCACAGCGCGACCTTTGATAAAGCACGGTATCAGGCGTTTGGTGAATATATGAAAGCCAACGGCCTGATCAAGGATGTGGCACCGATGACACGTTATTCTTTGGAGCAGTAAACGGTGTGCGGGCTGGCTAATTCGCTGGCCCGCAACACACTTTCACCTTCCATCCTTTATGCTCTAACCTGCAGAACGCAGAACGCAGAACGCAGAACGCAGAACGCAGAACGCAGAACGCAGAACGCAGAACGCAGAACGCAGAACGCAGAACGCAGAACGCAGAACGCAGAACGCAGAACGCAGAACGCAACCACTAGCCCATTCGGCATGACCACTCAATCTTCATCCGCGCTCCAGCATCAAATTTCACCAATCACCAACCCTCAACCACTCCTCGGCAACCTTCCTCGGCCCTGGCCACCAAATCCTCTTGCACCCCATCCTTATTTTGATAATGATATCCATTCTCAATTATCAAGTGATGGATAACCTGATGCGTCTGCCCGTTCTGGCTTTACTCTTCTGCCTCATTTCCGTGTTTAACCAGGCTACCGCCGCTGAAGATTCAGCCAGCTGGCCTCGCACCATACCCACTCCGCAAGGCCCGTTCACCTTACAGCAGCCACCGCAGCGCATTGTCTCCACCAGCGTGACGTTGAGCGGCACCTTACTGGCGATTAACGCGCCGCTGATTGGGTCTGGCGCCACCAGCCGCAACAGCAGTGTGTCCGATGCCCAGGGCTTCTTTACCCAGTGGGGGGAGGTCGCCAAAGCACGTCACGTCAAGCCGCTCTATGTTTCCCAGCCCAACGCGGAAGCGATAGCCGCGGAGGCACCAGACCTGATCGTTATCGCGGCGACCGGTGGGGACTCTGCGCTGAAACTCTACGATCAGCTGAAAACCATCGCGCCCGTGCTGGTGGTTGATTACGGCGATAAGAGCTGGCAGGCGCTGGCGTTGCAGCTTGGCAATATCACCGGTCACGAAGCGGAGGCGAAACAGGTGATTGCTAAGTTTGACCAACGCGTCGAGACACTGCGCAGCAAAATTACCCTGCCGCCACAGCCCACCTCGGCGATTGTCTATTACGAAGATGGGCGCGGCATGAATGTGTGGACGCCGGCTTCGGCGCAGGGAGAATTACTCAAGGCACTGGGCTTCACGCTGGCGATGCCGCCTGCCAACTTGCAGGGCAGTACCAGCATGGGCAAACGCAACGACATCATCCAACTCAATGGCGAAACGATGGCGGATGGCGTCACCGGCAATACGCTGCTGCTGTTCGCCGCCGATGAAAAAACGATACCGCAGGTGGCGAAGAATCCGTTCCTCGCGCATTTACCCGCTGTGCAGCATCACGACATTTTTGCCATGGGTAACGATACTTTCCGCCTCGATTACTACAGTGCCAGCAATATGCTCAGCAGCATTGAACGGCAGTTCGTACACTAATCGGCAGCAATATACTCAGCAGTTTAAAACGGCAGTTTGTGCACTAAGCAGCGGCTTGCTCAGTGGCCGGTGGTTCATGATGTAGCTGTGCCGAGCGCAAACCGCGTGCGGCCAGCGCGATCAGCAGCAGTAAACCCGCCGCCACGCCGCCGAACCACAGCACGCTGTTGAGCGCGCTCAATGCACGCGCCAATGCGCCGAGTCCTAAAGCACCCAACGAATCCCCGCTCACATCCTGCGCGGTGCCCAGGCTGTTGACCCGACCCAACAGGGCATCTGGCGTGTGGTGCTGAATCAAAATAAATTGCAGCAGTGAAGCGATAGCATTGCTGTAGCCATAAGCCACCAATGCCAGCAACGCCGGAATCAGTTGGCTATACAGCCCCAAAGAAGCGATGCAACCGAAGGCAGCCAGTGCACTCACCAGCAACACCAGGCCTGGTCGTGACAACTGTCGCACCCAGCCGCTGGTGAATGCGCCGATCATCGCACCCAGCGGCACCGCGGAATACATCAGCCCGAGCGCCGAAGCATCAACCTGCCACGTTTGCGCCAGTGCCGGGAACAGGATGCGTACCGCGCCCACCATACTGAGCAGCAAGCCGACCAGTACGGCCGCACCCACCACATTATGCCGGCAGACAAACTGAATGCCACTGGCGAGCGCGCGCAAAGGGTGTTCTGGTTCTTGCTGTTCAGGTTTCATCACGGGCAGCCGTACCAGCGGGATCAGCGTCGCCAGCGTGCCGAGGGCGGCCACGGCAAACGCCCAGCCGACTCCTGCCGCCACGATAATCATGCCACCCAGCGCCGGAGACAGGATCGCACCCAGCCGCACGGTTAACATGCTTAACGCACCGGCCTCCGCCAGATGCTCGCGTCCTACAATCAGCGGAATCACCGCCATCAGCGCTGTCATGCCCAGCGCACCAAAAAATCCGTCCCAGAAGGCGAGGAAATAGAGGGCCCACAATGAAGGGACAGGACTAAACGCGTTCAGGCTCAGCAACACAAAACCGATACCACAGGTGCCACGCGCAAAGAGGATCAGCTTGCGGCGATCATAACGATCCGCCAGCACGCCCCCGAGCAGCAGGCCAATAAACATGCCGATACCATCCAGCATCACGGCGACGCCGACCTGCAAGGTCGAGCCGGTCATGGCCTGAATCTGGATCGGCACGCCCACTGCCAGCATGCCCAGCGCAAACACGGATAGCATGCGAGCGCAGAAGATAGCGCGAAACGCGGCGTTGTTTTTCAACAGGCTGAAATCTAGAAGAATTGAAGGCTTAGCCATAAATATCCATTGTTAAAAATGAGCTGGGGCGCACATTAGCGCGCCCACATTCATTGGCCGAGGGCCGGGTTATAAGCGAGTTGCCGTCAGCAACCGGTTGATCAGCGGACCCAGCACTTTCAGCGAGGCCGCAGACAAAATGTCAGCGTGCTCGCAATCCAGCGGCCAGATTTCCAGGTCTGAAACAAACGGTTTCCAGGTCGCAGGCACATCCATGTCGGCAGGCAGGGTTTTCTCTGCCATAAACAGCGTGGCTTTACCGGCATAACGCGGCGTACGCGCTTCCGCCAGCCGGGCAACCGCGTCCTTGTAGTTGGCGACGATGGTGCTAAACATCGCGGCTTTCTCGGCACGTAACAGGGGATCGCGCTCATCTTCAGTAGCAGCCATAAATTCGGCCTGTTCGCGTGCCACTTCCTGCTCCGCCTCTTCAGCATCGGGCGTGCGCCAGTCCTGTCCTTCGGCTGGGTAGGTATCCAGCAGACCAAGGAAGGCCACGCTTTCGCCACTCGCCTGCAGACGCGCCGCAATGCCTTGTGCCAGCGTGCCGCCCAACGAGTAGCCCAGCAGGAAATAAGGCCCATGCGGCTGCTGCTCGCGAATCACAGCCAGATGGCGATCGCACATGGCTTCTACACTTGTACAGGCTGCGATAACACCCGCCGGGCGCGGTGATTGCAGCCCCACAATCGGGAAATCGCCGTCGAGATAGTGCAGCAGCGCGCTGTACTGCCAGGCGAACCCTGATGCCGGATGGATGCAGAACAGCGTCGGCCCCTGACCGGCACGCAGTGGCAGCAGTTCCCCGTTGCCGCTGCTGTCGCTGGCATCGCCTGATAACAGCGCTGCCAGTTTCTCCACGCTGCGTGCGGCGATGATCTGTCCGACACTCACCGGCTGCGCTACACGGCGGCGCATTTCTGCTGCCAGTCGCATCGCCAGCAGGGAATGACCGCCCAACGCAAAGAAATCATCGTCGGCATACACCTGCTCACATCCCAGTAGCTGCTGGAACAGTTCTGCCAGCATCTGCTCGTGAGGCGTTTCCGGCAGGCGGCCTGGTTGCGCGCTGCGTTGTGGCATCGGCAGTGCTTTACGATCCAGCTTGCCGTTGGCGCTGAGGGGCAAATCGTCGAGCAGCAGATAGCTCACCGGCTGCATATGGGCAGGCAGGCGGGTGCTCAACTGTTGTTTAATTTGCTCGATATCCAGTACCACGCCAGGCTGAGCCACCAGCCAGCCGAGCAGCTGGCGATTATCGACGCCCGCCGCCGCCTGTTGTGTCAAATTGCGCGCAGCCACGACTGCCTGCGCCACGCCCGGCAATGCCACCAGCGCCTGCTCAATTTCACCCGGTTCGATACGTTGTCCGCGCATCTTTAACTGATCGTCGCTGCGCCCCAGATACTCTACGGCGCCATCCTCACGCCAGCAGGCGATATCACCGGTGCGGTACATACGTTCGCCATCAGCAAACGGAGCGGCAATAAAGCGCTGCGCGGTAAGATCGGCGCGATGCAAATAGCCATCTGCCAGCTGGATGCCGCTGAGATAGAGATCGCCCGGCACGCCGACTGGCACCGGGCGCAGCAGGTTATCGAGGATATGCAGTTGGGTGTTCCACACCGGACGACCAATCGGCACGCCGGGGCCATTCAGGCCTTCGAGCGCGTTACCGCTGGCGGGTTGCCAGGTGACATCCACGGCGGCTTCGGTCGGGCCGTACAGATTATGCAGCGGAGCGGCGATCACCTGCTGATAGCTGCGCGCCAGATCGCAGGCCAGCGCTTCTCCGCTGCAAAATACGCGGCGCAGCGAGGCGCAGGCGCGATCGGTTTGCGCACTGACATGCCCGACAAAGGCGGCCAGCATCGACGGAACGAAGTGCAGGGTGGTGACCTGATAATCGTCAATCAACTGCCACAGCGCCTGTGGATCGCGATGGGCATCCGGCGGCGCCATCATCAGCTGTGCGCCGGTCATCAATGGCCAGAAGAACTCCCATACCGAAACATCAAAGCTGCACGGTGTTTTCTGCAACACCACGTCGTCGCTACGCAATGGATAGCTGGCTTGCATCCAGCGCAAGCGGTTAACGATGGCGCGCTGATTGACCACCACACCTTTTGGCTTGCCGGTCGAACCTGAGGTGTAAAGCACATAAGCCGGTCGCTGCGCGTCGGGTTTAGGCAACGTATGACGCGCCACACTCTGCTCACTGGCAAGGTGATCGAACATCATCAGAGTGCCAAAGCCAGCAAAACGGTTTTCCAGCGCCGACTCGGTGATCACCACCCACGGTCGTGCATCGTCCACCATGTACGCCAGACGTTCATCGGGATAGCCAATGTCCAGCGGCAACCAGGCTGCGCCCGCCTGCAAGATGGCAGTAAGAGCAATACTCAGACGCACCGAGCGCGGCAAGGCAACGGCAACGATATCGCCTGGCATCACGCCCGCTTCGATCAGTCGATCGGCCAGCAATGTGGCCTGACGCTGCATCTCGCGGTAGCTGAGCTGATGCTCAACATCACACAGCGCCAGCGCGTCCGGTGTGCGTGCGGCTTGCTGGGCGATGGCTTGTTGTAGGGTTTCATTTTCCAGCTGCACGCCGGTGTTATTGACCCACTCGAGCAGCGATTGCTCGGCGAGGGTTTGCAAACGCCACTGCGTTAACGGCAGATCCGGTGTGGTCACCAGCTGCTGTAACAGCAGCAACAGGCGTTCAGCCAGACGCTCGGCATCGGTGACGCAAGCGCGGTATTCCATTAATAGCGTCAACTGTTCACCCGGCAGCACCAGCAGCGTCAACGGATAATGGGTATAGCCGCGGTTGTGGATCGCGTCGCAGCGCACCTTCGCGTTGGCGTCGAGTAATGTTTGATTATCAGGGTAGTTTTCCACCACCAGCAAGGTATCGAACAGGGTGCCTGCACCCGCCAGCTGTTGGATTTCAGCCAGTCCAAGGCAATCCTGCTCAATCAGCTGGATCTGCTGATTTTGGTGCGCGGCTAACTGCTCCAGCAACGGGCGCTGAGTATCAAACCGCACGCGCACCGGCAGCGTGTTACTGAACAGACCAACATGTTGATCGATCCCTTCAATCTGGCCGAAACGACCGGAAACCGGCGCGCCAAACACCACGTCATGCTGACCACTGGCAATCGACAACATCATGCCCCACAGGCCCTGCATCACGGTGTTGAGGGTCAACCCGCGTGCGCGGCACAGCGCATAGAGTTCGCGCTCCAGCGTGGCATCCAGCGTAATGCGTTTTTCCTGAACAGCACTCTCGGCGGCATTGGGATATAGCAATGTGGGCCGCACGTCGCGCAGACATTCTTGCCACTGCTGGCGAGCCTGATGCTCATCACGCTGGCTAAGCTGGCGCACGATGTCAGCATAATGGGTGCGTTGGGCGGCCAGCGGCTGTTGACGCAATGCGCTAAGTAAATCGTTTAAAATCACCGGCGTTGACCAGCCATCCACCACCAGATGATGCGCATTGAGCAGCAGCGTCCAGCGTGCTTCATGGCGATGCGGGATCAGCGTCGCCTGCAACATCACCGGCTGCCGGAACAGATCCTGTGACAGCGCCTGATGTTCAGTGGCGTCAATATCCTCGACTTCCAGCACCTGTAGCGGCCAATGCAGATCGCCTTCCGGCAGCAACTGCAAGGGTTGCAGACTGAGTTCGCTATCAAACCTGGCGGCGAGCTGCGGATGGCGCTGCAACACCTGGTTGAGCGCCTGCTGCACCGATGCTACCGACACATCACCGCTGAGGGTTAATCGCGTCAGTGAGTTATAGCTGCCTTGCGCGCCACTGGTCTGCGCGTGGAACAGTAATCCTTTCTGCAACGGCAGCAGCGGCAAGACGTGGCTAAACGCCCCGTGACGTGCGCGCAATCGTTGCAGCAGCGCATCATCAACGCCTTCAAGATTGATTTCCGCAGCGACCAGCGTGTTGGCGGCCTGCTGTGGCTGTTGCTCTGCGAAGTGGTAAAGCTGTTGCGCACCCAGAGCGATGGCCTGATGCAGTTGCTCAATCTGATCGGCATGCAAGACGCCCTCCGCCCAGCTCCAGTTCAGCGCCAGCTGCTGGTCATCAACAAACACGTTGAGTTCCAGTGCGTGCTGTAACGGCATAGCATCGTCCTGGATCACCGCAAAAGTGTCGCGGAACTGCTGCGCGGTCCGCTGAGGCTGCCAGTGACCGGCGGATTGAGTGAAGCGGCCGAGATAATTGAACAGCACCTGTGGCGCATGGTCGGCGGCCAGTTTCGCCAATGTAATGCCACGGTGGGCATCCAGCCAGCGCAGTTGGCCGTAACCGATACCGCGATCCGGCACGGCACGCAGCGCGGATTTCACCGCGCGCACGCTGTCATTGAGGTCGGCCGAAGCAGGCAGGGCGAGCAGCAGTGGAAACTCCGCTGTCAGCCAGCCCACCGTGCGCGCCAGATCCTGATGATCGTGCAACTCGGCACGGCCGTGTGACTCCAGCGTCACGCGTTGTAACGCACTGCCGTTCATGCTGCTCAGCGCCAGTGAGAGCAGCGTCAGCAGTAACTCTTCGCTGGTGGCACGGAACTGCTGCGGCAGGGTATTCAGCAAGGCAGAGCTGGTGGCCACATCCAGCAGGGTGCGCTGATGCAAGACACGCTCGTTACCCGTTAAGGCGCGCTCACCCAGCGCCGGCAGCGGCTGTTCCAGCATGCGTTGCCAGAACGGCATTTCGCTGGGGCGTGATGCCAAGTTAGCCAGCAGCGTAGCAGACCAGTCATGCAGCGAGGTCTCTTCGGCGGGCAAGGTGATCGGTGCACCGCTTAGCAGTGCATCACCGGCTTGTTGCAGTTCATCCAGCAACACGCGCCACGACACGCCATCCACCACCAGATGGTGCAACGTTAACACCAATCCGCAGCTTGTGCCTTGTGTCTGAAGCAGGGTCGCCTGTAGCAACGATCCTGCTGCCGGATCAAGGCGTGCTGCATCCTCACGGAAGGCCTGGTCTGCGGCCTGGTCACGCGCTTGCACTTCGATAACACGACAACGTGCAGGACGCGCAGGCAGCGGTTCGCCCACCACCAACAGTGTATTACGCGTGAAAGCGTTGAGCGCCGGATGCGCGCTGGCGAGCTGCTCAATCAATTGTTCCAGCTGCGAAAGTTGCAGCTCAGGTGGCACCGATAGCAGCACGCCGTGAGCGAAGCGCGCGTTGATCCCCGCCTGCGCATGGAACCAGTGCAGAATCGGCAGACCACCAATCGCGCCTTGTTGCGACACGCGAGCATGTTGAGTGTGTTGCGTTAGCGGGGCGAGATCTTGCGCCATACGTGCGGCGGTGCGTTCGGCAAAAATGTCACGTGGGCGCAGCAGGTATCCGGCACGGCGGGCGGCGGTGCTAAGGCCCATCGCCGAGATGCTGTCACCACCCAGCGAGAAGAAATCATCTTCTGCGCCGACGCTTTCCAGCCCGAGCAGGCTCGCCATCGCCTGACAAATCAACGTTTCTTGTGGGGTGCGAGCCGCGCGGCTTTGCTGTTGCTGAGCCTGCTGTGGTTTCGGCAGCGCCTGGCGGTCGATTTTGCCATTCACATTCAGCGGCAGATCATCCAGCACCATCAGCACGGCTGGCAGCATATAGTCGGGCAACTGGGTGCTGAGCTGGGCCAGTAAGCGGGCGCTGATCTGCGGATCGGCGCGCAGAGCATCATCCTGCACCGAGCAGTAGCCAATCAGACGGTGAGTGGCGCCCATCACTTCGGCAATCACCACTGCGGTACTGACTTCGGGCAGTGCCACCAGCGCGTTTTCGATTTCACCGAGTTCGACGCGGAAACCGCGCACTTTGATCTGATGATCCACGCGTCCGATAAACGCCAGTTGACCATCCTGACGCCAGCGCATCACATCGCCGCTGCGATACATCACCTCGCCTTCGCGGAAGGGGTTAGCCACAAAGCGGGCGGCTGTCAGATCCGGGCGGCGCAGATACCCGCGCGCGATGCCGGTTCCGGAAATATAGAGTTCGCCGGTGCAGCCAATCGGCACCGGACGCAACTGGCTGTCGAGCAGATAAACCTGGCTGTTGCCCATCGGGCGACCAATCACCGGCTGCGGGGAAGCCAGCACGCTGGCACCGAGGGTATCAATGGTGTACTCAGACGGGCCGTAGTAATTGTGGATTTCCATCTGCTGCTGTTGCTGCATCAGTTTCCACAACGTCGGCGTGGCCGCTTCACCGCCAATCATGACAAACGCAGGGCGGTGGTTTTCCGCTTCCAGTAATCCGCTGTCGATCATCTGAGAGAAGAATGACGGCGTGATGTCCAGCAGATCGACCGGCACCGCGTTCATCTGCTGAATCAAACCCCAGGCATCGCGACGTAGTTCTTCGTCGAAGATATTCAGCTCGCAGCCCATCAGCATGCAGAACAGCGGTTCCCACGAAGAGTCGAATGAGAACGACGCGGTATGACCGGCGCGCATGCGGCGCGGGTTGCTGGCGTGGAAGCGGTCAATCGCCGGTCCAAACAGATGTTCGCGATGTGACAGGAACAGATTCAGCAATCCCTGATGTGTGCTCATCACGCCTTTTGGCCGGCCGGTGGATCCGGAGGTGTAAATCATATAGGCAAGATCGTCGCCGCACAGCAGGGTGCTCGGTACGCTGGTCGGCTGTGCCGCCAGTTCGCTCTCCAGCTGATCAATGCACAGCGCGGGAAGGGCCGGCATCTGCGCCAGTGTCGTGGAGTGAGTCAGCAATAATGCGGGTTGCGCATCGTCGCACATCAGTGCCAGACGTTCACGTGGATAGTCGAGGTCTAGCGGCATGTAGGCCGCGCCGCTCGCCAGCACACCAAAGATGGCGACCAGCGAATCCACCGAGCGCGGAATACCAATCGCCACCACGTCGTCTGCTTGTAAGCCACGCGCCATCAAGGCATGTGCCAGTTGCATGGCGCGGTCGGTCAGCTGGCGATACGTCAGTGACTGTGTGCCGCAGACGACTGCCGTCAGGTCAGCGCTTTGTGCCGTGCGTTGCAGCAGCATATCCACGATGGTGGTTGCCCCCGCTGGCGGGGTGATTTTCGGGCCAGTGGACCAGCGCTGTAAATCAGCCTGTTCGTCCGGAGCAATGATCGAAAGCGTATCCAGAGTGGCTTCGGGTTGTGCAGCGAACTGCGTGAGCAGATGACGAATGCGATTAGCGTGACGCTGTAACATTTGCGCGTCGTAGCGCGTCGGGTTAGCCACCAGCGTTAACTGCAATGCGCCATCACGGAAGCCCACTTCAAACTCGATATCGTCGACCGGGCCCATGGCTAAGGTGTGGGTCGCCGCCGGAATGCCATCGAATCGCAGATCATCATGGTAGACCTTGACGTTGATCACCGGCCCATAAAGCTGTTGGCTGCCGCCGACCAAACCCAGATCGCGACGCAGTTGCTCTGCTTCATAGCGCTGATGACGGCGTGCTTTGCGGATTTCCGTCTGTACCTGCTGCACCAGCGCGGCTAAATCAGTGTGATGAGGGATGTCGAAGATCAGCGGCAGCACGTTGACCACCGGCCCCAACGCCGTCAGTGCCGCCGAGCCCATGCGGCGCATAAACGGAAAGCCAATCGCTAAGCGCGAGTTGTCGCTAATGCGCGCCAGATAAGCCACCAGCAGGGCACTGACAATATCGCCTTCGCTGCAATCCTGGAACGCAGCATGCTGGCGCAACGTTGCCAACTCCGGCAGCGCGACGTGGCAGCTGATCGGACGATCGCCAGCATCCGTTACGCTTTCACTGGAGAGCGTTAAAGTTTCGGGCAGGTCAGCCGCATAGGTCTGCCAGTGGCTGGCGGAACGGGAAAAAGCCGGGGATGCCTGCCACTGCTGATACTCATCAATCACCTCGCTAAACGGCGTGAAGGGTGAAAGCGAGGGTTCGTCGCCACGGCACAGTTCGGCATAGATGGCCGCCACGCGCTGCGTCAGCGCTTCGAAACTGAAGCCATCAACCAGCAGATGGTGATACCGCTGATACCACCACCAGCTGCCATCACCCACGCGCATTAACACGTGGCGATACAGCGGCTTATCACCGTCGGCCGCCAGTTCGGCGCGCAGATCGGCCTGCATCAGTTTATGCGCCTGACCGGTGGCATCCGCGCGCTGGCTGAAGTCATGCCACTCCGGCAGCACCAGTGCCTGCGCGCCAAACCATTGCGCGGGATTCCCGTTTTCATCGAGGCCAAAGCGTGCCTGCACGGTATCGGCTTCCGCCATGGTCTGGCGGATGGCGCTGTCCAGGGCGGCGCGGTTGATGTCGCCGTGTAGCAAGCTGTAGTGCGCCACGGTAAATTGATTGCGCTGCTGCGCAATAGCGTCAGCGATCCAGATGCCGGGCTGAGCCGCCACCAAAGGATACGCCGGTGAATGCGTGATTAACGATGCCAAAGGAATGTTCCCGTCTAAAAAAATCGAAAAAGGAAAAGTTAAAAAGCGAAAAATTAATGTGCGCTGGACGACGTCTGTTGCGTCGCTGGTCGCATGTCCTGCCAGTGTGTTTCGATGTACTCAATCGCTGCGGCACGCGGCAGCGGACCCGCCACGTTTTGCCAGCCCGCAGGCACCTGAGCAAATGCGGGCCACAGGCTGTATTGCTGACGCGCGTTGATCAGCACCAAAAAATCGAGCGCGTCGTTATCAAACGGATTTAGTTGTTCAGACATGGTGGTTACCTTTTGAGGTTGGGTCAGAGAGAAGATCGGCCAGCAGCCAGTGGCAGCCGTCGATCAAGCCGCCACGCCAGCACAGCGCGTCGTGCCCTCCGGCGTAGCAGCGGAAAAACAGTTCATGTCCAGCGGCTTCGAGTGCGGGACGTATTTGTTGATTCACGAACAACATGTCCTGCTCGCGATCGCCGACTTCCTGAAAAATCTTCAACTTGCCAGCGGGCAGGGCGTTGTCCTGTAAGCGCTGCAACAGCAGACCCGGAGCGTGCCGTTCACGGTTAGCGTAATCGCGGATGTATTGCAGGTGCGGCCACCAGAACGAGCCGGATTGCGTGAGAATGCGGCCAAAACGCTCAGGCCAATGCAGGCCAGCATAGAGCGCCGCGAGGCCACCGTAACTTTGACCGGCCACCAGCGTGCGGCTGGCATCATGGCTGAACGCGGCATGCTGACGGGCCAGCGGCAACAGCTCCTGTTGCACCGCCTGCCAGAAGGTTTCGTTGCAGGGCAGCTCAATCTCGCGATGCTGGCTATCGATCACGTCGATAAATAACCAGCAGGCAGGCGGCAGTTCACCTGCTGCGGTGCTCTGATCGAGGGCGCTGAAAATCGGCTGCCCGTATACCCAATTCTGCCCATCCAGCAGAATCGCCAGCGGGCGCTGATCCGGTTGCGCAGTCTGTCCGGTGGTGTAAAGCCAGACGTGACGCGTGACGTTGAGCAGATCGCTGTGCCACTGCAAAGTTTGCAGGCCATCTGGCCAGGTGTCGGCCAATCCGGCATCCAACTGTTGCCAGGCAGATTGATCCGGCGCGTCGGGCATATGCGCATTACTCAGCGCAAAACGGCGGCTGCTAAGAAACGGGGGCGAAGGATTAAGCATGTCGGGGATCGCCAGTGGCATCAGCGAAATCCACCATTTGCGTTGCAGCACCCGGCAGGTTTCGTCACTGCCGCAGAACAGCGGGGGCAAATGCTCAGCGGTCACCGGGATCAGGCTATAGCTGCCACGCCAGTCAGATTCGATCTGCGTCGACCAATGCCAGACATCACTGTTGCCGACGCGAACAAGGGATTCAGGCGCCTGGCTGTGATGATCGGTGACGCCGTTTATATCGATATACACCTTTTTGGTAGACGATAACTCGGAACGGCCTTCTGGATCGCGCCAGAAAAAATGCATGCGCGTTTCGCCATCTGCCTCATGCTCAATCACCGGCGTACCCGCCTGATGAAGCTGTTCCCACCAGCGATGGCTGCCGAGATCGTCCTGTTGTAACCACTGGGTAACTGTTCCAGTGGGCAACCAGATTTGCGTCATTTGTTCTGAGTTACTGAGAAACATCCTGCAATCTCTCTCCACATTTTCTTCAAAGACTTTACATTAACAAACGTAATGCAAATGCTATTGATAACGATTTACATTTGCAATATTATTTTTGCGCCGAATAAATCCCCTATTTTCAGATGATTATTATGAAATAGGCTTTTAAGGGGGATTCAGGGCCGAGTTTTATCAGAGGAAGTTATATTTCAATCCGTTACAGCTTTCGCCGTTGGGTGAAGGGGAATGGACGGATTATTTCATCGACAAGGCAGTTTGAAATAGAGATGGCAACTATGTCCGTTAAAGCAAAAAATTTAGCAATACCTGCTGTGGCACTTCCGTTCAGATTCTCCCGTCTTCACCTGTCACTGGCCTCAATTCTGCTGGTGGCGCCTGCTACTTTCAGCGTCGCGGCGGAAGAAACCATCACCGTGAATGCAGATACGCGTGAAAGCGTGACGTCTCCGCTGCAAGGCTATGTGGCGAAAGAGAGCGCTGCTGGAACGAAAACCTCGACCCCACTGCGTAAAACCCCGCAATCGATTTCGGTGATTACGCGTGAGCAGATGGACGATCAGGCAGCGCCGTCGGTAGCGGATGCTCTGAGCTACACTAGCGGCGTGCTGACCAACTACCGTGGCAACTCGAACCGTAACGATGAGATCATCGCGCGTGGTTTCCGCTATGCACCGAAATTCCTCGATGGCTTGAGCTATGGCTTATCCGGCCAGGCTGGCGCGGCAGGACAGATCGACCCATGGTTGCTGGAGCGTGTGGAGATGATTCATGGCCCGGCATCGGTGTTGTACGGCCAGGTTAACCCCGGCGGTGTCATCGCGATGACCAGCAAGCGCCCAACCGCGCAGAGCATTCATAAAGTTCAGCTCAGCACCGGTAATCAGCATCTGGGCGAAGCGGCGTTTGATTTCGGCGGCAAACTGAATGACGACAACACGCTGTTTTATCGTCTCAACGGTATTGCCAGCACCAAACATGAGTTCGTGAAAGATAACAAACAGGAGCGCATGGCCATTGCCCCGGCGCTGACCTGGCTGCCAAACGCGGACACCAGTTTTACCCTACTGACCATGTACCAGAACGAGCCAAAGGCCGGATATCGTAACTTCCTGCCTGCCAACGGCACGCTGTTTAACACCAGCGCGGGCTACATTCCTTACGATTTCAACGTCAGCGACCCGAGCTTTAACGAAGCGAAACGCGAGCAGACTTCTGTTGGCTACATCTTCGAGCATAACTTTAACGATAACATCAGCTTCACGCAGAATATGCGTTACAGCAACATGGATGAGTCGTACAAATACCTGGTCTATACCTTCGATGTGGATGGCAGTGACCATCAGATCAACCGTCGTCCGCAGCATGACAAAATCAAGTCCAAAGAACTGGGCATTGATAACCAGGTGAAAGCAACGTTCGATACTGGCAACGTTGCGCATACCGTGCTGGGCGGGCTGGATTACAAATGGAGCGATGTCGACAACAAACTGTGGCGCGACAGCGGTGACCAGTACATTCTCGACTGGGCGAATCCAACCAGTGTGACGATCAATGAGAGCGATCTGGCGTTGAACACCAGCACGCGCAAAAAGCTCGATCAGGTTGGCGTGTATTTGCAGGATCAGCTGGAATGGAATCAATGGAATCTGCTGCTGTCCGGTCGCCAGGACTGGTCAGAAGTGCGCACGCAGGACCGCATTGAGAACACCACCACCCAGCAAAATGACAGCAAGTTCACCGGCCGTGCCGGTCTGTTGTATGCCTTCGATAATGGCCTGTCGCCGTATATCAGCTACAGCACCTCGTTCGAACCCAATCTGAGCACCGGTGCGCCGGGTAGCGATCCGTTCGCACCGACCACCGGCGAGCAGACGGAAATCGGTATCAAGTATCAACCTGTGGGCTGGGATGCAGTGTTTACGGTTTCCGCGTTTGATATCACACAGAAAAACATCACCTCTTACAACAGCGAACTGGGTTACAACGAGCAGATCGGTAAGGTGAAGTCCAAAGGGATCGAGACGGAAGCGCACGCGCAAATCACTCCGGAAATTAAGGTGATGGCGGCTTATACCTTTACCGATGCGGAAACCAAGGAGAGCAACACCGCGGCGCAGGTTGGCAAAACGCCTTCCAGCATTCCGCGCCATGCCGCATCTGCCTGGGGTAGCTACAGCTTCCTGAGTGGTGCTCTGAACGGTCTGACGCTCGGCAGCGGTGTGCGTTACACCGGCACCGCCTGGGCGGATTCCATCGGTCAGGACAAGGTTCCGCACTACACGCTGTATGACGTGATGGCGAAATATGAGCTGGGCGAAGCGGCTAACTCACTGCGTGGCACCACGCTGCAGTTGAACGTCAACAACGTGGCCGACAAGCACTATGTTGCCTCATGCAGCAACACCAGCGCATGCTTCTACGGCAGCGGTCGTTCGATTGTGGCGTCTGTCAGCTACAGCTGGTAAGCGTGATAAGGCAGGGCGTCCTTGCGGGTGCCCTGGTTTTACCCATTTGCATTCCGTGCTGTGTTCCTGCAGATGAAACACCTGGAGACAGGTTTTCGGAAAATACTGGATTTGTGTGACTGTCATCACTCCGCGAGGCACGCTAAAATAATCGCTTCTCATTTAGCAAAAGGTTTTTCGTCACGATGTTTTCGCGTTTCACTCTGGCCGCTCTGACGGCCGCACTCATGCTTACCGGTTGTGCACGTCACGCCGCAGACAGCAACGCTACCGCGCAAGCTGACGCTCCAGCTGCTGCGCCCATCGAGAATGACAACATTCCTTCCCAGTTTGATAGCGGCCCGACCGTGATCAACGTTTCTCATCTGATCACGCGTACCGATGACGGGTCTTCCGTTTACGTGACGGTAGATGGTCAGGATGCCGGGCTGCTGCAAAAAGGCGAGAATAAAGAGATCCGCGTCAGTGAAGGTAAACACCAGGTCGGTGGTTACGTGCAGACGCTGTTCGGATTTGGCAGGGTGACCATCGCGTCGGTGGATGTGACCACCGACACCAAAGGCCCAAAGAACGTGGTCTATTCGGTGACGCGTCAGAAGCCGACCTTTAGCGAAACCCAGGCCGCTGCGCCAAACAACTCCTGATTTGCAAGCGGTGCTGCGCTTGCCAGCACCGCCCCCGTTTAATTCCGGCTAAATACCAGTTTCAATCCCGCAACGGCGAAGCAGCACGCCAGCAGCGCATCCAGCCCACGGCGGATACGGCGATAAAATGCCGCCATGACCGCAGTGGAGAACAACAGCGCATAGCCGCAAAACACCAGCACGCAGATCGTGGCACAACCGGCGATGATCATCGGTAAGGTTGAAGTCGCTGCATCCGGTTTCAGTGCCACCGACATGATCGCCACCCAGGTGAGAATCGCCTTAGGATTGCCAACGTGCATCAAAATACCCTGACGAAACAGCCTGATAAAGGCGACTTTGTCGCCGCTGGCGCTTAATTCATTCGCATCAGGACGGCGTAAAGCCGATTTACCCGCCTTATAGGCCAGCCACAGCAGATATAAGCCACCGCCGATTTTCAGCACAATCAAGAGCTGAGCAAAGGTTGCCAGTACGGTTAACACGCCGCAGGCTGCCAGCAGCGCCCACATCATCGAACCGCTGATCACACCACTTGCTAGCGCCAGTGCGGCACCGTGTCCTCTCTTCATCGCCGTGCCCATGATCGCCATATTGCTCGGGCCAGGGCTGGCGGTGGCAACAAAATAGGTGGTGTAGATTAAAATCAATTCGTGTGAAAGCGCCATGTCGTCCTCTGCGATGAGATTGTCCTGCTTTTGTTATATCGCCTGCATCGCAGAATGACTACTGCTGATTCCGTCTTAAGAAGGAATCGCTTTGGCGTAACCGCGACGCTTCACTTTATAAAGCGTGAAAATGATCGAAAGCGTGGCAATCACCACCAAAATCAATCCGGGGCCAATCAGCGACCCGAAGCCTAAAGCATTGAAGATTAGCAGGCCGACAATGCCACCGGTCAGGAAGGAGAAAATGGTCACCAGATGGGTATTCAGCTGCTGTTTAAAGGCACGGATGTTTTTGGAGGGATCGCGGCGTAATAATGCAACAAATACCGAACCGATAGAGATACCTGCATCGGTTAGTGTGCCGGTAATATGGGTCGATCGTACACGGCCGTTCGAAAGTTGCGTCGAGGTGGAGTTATGTACACCCATTAAAAAGGCCAATAGCAGCAATATTTCGCCGTTATTATTCGACGAGAAATAATAAATTTCGAACAATGACGTCATAATTAACAGCACGCCTTCCACCAGCAGAATGCAGCTAAATATGGTGCGCAGTCCATTAATCACGCCAAGCACCACCGAAATCCTTGCCACCACCGCACCGGTGACAAAGGCACCAATCATGGCAATGAAGACTTTAAGATTACGTATATCCATCTCATTCAAATCGCTGGAGATTTGTGCGATGTTGCCGGACATATGCGAGGGGAAAAAGCCAAAGGCGGCTAACGCCATGGCGTTCAATAATCCCGCTGATGTGGCCAGGCACAGGGCGAGATTACGATCTTCAACGTGTGTTCTGGTGCGCTTCAGTTTTATCAGCATAATTCACCCTTGCTCATTGAGAGTATTGTGATAACGCAATGCGTCAAATCTGGTGTTCGCCAGTGAATAAGTGAAGCACAAAAATCTTAAGGGGATCTTAATAACTTTCAGATATAGATAAATCTTATTATGGGTGTAAAGATATCTAAGGAAGATTGCCAGTTGCGTTATCTCTGTTTACTTTGGCCTGATGTGCTTATGTTCATGGGACTCTCTAAATCAACTGCAATTATGCTCAACCTGAGCAGCCGCGTGCGTGACTTCGGATCAATCGTCTGGTTAGCCATGGCGCGCAGTGCGCGAATCTGACGCATCAACTCCTCATCGCCATCGCCATCGCCATGACATTGACGCCACACATCATGCGACTGTGTTGATTTGAGGATGCCGCTGCGGCATTAGCGCCAGATAAAGCTGAATTGTTTATCTTTTCTGGTTTATTAATATCTATTGATAGGAGTGTACCATTATTCTGAATATCCTGAAGGCCTTCCATTTAATTCAATAATCACTCTCAGAGGGTGCCCCCGTTCTCACCTTTGACAACTTAATGAAAATTAAAATGCTAATGACATTATTCTAAGAAAAAACACCAGGTGTACAGTTCCATCGGTAATGGGATGGTTGTGCATCTGGCACGGTTTCATCGATTGCCGCGCCTTTTCACAATCTTTACATTATCCTGAAAACCTCTTTCAGGGATCATCCCAATGAATTTCCGCTCTGACATAAACGGGCTGCGTGCCTATGCGGTTATGTTAGTCATCCTCTACCACTTTGGTTTTACCCAGGTGAGCGGAGGATTCCTCGGTGTGGATGTGTTCTTTGTTATTTCTGGCTATTTAATGACGGGAATTATTCTCTCGCGACTTAATCATCAGAAATTTTCACTGATGGCTTTCTATGCCGCGCGCTGCAGGCGAATTATCCCGCCATTAATGGTGCTGTGCGCAATATTAATGTTGATGGGTTATTTCCTGATGCCGCCAGACGAGTATCAACGCATGGCGGAGCATGCGGTCTCCAGCCTCAGCTTTATATCCAATGTGGTCTATTTCAAACAGGGCGGTTATTTTGATACCGGATCGGTATATAAATGGCTGCTGCATACCTGGTCGTTAAGCGTTGAGTGGCAGTTTTATTTGTTATTACCTTTGGCGTTGATGTCCACCGCGCGTTTCCTGCGCCAGCAATTTGCCTGGGTGATGAGCATAGCGGCGCTGTTGTCGTTTGGCCTGGTGCTGGCGATGGTTTCTGCTGATTATCATCTCACCGCCACCTATTATTTGTTGCCCACCCGCGCGTGGGAAATGCTGGTTGGCGGATTAGTGTATCTGGCACCTAAAACACGACTGAGCGGGCAGGGCTGGGTTCCACCACTGAGTATTCTGGCGCTGATTTTGTGTGCGCTGATATTTGATGAGAATAGCGCGTGGCCCGGCATCATGACGTTGATACCGGTGTTGTTCACCGCGCTGATCCTTCATGCGGGGGTACAGAACAGTCGGTGGTTAAATCATCGCGTGATGCAGCACATCGGTAAAACGTCTTATTCGATCTATTTATGGCATTGGCCCTTGTGGGTGTTCTGGCATCTGGCGGACTGGCCGGTCACGTTCGTCAGCCAGGTATTACTGATCCTGCTGTCACTGGCTGCCGGTTGGGCTTCTTACGTCTGGGTTGAGAACAGGCAAAGCTGGTTCAGCCGGAAAACCTATATCGCGCTGGGACAGGCTGCTGTGGTGATGTTGTTCGGTGTGACGATCGTTGCGAGGGCGGGAATCCCTTCGCGCGCGCCCGCCGTGGTGGCCTCAATCGATCACTATTCACAGCAACGCTTTGCGCTGGCTAAAAATTGCTTTGTGTTCAGCGGCAGCACATCACCACAGTGCGTATTTGGCGATGCCAGAAAGGTGAATCTGGTGGTGCTGGGTGATAGCCACGCCGCCGCCATGTTGTCCTCGATTGTGGCCAGCGCGGGAACGCAGGATGGCGTGGTGTTCATCGCACAGTCTGGCTGTCCTTCAGTGCCGGATATTCAACGCCGCGCCAGCCCTGATTGCGGTGGCTTTGTAAAAGCGGCAATGGCTGATATTGAACGCAAATATCCCAACGCATCGGTATTGATCATCAATCGCATGTCGTTTTATCTGCACGGCGAGTATGGCAGCGGCAGCAGCGCACCGACCTATAGCTTCAGGCAGGACGGCAGTTCCATCGACGCCTACCAACAGCATTTTGGCGCGGCGGTGAAACAACTCGCCAGCCATCATCGTGTATTCATCATGACGCCGGTGCCGGAATTCGGTTATGACGTGATTTATCGCATGTCACGCGATGCGATGCGCGGCAAAGTGCTGACCATTCAGCAATCTCGCGCTGAGTATCAATTACGTCATCAGGACGCGCTGGCAATGCTCAACAAGATCGTGGCGCTCTCACCTAACATCACCTTGCTGGATGCCACGCAGGGATTGTGTGACAGCCGTTACTGCTACGGAGCCAGGGAGAATGTGCCTCTGTATCGCGACGATAACCACCTTTCGGAAGTGGGAAACAAAAGTCTGAGCGGGGTGTTTGCAGGGATGTGGGGGATAATTGAGGGGCGGTGAGTCGTTAAGCAAAGTCATCAACGTGGGGCAAAGCCGTCTCTTTTTCGGATATGTATCTGAAATTTTTGAAACAACGCGACAAGAATGCGCAAAACTAATGAAGCGGGGTCTCGTTTATAGCACTTGACTGCTATGTAGTCAGGAATGGCTCAATATAGATTGTAATATATATATCCTTGTATAGACTCTAATCTATAAGGATGTATTGTGTGGAGTGTTAGGACAAATACAAAAGGGCTAAAAATGAAAACGTTAGAAGACCTGATGGCGGATTTAACGCCTGAGGAGCTCGTTCAGGTAAATGATAAAGTGGTGGCAATGCGCCTGGACTCCCAACTTTATAAGTTACGCGAGGCGCTGCAAAAAACGCAAAAACAACAAGCGGAAGCCATGGGAATCGCTCAACCGTCGGTTGCAGCAATTGAAGCGCGTGGCGAAGACCTGAAAATTGCCACCTTAAAGCGTTATGTTGAGGCGCTGGGCGGGCAATTAACGATTGGCGTAAATATGCCTGGCGGCCAGCACGTCGATTTTGCGCTTTAAGCAGTTTTGTTTTTCTGAGCCAGCCACACCGTCCTGCCACCGCAGGTGGCATCTTCGGTGACCTGATTAACCACGCTGAAACTGTTATCCGACAGCAGTTGGCGGAACTCATCGTGATCCAGACTGGCATGATAGAGCGGACGGTCAAGGAAAGTGCCCATTGCTTCGCCGTCGCCGTGCCCGCTGGTGAACATCAATGCCGCGCCGTTCTGGGCATGCTGAGCAAAACGTGGAAACATCGCGCGTTGATGATCGCGCGTCAGGTGGAAGAAACTGTCCCAAGCGATGATACCGTTGAAAGCCTTTGCGAGTGCCAGCGTGCGCATGTCGGCAATATGCCATTGTGCTTGCGGGAACCGTTCACGACAGCGGGCGATCATCGGCTCGGAAGCATCCACCCCCGTGACCTTGAATTGCTGCTGCAAAAAGTGCTGCGCAATAGGAATACCCGCGCCGCAGCCCACATCCAGGATCTCACCGCCAGCGGGAATCAGATCCAGAAAACGCGCCAACCAGTGCTGCTCGATAAAGTGCTTAATGCGATGGTTATCCCAGACTTCGGCACCTTCCCGATACAGGTCAATAATATGGTCAGCTTCTTTTTCGTGATTCATGGCCTGCCTTCATTGGGGTTGAGGGTTCATTATCGTTGAAACTCAGCATGCTGAAAGATCAGTACGGTCCCCTCGTGGCGTTGGATGGGAGATCACAAGAAATTCCACTGGAGATTCACTATCGTTTCTTGCTTGATGCCTTGCGCCGGGGGCGATTTCAAGACCCTGCTGGGCCCTGATGTCGTGGTTTTCACCTTCCAGTTCCATCGTCAGGACGCCCTGCAGAACGAAAAAGAATTGTCTGGATACGGAGTGAAAGTGACGTGTTTCACAGGTGCCAGGAGGCATTTTCTCATGAATAATCAACATGTCCTGACGATTGACTAAATACCAACCGTCGCAGTTATCACCCCAGACATAATGCTCAGCATTCTCTTGCGAAATCATCTCGTTGCCTTATCTGAATATTTTTCTAACTCACGCTTAACGGCGCTCAACGTTCTGCGCCGAATCAAACCACTTCCCGCTCTGATCGCCAGCCAATAAGCTGCCATCTTAAAATGAGAGGCTTTGTCGGGGCAGTGGATGAACGTTTCCGTAATAAGTTCGGACTGGCTGCCATTAATGATATTAACTTGATAGCGCAGCAACAGCTTTGCAGCACCCGGCCGCGCGGGCTGCTGATACTCTTCAGCGTCTGAAATCTTTTCCAGGCCAAAGTCGGCACGCCAAAACTCGCCTCTTAAGCCATAGCATAGTTCTAAAGCAGAGGCGTGAAGAAGCGTGAAGGTTTGCAGACCGAATTGATCATCCTGGGATACAGGGGCCTTTCTTTGCAGTTTACGCGGCAACTGTCGTATCGACATCAATGCCCGGATAACCGCATCCTGCTCAAGATCGAAGGCCTTGATAAGCGGCATGATCTTTTCCGGGCTGGTGGTTTGGATTACCGCGCTGTGTTTTTCGTGGAACTGGAAATCAGGCAGGTAGGGCGGAACGTCACTCCAATTAGTCAGCATTTTCTTTGACACAAAACCCAGTGAAATCATCCTTAACCTCGTTTTGGGGTGTTAATGCATTCGGCATATGTTCACTAACATAGTCAGGTTGCCTGCGAAATACGCCACTTATTGATTGTCTTCACATGCGGTTGACTCATCATCACTCTTCACGTCCCCAATAAGCCAGTCATGGAACATTCTGACTTCACTTCGCATAGTCTGATGCTGCGGTGTCACCAGATAATAAGCCCATTTCAGCGGCCAACGTTTCTCAGGGTGGAGCTGCGCGAGTTGACCGGTTTCAATAAGTTGTTTAACCAGCGCATGGCGAACAATGGCAACGCCCCGACCGCTTAACGCAGATAAAATCACTGCTGCAGTGGAGTTGATGTGCAGCCCACTCTCAAGTGCTTCAGGTGCATTTACCGCCTTAAGAACATCCTCCCATGAAGGAAAGTCTGCACCGGGATGTGGCGTGTCATCATGAATCAACTTTTGCGTGGCGAGCCATTTACCACAGGCCATTTTTTGCGGCGGGGAAAGCCGTGGACTGCATACTAATACCGCCTCCTCATCCATCAGCCATGTTTTGTTCACGCCAGGCCAGTCTCCCAGCCCACAACGAATGCCGATATCCGCTTCACCGTGTGACACATCCATCAGCTTGTCCGTCACGTTGAGGCGCAAGTCGGTATTTTCATGCATTTCAGAGAACCGGTTCAGGCGCTCCATCAGCCAGTTCATCATCAAAACCTGTGACGCAGTGACAACAATGGCTGAGCGCGCACGGCGGCCACGCAGTTTAGTCAGGCCGGTTTCGAGCTTGTCCAATCCCTGAGTGATGTCCTCAAGGGCTTCCTGAGCTTCATCGACCAGTGTCAGACGCGCTTTGCCGCTGCGTGTGCGGTGAAGCAGCGGGTGCCCAACCCAATCTTCGAGCGATCGGACGAGTTGACCAACCGCTGCTGACGTGACACCCAGCTCTTGCGCTGCGCCGGTAAAGCTTCCGTGCCGCGCGGTTGCCTCAAAAGCATGCAGCCATTTCAGTCGGTTTAGCGATCGCATAGAAATATTCCTGATCAACGCTAACAGAGTTAACGAAAAAGATTTTCTTTCTTGTGACACAACTTCTTCTCATTCGTCAACCTGAAGCCGTGATGGCACTCTGCGTTCACACAATGAAGAACTCTACTCTTCATTCATGATAATCAACGATTTATGAGGTTAGTGATGAACACATCTTTTGCCGGAAAAAAACTGTTAGTGGTCGGCGGTACCAGCGGCATGGGTTTCGAAACGGCGAAACTGATTTTAGAAAACGGAGGCCATGTTGTGCTGGTGGGTAGCCGTCAGGATAAAGCTGAACAGGCTCGGCAGGCATTGGCTGCGGACAGCAAGGTATCTGTGATTGTGGCCGACCTGACAAAAGAGGAAGGACTGCAGAAAGTGGTTAAAACCATCAATGCGGAACATAAAGACATCAGTCTGCTGGTGAATGCCGCAGGGGTATTCTTCCCAAAACCGTTTATCGAACATGAAGCGTCTGACTATGACATGTACATGAGCATCAACCGCGCCACCTTCTTTATCACCCGCGATGTGGTGCGCAATATGGTTGCGGCCGATATTAAAGGCTCAATCGTCAACATTGGTTCTATGTGGGCACAGCAGGCAATCGGTGCCACGCCGTCCTCTGCCTATTCAATGGCAAAAGCGGGATTGCATGCGATGACTAAAAACCTGGCGATTGAGCTCGGTGAGAAGGGTATTCGCGTGAATGCTGTCTCACCGGCGGTTGTGCATACACCGATTTACGAAGGTTTTATCCCAAAAGACGACGTGAAAAATGTAATGAACAGCTTTGACAGCTTCCATCCAATTGGTCGCGTGGGCACGCAGGCAGACATTGCTGAGACCGTGGCTTTTCTGCTTTCAGATAAGACAGGCTGGGTGACCGGCGCAATTTGGGACACTGATGGTGGCGTGATGGCAGGACGTAACGCATGATGGCGATGCCGTTCATACGTTCGGGTTTGTAAGCACTCCGGCGCAGACAGAACATCATTATGTTTCAGTCGCCTCTTAGTGGTTCCTGCCATCATCGAGGCGATGCCGTTTGAACAGGCAAACGAGGCGTAAGGAAAAGCACGTTATTGGATCGTGCTTACAATCACTAAGGATGCTCGATCAGATGATCGCAGAACACACACTTTCCGTCGCAGAGCAAAAAAATAACATTTTCCGTTTGTCCGCGTGCCAGGCGCTTGCCGGCGCGAATGCCGTGGTGTTCTATGCCACTGGCGCCATCGTGGGTAATGATATTGCGCCCAGCCCAACGCTCGCCACATTGCCGGTCACCATGTTTGTCCTGGGGATGGCTGCATGCATCCTGCCTCTCGGCGCATTGGCTAAAAAAAGGGGCCGTAAAACCGTCTTTATGGTGGGAACCGGTGCAGGGGTGTTAACCGGTCTGGTAGCCGCTCTGGCCGTTGTGATCAGCTCCTTCCTGCTATTTTGTCTCGCTGGATTTCTTGGCGGAGCCTACGCAGCGGTTGCGCTAAGTTTTCGTTTTGCAGCAACAGACGGCGTTAATCCTGAACGACGCGCGCGTGCTTTGTCTCTGGTCATGGGAGGCGGTGTTCTGGCAGGCGTCATCGGTCCGATGCTGGTGACAACGACGATGAATCTCTGGCCAACTCATCCCTTCGCCGTGACCTTTATAGCCCAGGCATGTGTAGCCGCTATTGCTGCCGTTATCCTGAAAGGCGTTACACCTGCTGAGCCTCCTGTAGCAATACAATCAAAAGGGCGTCCTCTGCGCGACATTGTGCGTCAGCCTGGTTTTACTCTGACCGTGTTCTGCGGTGCAGTAACCTATATGGTTATGAACTTTCTGATGACTGCCGCACCGCTTTCCATGCATATGCACGCTATCTCTCAGCAGGCTTCGAACTTAGGGATTCAGTGGCACGTTATTGCCATGTACGGGCCTGGATTCTTTACAGGCAGGCTGATAAACCGTTTCGGCTCCATGCGAGTGACGGCCGCTGGATTAGTGATTACCGTTGCATCGGTTGCTGCTGGCCTGAGCGGAACAGACATTTTTCATCACTGGCTTTCGTTAATTTTGCTGGGCATCGGCTGGAATTTTGGCTTCACTGGCGCATCAGCAAAAATTGTTGAGTACCACCGGGCAGAAGAAAAAACGCAGGTTCAGTCTCTGAACGATTTTGTGGTATTCGGTGTGATGCTGTTGGGGTCATTTTCTTCCGGCGCTCTGCTAAACCTTTATGGCTGGAATGCTGTCTTGTGGGGATCACTTATCCCGGTAGGTCTTGCCTTTGTGAGCATCATTAAAGGATGGCATGCTCACTCGCAGGGGAAGGGGGTTCTGTAGGGGGGCATCCTGTGTAAGAAATGCGCCAGGGCGGCGCATTTTTTCATTGTGGCGCAGCGGGCCAAATAAACGTTGGATAATGTTGGGATCGCATCGAGGGTGCCGAGGGATTTGTTTCCGCTTCTATCACCAAATGGTCGTCTGAAATTCGGTTGTGCCGTTTTTATTGAATGCTTAGATTCATCTTCAACTTGATTGTGAGGATATGAATATGAATTTTGCAGAACTCCACAGCCAACATGAGCCGTTGCTTATCGCTAATGTTTGGGATGCAGCCAGTGCTGTTGCCGTGCAAAAAGCAGGTTATCAGGCTTTAGGAACGTCCAGCGCAGCAATAGCGGCCACATTAGGATATGAAGACGACCAGAGGATGCCATTTGAAGAATTATTTTATTTGGTCACCCGCATACGGAAAGTCATCACTTTGCCATTAAGCGTAGACATGGAAGCCGGATATGGTGATTCAGTTGAAGAGATTACAACTAATCTCAAACGCCTTGCTCATATAGGTGTATCTGGGGTAAACCTCGAAGACAGCAGGATTATCAATCACGTTCGTCAGCTTGATGATGCGTCTGAATTCTCCTCCACGCTGAGAGCGATTTGCAGTGGTCTGAAAAGTGAGAACTATGATCTCTTTGTAAACGTCCGGACTGACACCTACTTGCTTGCCCATGAAAACGCGTTACAAGAGACGTTAATACGCGGTCAGCTATATAAAGCCGCAGGTGCTGACGGCCTGTTCGTTCCCTGCGTGACGTCAGAGAAAGAGATTACCCTCATTGCGGATTCCATTGATCTTCCTCTGAATGTCATGTGCATGCCAAATCTTCCGCCGTTCAGCAGGCTTAAACTTGCAGGGGTCAGCCGCATATCGATGGGTAACTTTGTTCATTCAGCCCTCCAGTCAAAGCTTGATGATGTGATGAAGGCAATCCGCTGTCACCAAACGTTTGAAGGACTTTTTGCTAATGAAAATTGTCGATGATGATTTGTGTGATATCTGGTATCAGGCATTACTTGAACGTGCTTCAGAATATACGGGGGTATTTTTTGTCGGTGTCATAACGACAGGCGTATTTTGCATCTCGGTATGCCGTGCAAGAAAGCCTAAACGTAAAAATGTCGAATTCTACAAAGATGCTAAATCAGCTCTGGCTGCGGGCTTTCGTCCATGCAAAGTCTGCAGACCAGCGGAAAATGCTCACAGCGCGCCATTGTTTGTTGAGGAAGCGCTTGCACTTGTCAGGCAGGATCTCAAAACCCGTGTAACCGACGCGGATCTTCGTAAGCATGGAATCAGCCCGGAACGCGTACGGCGCTGGTTCATACAAAATCACAGCATTACGTTTCAGGCATTCCAGCGAATGCAGCGGGTAAATATTGCCATTCAGGAGCTTAAAAGCGGGCGTGCGGCGACTGATGTCGCGCTGGACAATGGCTATGAATCACTGAGCGGTTTTGGTTATACCTACAAGCGGCTCACTGGCGCAGCCCCAACTCAACGGGCTGAGGTGATTGTCATTCACCGGTTTACTACTCCGCTGGGGCCAATGTTTGTCTGTGCCACAGAGCGAGGCGTGTGCCTGCTGGAGTTTACCGATCGAAGGTTGTTAGAAACGGAATTTCGCGACATTCAGCGTTTAATGAACGCCAGAATTGTCACAGGAGAAAACAATCATACCCGGCAGACGGTAAAAGAGATCAGCGAATATTTTGCCGGAACGCGCCGACAGTTTGATCTGGTACTCGATGCCCCGGGCAGTGATTTTCAACGATCTGTCTGGCAGGCACTGCGTGCTGTGCCGTATGGTCAAACTTCCTGTTATCAGACTATTTCGCTGCTTCTTAACAAACCCGATGCTGCAAGAGCAATTGCCGCTGCGCATGGTGCAAACCGGATAGCAATTGTTATTCCCTGCCACAGAATATCCGCAAATGATGGAGCTATTACCGGATATGGTGGAGGCATCGCACGCAAAGAGTGGTTAATCGAACATGAAAAGAATATGTCTTAGTTGAACCAATCTGTTGCATCTATCAATCGAACTCACAGCCAAAAGTTGGCTTATATGTAAGCGGGGAAGATAACCAACCTAAGTCTACCCATTCAGGCGGCAAATTTTTCAGGGCGACTTCAGACCCAACCAGGGATATCCTGCACTGAACAAAAATTACCCACTCAAATTTCGGAGAAGAAAATCGATGAAAAGCGCAACCGCAAAGTCCTTAAAAAAAGCGAACGAGTTGTTGAAAAGTGGTGAGTTCAGGGAGGTTGTGCTGGATTTCAATATCAGTGCCGATGAGTTTTTTGAGCTTGCGGATCGCTGGGCAGAGCGAGGAGCCAAAATCAAAAAAGAAGATGGCTCGTTTGTTATCAGGCTAGCTAAATGATGGCCAGCAAAGGCTAAACTTCTAGTACAACAACGCTTTCCGGGGCGAGTATAAGTCCAAAATCAATTTCGGAATCCCGCACCTGCTGTGTGATTACGGCGCTGCTTTCAACATTTAGCTGGAGATCCAGCCAGCTATGCTCTTGAGCAATGGCAGAAATCTCGTCACAGAGTTGCCCCTCCGTTAAAGCCTGAACCCGCCCGATACTGACTTTTCCACGCCTCAGCCCCTTAATCTCATCAAATCGTTATTTTGTCAGGTTGAATTCACGTGCCCGCGGAGTAGGCCAGTGTAGAGAAGTTCACCTGCCGCTGTCATACGCATGCCACCCGGCAGTTGCTCAAATAAAGGTATACCCAGATCTTCTTTCGCCTGGAGGATCTGCCGATTAATGGCTAACGCGGAAACGTGCAGCCTTTCCGCTGTTTTTCGAAGACTTCCATGGCGCGCAACCTCCATAAAGTAGGCTGCAAAGCGGGAAAAAGGACTCATAGGGTTCCTGTACAGTTTTATGCAACAGGGTCGTGCATTTATGCTGATGGATTAGTACACCTTAAATTACCCATACTGCGATGGCAATGCACAGGCTAATCATCCAGGCGATGAGATCGCACTTTGGGACAGTAAAAATAAAAGGTGACGTTATGACACAAAAAAAGCTTCATTTAGCCTTGTTTCTCTTCCCGGGATATCACCTCGGAGCCTGGAGATTGCCGGATGCCATTCCAGAGATAGATCTGGACATCGACCATCTGGTGCACGCCGCACAGCTTGCAGAAGCCGCCAAACTGGATGCCATTTTTTTCGAAGACCAGGCCGCCGTGCGTCGCAGTAATGACATCCTGGCGGGTGACAAGTACGGCGCGGCTAACCCCCGTTCAATTCACTTTGACCCTACGATGGTGCTACCGCTTCTCGCAGCCCATACCTCCAGATTGGGTCTGGCTGCCACAGCCACGACGACATTTAACGAACCGTTCAACATTGCGCGTCGGTTCTCAACGCTCGATTTTATTAGCAAGGGGCGCGCGGGATGGAATTTAGTCACTTCCTTTAACGAAGATGAAGCGCAAAACTATGGCCTGGATGCCCATGTGGGGCACGCTGACCGCTATGGAAGGGCGGAAGAGTTCGTCGACGTTGTTAACGGCCTCTGGGAATCATGGGATGAGGATGCTATTACGCGGGATAAGCAGAGCGGTGTTTACTTCGATGTTGATAAGATGCATTTTCTTCAGCACCAGGGGACGCATTTTAAAGTTCGTGGTCCACTTCCGATGGGGCGCAGCCCACAAGGGCGACCTGTTATTTTTCAGGCCGGCGCATCAGAGCCCGGTCGGGCGCTGGCGGCACGAACGGCTGATGTGGTCTTTACACTGCAATCCACCATCGAAGGCGGGCGCGCATTTCGTGATGACATTCGTCGGCGCGCTCAGGAGTTCGGGCGCTCACCCGATTCAATCAAAATCCTGGTGGGGCTTACTCCCATCATTGCCGAAACAGACCAGAAGGCCAGAGAACTGGCCGATCAAATGCTAGCCCTGATTCCAGATGACATTGCCCTAAGTAATCTGAAACCCCTGGCGGGTGGGGTCGATTTTCGCCAGTTTGACCTTAATGAACTAGTACCAGAACTGCCTGAATCAAACGCGGGAAAATCGCACCGGGACGCGATTATGGCCATTTCCCGTGATAAAAATCTCTCCGTCCTTGAAACTGCCCGCTACTTCGCGGAAGGCAGTTATCTGAAAGCCATCGGTTCCCCGGCCACGGTTGCCGATCAGATGCAAGCCTGGCTTGATGCCGATGCCTGTGATGGATTCCTTGCCGTGCCCACTCATTTCCCTACAGGGGTAGAGGCATTAACTGGTCTTCTAGTGCCGGAACTGCAACGACGAGGCATATTTCGGACCGAATATGAAGGAACTCATCTGCGGGACCACCTCGGACTGACTAAATATTGATTTATACCAGAGGTTATAAAAGTAACAGTGCTGAGCTGCTACCAATTGATTCACACTGAATGCTGTCAGCAATGTCCGCAGAGCTAGCACTGCGGACATTGGCTGTTGTGGATGTCTGCTCTGTGCCAAAAGCGGAAGTTGCTACATCAGCATCTGTAATCAATGCAAAGTAGGCCATGGCTTTAGTATTTCAAAACGCTCGTTAACACTGGGCACAGCTATATGTTTTAATGTCCTGAAACATTGCTCATCATCAGAATCCATTTTCATTAATTCAGATTCAACATCGTGCTTAGAGAGAGAAAATTGGATAAGTATGTGGAACGACTTACAGGCTTCATGCGGGCCTTAGGATGTATGAATGATGCGGCAAACCGCATGTCTGACTATTTTCTAGTAAAACTTGAGGAAACCGATAGCATTTTGACATCACTGGCGATCTATCACTCGTCCATCACTGATGAATTTCCGGCCGCATACTGGCACCCCGAATTAAAAGCGTGCTCTCGGGAAATGTTTATGGATACTGTGAAGTCCCGGTTTTTTGAGCAACAGGACATGCAACGGCTGCCTCGCCCACTCAAACAAAAACTGCTTGCCAATTTCCAAGATGATCTCACTGAAATGACCGGTACTGCTCTGTTATATACCCTCATTACGAGCCCTCCTGTGTGGTATGGCTCACTTCGCGATGAGTTTGTAATTGATTCACAATATGGCAGATACCTCATCCATTTCAGTTGTCATGATTGACGCATTTTATCAACTTCCAAATGCTGCAATGTGCCACGAGCGGACGTCGTTTTAGTTGCTCGGGAGAGATGAATCATGCATGGTGGTAAAGCAGCTGCATTAAATAGCTACGATTGGGATAAGTGATGACTGTTCAGCAAGCGCCTCAACTTGAAACTGCACGACTAATTTTAAGGCAATTTGCGCTCGGCGATTTTCCGGAGCTTATGGCGAGCTGGGCTACTCCTGAGATGGCTAAAATTAATGGCGGTGAGAATCCAACGGCAGAAATCGTTTGGTCACGCTTACTACGCTATATCGGGCACTGGCATGCATTGAGTTATGGCTACTGGGCGGTTATTGAAAAAACAACAAATCGTTATATTGGAGCATTTGGTTTTCAAAATGCCCATCGCGATATCACCCCTGCGTTAAAATACCCTGAAGCTGGATGGGCGTTGATTCCCGAAGTTAGAGGAAAGGGTTATGCGTCTGAAGCACTGACAGCAATTTTACTTTGGGCCGATAAGACATTTTCCTCTTCAGTGTGTTGTATTATTGACGAAGAAAATAGACGCTCAAATTATCTCGCTGAGCGTTTTGGTTTCAAGTTTCAGGGGTATGTTAACTACCATGGTAAGCAGGTACGGATGCTAATACGCTAGTAGTTTTTTATGGACATTAATTTCAGAATCCTTAAAAACTGGCGGTATGTGACTTACACAAAAGACGGAAAGTGGATGAGTGAAGAACTGAAATTCATGTTGTTGGCGCTTGAACACTGCCGCCAGGCATTACCGGAATGCAGGCCTAACCCACCGGTAGGGTGCGTGATTGTTCATAAAGGAGATGTGGTCTCGAAGGGGTTTACGCAATCCCCAGGCCATAGTCACGCTGAGATAGACGCAATTTCTAGACTAAAGGTTCCAATTCGGGAATGTGAAATCTTTGTCACGCTTGAACCCTGCTCCTTCCAGGGAAGAACCCCATCCTGTGCTTTAACACTTGCAGAGTTGAAGCCAAGACATGTCTATGTGGCTTTAGAAGATCCGCACCCTAGAAATAGGGGGGAAGGGCTGAGTATTCTAAAGAATGCAGGTATCAGTTTCACGTTAGGCCTTGGCAAACAAGAAGTTGAAGACTTTTTATCACCCTATTTATTGAGGTCATGACCTGCTCACCTTTGGTTAATACAGAATGCTGTTAACAATGTCTGCAGTTCGCTCACAGTGGACATTGGCTGTTGTGGATGTCTGCTGTGTGCCAATAACGGACATTGCAAACTCAGGACTAGGTTTCTTTAAAGTGAGTAGGACAGTTTAGATATCGAGAACAATAGATGTAAGCATCACGCCCCCCAATTATCCCTTTCAGCCCATGCGGTTTTCCAGCACTCCCATGCATTATTAGTTGCCGGGTCGTCATACTTCCCATCTATTTTGAGTAAGTCGAAGCCTTTAGCATCAGCCCAAAATTCAAATCGCTCTTCGCAAACATTCATCATTAATCACCCACTGGAATAATGTTTTTTAGCGTTTAGACGATATTCTCATAGAACACAGACCTGCTCCTAGCTTATTCACACAGAACGCTATTTGAAATGTCCGCTTTTCGCTCTTAACAGTCGTTTTTAAAGGTTTTCCATATAATGAAAAGCTTTCATCAACTCATCTTCTGTAAGCGGTGACACCAAACTTGCTCCTGAATCTTTCTCAACTTTCATCAATAGCTCGCTTCGGGCGATACCTAATCTATTCGCAACATGGTTAGCACAACTCCGTGCATGTGACGATCTATGAGCAAGGAGGCCTTCTGTGTCTAACACTTTTCTTCTTGATGATGAATGTGACATTCATTCCTCCTTAATCGAATTTGCTTCCCATAGGGCAGGTTGAGATAAAAAATTAATAGCAGTTTCTCACTATTTTCTACCGAGAGACACCGTAAGCTCAATTTCGTAAGCCACGATAGTAGAAATGGATAAAAGAGTCCGATCCTCTTTCAAAGTGGATCCCCAGCCCCATGAATCCAAATCCCCAAAGCCACCCCCAACATCCACAATCACCCTCACTCAACAAACTGGCTAAATCGCAAAAGATAGCCATCGGGATCCTCAACGAGAAACTCTCTCTGGCAAGCCGTGGTTTCTCCAATCTGATAAGTGTTTTCACGCAGCTCCCGATACAGCGGCACACCATGTTTCCTCACCCGCGCCAGCACACACGCAATATCATCCACTTCTATCTGGAAATTCACGCCACGCCCCAGCGGTTTGAGGAGTTCTGCGGTATTCCAGCCTTCGGCGTGAAACTGCTCAAGCATCAGCTGTGCTTCGCCGAGGTTGATGTAAGCAAATTCGGGATCGCTTCGTCTGACCATAATCTGAAATCCCAATACATCAGTGTAAAAATGCAGTGAGGCAGTGAAGTCCGTTACGGTCAATTCGGGCACCATCCGGTTCCAGTAGGGCTCATGCTGAACTGTCATTGCTTATGTCCTTTTAAATAGCACGACCTAGAGTTGATGCCGCGCAACCTGTTCGCTCATGCCGCGACAAACGATAAATGAGTGTCTTAAGAGCATCACGTTAGCCCGCTTAAACATCTCTTCAACCCCATATCCCTAACGCTCTGCCACCCCAAAAAGCACCCGAATAAAGCGCTATCGCCACGATACTGATACAAGTCCCACATGAAATCACCCGCGCTGAATTTCCGGTGCCCAGATAATGCGTCTCCAGCACGATAATATTCGCTGCCGGGGGAAGCAGGCATAAAAGATACAGTGTTGCCGGATTTTGCGTAATAAGTGGCGCGTTGAACTGATCGGCTATTAGCAGCAGCAACGAAACCAGCACAGCGAAAACTATTGAGCGAGTGAAAAACGGACGCAATTCGAGCCGAAAATCGCGCATCGATATTGTCGTCTTTGCAAGCCAGATGCCCAACACGGCCATGCCAAGAAAACTCATCATAAATTTGGCAATTTGATACAGGCTATCGAAGTAATGAGCCACCTGACCACTGAATGGAATTAACATTGCGCCAATTATCAGTGCGATGACGGGCGGGGTGCGCATCAACGTGATTGGATTAAATCTCTCACTGGAGAGCATGCCTGCGCCCAGCGAGTTTCCGACAATTGAGCTGCCGACATAGGCGGCAATGATAATGGTCGCAGCATCATTGCCGAATAACACGCTGGCAACGGGCAGACCCAGCCAGCCGATATTAAGATAGCTAAAACAGAGGTTTTTAATTGGGTCAGCAAAAACATAGCGACCTGCCAGCAACAGCACCATCATGCATATCGCAGTGGCGACAATAATGGTGCTCATGCTGTGAAAGCGGGTCGATATATTAAAAATGATCACGATGGGAATAGCGATGCGCGTCAATATCCATGACGCAGCCGTTTTGCAATCCCAGGCAGTTTTACCCAGCAACCATCCGGCAAACAGATAGATAAGCGGAAAGAAAATCGTCACGAAACGTCCCTGATTAGCGTGTCGACCACTCCCTGAAGTAGGGAGTGGTTAAAAATACACGCTAACAGAGGTCGTTCAGTGAGTGCAACGATGCAGCGTGAGTTTATGCGGTGGTATTGATGTTGCGGCCAACAGCGGGATTCGCCGGCAGTTGCGGAATCGAATTAAGAATTCCAGCTGCCATTGACTGCTGATTATCCAGGGACTTTTTCAGTACCATTGTGCTCACCTTACTGCTGAGGTCCATATTAGCCAGACCGATAGCCAGTGAAGTAATCTGTGATACATCCATCTTGCTCTCCTTTAAAACGACTAATGGGGGGCGGAAACGGCTTTGAGTAAGCCTGATACGTCTATCGGCATCCAGGGGCAAAGCTTCACTGCTATCTTCGGAGATCCCCGACGCCAACCGGCTTAATCAGATTATTCTCTGGCAGGTCGGCTATTTCGCCTGCGGCTGCCAGGTGCCCACATCCTGCGCATCAATCGCTTTAGGCAGCAGCTTCGCCTGATAAAACGCATCTGCAATCTTTTGCTGCTCAGCCAAATCGCTCTTGTTCACTGGCTCGATCTGATAGCTGCGTTGCTGGTTCGCTTGTTCCACCGTGGCGAGCGGCAAATTACCCCACAGCGGGGAGAGAATCTTTGCTGCATCCGTTGGATGTGCTTTCAGCCATTGTGCTTCCTGATCCAGCGTCTTATACACAATGCCCAGCACCTCAGGATGCTTCTGCGCATAAGGCGTCGACACCAGATAGTAGCGCTGATAACTGGCGAGACCTTTGCCGCTCACCAGCACGCGCGTGTGCTGCTCCACTTTCGCACTGGTGACAAAGGGTTCCCAGGTTACCCACGCATCAACGCTGCCATGTTCCAGCGCAGCACGCCCATCAGCAGGCGTCAGCCATGCAGGCGCGACATCACTGAATTTCAGTCCCGCCTTTTGCAACGCGGCGATCAGCAGATAATGGCTGCCAGCCGCTTTGGTGACGGCAATCTTTTTACCTTTTAAATCCTGCAGTGATTTGATGCTGGAATTAGCGGGCACCAAAATGGCCTGAGCTTCAGGCGAGGGGGTTTCGCGCGCGTAATACGTTAGGTCAGCGCCAGCCGCTTGCGCGAACACCGGCACGGTATCGGCCACGTCAGCAGAGAGGTCAACGTTGTTGAGATTCAGTGCTTCCAGCAGCGGCAATCCGCTGGTGAACTCGTGCCAGGTCACTTTAATGCCACGGTCGGCGAGCGCCTTATCCAGATCGCCACGCTGCTTTATCAACGTCAGCAAGGTGGAAGATTTTTGATAGCCGATGCGAAGTGTCTCTTCGGCATTGGCGCTGGCAAGCAGTGAGGAGAAAAGTAGTGAAGCAAGTATTGTCTTTGTAATGTTGCGCATGTGAGTCCCTGAAGGTGTTATCAATTTTTAAAAATGATAAAGCCGCTCACGAGGCAATCAAAACCGCAAGTTCGCATAAGCTCTGCACATTTACAGCTATCAAAGTTGCGCGGTAATCGCCCGCAAATGCTCCCGCAATACGCTATGCAGCGCCCGAATCGCAGGAGAGAACTGCTTACGATGCGGGCAGATTAAATGCAGCGGCGTGCTTTCGCCGGGGATCTCAGGCAGCACCCGTTCTAGGCGGCGCTGCCTAATGTCTTCACAGACGTCAATCCAGGATTTATACGCGATGCCCATGCCATTGATAGCCCAACGACGCGCCACTTCGGCGTCATCACACAGCAGGCGACTTTTCACCGTGATTTGGCGGCGCATACCTTCCTGCGGGAACGTCCATTTGTCATAGACATGGCCGCCCATCACAAACGGCAGGCAGTGATGCTGGGCCAAATCCTCCAGCTTCTGCGGGCGTCCATGTTGGTCGAGATAGGCTGGCGATGCCACCATAATGCGGCGATTGTCCTCGGCCAGCGGCAATGCCACGTAACTGCTGTCTTCCAGTTTGCCGTAGCGAATGGCGATATCGACCGGATCGCGAAACACATCGCTGATTTGATCGGATAACGATAATCGAACCGACAAGGCAGGGTGCTCACAGCAAAATTCGGTAATCAGCGGCAAGAGGATATTGCGGCCAATATCGGAAGGCATCGCGATTTTAAGCTCACCGCTCAGTGCGTCTTCGTGACTTTGCAGGCTATCAGCGCCCGCTTGCATCAGGGCCAGCATCTCCTGCGCGTAGGGCAGATACTTTTCACCCTCAGCGGTTAAACGCAGGCTACGCGTGGATCGCGCAAACAGGCGGCGATCCAGTTCCCGCTCCAGACGCTGAATGGCGGCGCTCACTTGGCCCGGCAGCAAATTCACTTCGCGGGCCGCGCGCGAAAAGCTGCCCAGTGCTGCCGATCTTACAAACAGCGTGACATCTTCCAGTCGGATCATTTTCTTACTCATCGTCAAAACGCGCAGGGATTTTCACTCTAAGAGTGAAAGTGTTGCTGTGCAATCGGCATTTTTCCTCAGCGTGCAGGCCGCTATGCTGAGCTCAACTTACCTAACACCCTGATGAATTGAGGAACGGCTTGATGAAAGCGATAGTTTATAGCCAAAACGGTTTACCAATTTCCGATGAAAATGCGTTGTACGAACTGGATGTCGCCCAACCGCAGCCGGGCGCGCGTGACCTGCTGGTAAAGATCCACGCGATTGCCGTAAACCCGGTGGATACCAAAGTGCGTAACGGTGCGCCCACCGACAAACCGCGCATTCTGGGTTGGGATGCGGTCGGCATGGTGGAAGCGGTGGGCGAGGAAGTCACGCTGTTCCAGCCGGGCGATGAAGTGTTTTACGCGGGCGATATTACGCGCGCGGGCAGTTATGCCGAGTATGGTCTGGTGGATGAACGCATTGCCGGACATAAACCCCGTACGCTGAATGATGCCGATGCCGCCGCGTTGCCGCTGACATCACTCACCGCATGGGAACTGCTGTTTGATCGTCTGGAAGTGCAGGCGGATGACAATGCCGCATTGCTGATAATTGGAGCAGGCGGCGGTGTTGGGTCAATTCTGACGCAGCTGGCGCGCAAGCTGACTAACCTCACGGTGATTGGCACCGCATCGCGTCCCGAAACCGCGGATTGGGTGCGCTCACTGGGCGCGCATCATGTGGTTAATCATCAGCAGCCACTCGGCGAACAGCTGGCGGCCATTGGTCACCCGCAGGTGCGCTATGTGGCTTCATTGACGCACACCGACAGCTATTACACCCAGCTGGTGGATGTGCTGGTCCCGCAAGGCAAGCTGGCGCTGATCGACGATCCGGAAACGCTGGACGTGGTGCCACTGAAACGCAAAGCCATCTCGCTACACTGGGAGCTGATGTTTACCCGTTCACTGTTCCAGACCCGCGATATGCAGCGTCAGCACGATATTTTAGAGCGCGTCAGCCAACTGGTAGATGACCAGACGCTGCAAACCACGGCAGGCGAACATCACGGCACCATCAACGCGGCCAATCTGCGCAAAGCCCATGCGCTGATCGAAAGCGGGCGTGCACGCGGCAAAATCGTGCTGAGCGGCTTTTAACCCTTTGAAACACAATTCGTTAACCGCCGTGTAAGCGCGGCGGTTAAGGTAACGGCACTTTTAAAATAATCGATTCAGGAGATTGCCATGACACTTAATGACGCAGTGGCTCGTCGCCACACTGTAAAAGCCTTCGCCAGTGGTAAAAGCTTGCCGCAGGAAGAGATCGAAACATTGCTGAACGTGCTGCGTAGCAGCCCGTCATCCGTCAACTCTCAGCCGTGGCATTTTGTGGTGGCTTCCACGCCAGAAGGTCGTGAGCAGATCGCGCAATCCACTACCGGCGCCTTTGTTTATAACGGCCCAAAAGTACTGAATGCTTCCCATGTGATCGCGCTGTGCATGCGCACCGATCTGGATGACGCGCATCTGCAAAACGTGCTGGCGCAGGAAGAGCAGGATGGGCGTTTTGCCAAACCAGAAGGCAAAGCCGGTCAGGATAAGAGCCGTCGTGGCTATGTCGATATGCACCGTTACGAGCAGCGTGATATCCCGCAGTGGATGGAGAAACAGGTTTACCTGGCGCTCGGTGGTCTGCTGCTAGGTGCCGCGATGTTAGGGATTGATGCGACGCCGATGGAAGGTTTTGATCAGCGAGCGCTGGATCAGGCGTTAGGCTTGCGTGAGAAAGGCTTTACCAGCGTGGTACTGGTCTCGTTGGGCTATCGCAGCGACGAAGATTTCAACGCGGCATTGCCAAAATCACGTTTGCCGCGCGAAGAGATTTTCACCTTTATTTAAGCGGTTGCGGCGCAATTTTTTGCGTGGTTTTAACCCCGCGCGATGAATCGCGCCGCGACACGTTTCATCGCGGAAACAGCAAACTAAACCGGTTCACCCCATTCTCACTGCTCACCGCACAGCTGCCGTGATGCAAGCGCATGATGCTGCGTACAATCGACAAGCCCAGTCCGCTACTGCTTTGATGCCGTGATGCATCGGCGCGCCAGAAGCGATTAAACATGCGTGACTGCTGTTCAACACTCAACGCCGCGCCTTGATTCTCCACCACCAATTCGATTCCCTGATCGCGCACCGCACTTAACACGCGAATGGTGGTATCCCGCTCGCCATAGCGCAAGGCATTCGCCATCAGATTCGCCAGTGCACGTTGCAGCAGCTGCGGATCGGCGCGCAATTCTCCTTGCATGCGCATCTCCAACTGCATGGCGTGCTCCTCGGCCATGCCATCAAAATAGTCCTGCAACTTCTCGCCCAGCTGTGCCAAATCGATGGTTTGCCAATCCATCGCCTGGCTGGCGTCTTCCGCTTTAGCGAGGAACAGCATGTTATCGATCATTTTCGCCAATCGCTCCAGTTCCTCGTAGTTGGAGCCCAGCAGTGCCTGATAATCGCCCACGCTGCGCGGCTGGCTCAGCGCCACCTCGGTCTGACCGATCAAGGTGCCAATCGGCGTGCGCAGGTCGTGCGCCATATCGGCGGAAACCTGGCTGAGCTGTTGATAGCCCATTTCCAGACGACTGAGCATCTGGTTGAAGGCAGCGACCAGCGGTTGCAGTTCTGTCGGAGCATCGCTGAACTGGATGCGGTGCGATAAACGCCGCACGTCTATGGCATCGGTTTCCGCTGCCAGCCGACGCAATGGCGATAAGCCGCGTCGCACCAGCCAGATGCTCAATAATGCAACCAGCAGCGCAGCCAGTGCGGTCGAGACAATGATCTGATCGCGATAGCTGTTGAGAGTTTGGGTACGATCGCTCATCAGGCGGCCGGTGATGATCTCAATTTGCCCATTACCATCGCGCGTCGGCGCTAATGCAGCGGCGGAGATAAAAGGCGTGCCGTCCTCTGCCTGCTGGTGATGCACTGAGGTCAGACTGAGTGGCTGATCGGTGGGCACTGGCGTGATGTTGGGCATCGGCCGTGCGCCGGGATTGACCACAATCAGCGGCGGTTGACCTGGAAAGCGCAGCACCAGCAAAGACTCCGTATTGCCCAGCATATTGGCAAACAGGCGTGGTTTTTGCTGGATCAGCGTGATGGCATCTTCATCGCGCAGCAGCGTACGAATCTGATCAATGCGCGTCAGTAAAGCCGCGTCATCACGCACGCCAATCTGCTTCGCCAGCGACTGATACAGCGCAAAGCCGCTCAGGGCAAAAATCACGATCACCGCAGTGCTGAGCAGCAGGGATAAGCGAGTGGCAAGCGAGAGTTTTTTCATGTTTCAGCTTCGCAGCGATATCCAACGCCGTGCACCGTGTGAATCAGCGGATGGGCAAAGGGACCATCAATCTTTTGGCGCAGGCGCTTCACCGCCACATCCACCACGTTGGTATCGCTATCAAAATTCATGTCCCACACGCGCGAGGCAATCACCGTGCGCGTCAGTACCTCTCCTGGATGCAGCATAAAAAGATGCAGCAGGTTGAACTCTTTGTTGGTGAGGTCGATGCGTTCTCCCGCGCGCTCCACTCGACGCTTAAGGATATCGAGTTGCAGGTCGGCGAGGGTCAGCACATCGGGAAGTTTTTGCTGGCCGCCACGCCGCAACTGCGTACGAACGCGCGCCAGCAGTTCCGCAAACGAGAAGGGCTTCACCAGGTAATCATCCGCGCCCAGTTCCAATCCTTTGATGCGATCTTCCAACGTGCCTTTAGCCGTGAGGAAAATCACCGGCGTCTGGATCTGTTTATCCAGCGCGGCCATGACTTCCCAGCCGCTCATGCCGGGCATCATCACATCAAGTAAGATCAAATCGTAATGGTGCTCCTGCGCATAGAACAAACCATCTTGCCCATTCTCGGCCACATCCACGATAAATCCCGCTTCGGTTAATCCTTTGCGCATGTAATCGCGCGCTTTGGCTTCATCTTCAATCACCAAAATTTTCATGCGCATCTCCGGGCGGGACAAGTGGATTAGGGCTGCGCCTGCTGAGCAGCCTGTTCAATCAGTTTCGCCACATCATCAGGATGAGATTCATACACCGAGTGGCTGGCGCCGGCGACTTCAACCGTGTGGCTATGCGCGCGTTTGGCGTACATCCGCTCCAGATCAGGGTTAATGATTTTGTCAGCTTTCGCCACCATGTACCAGCTAGGCTTGGTCTTCCACGCAGGGTCTGGAATGTTGGCGGTGAACACAGCGGCGTTGGTTGGCATCTGCGCATGCGCTTCAAAATCCGCCTGCGCCGCCGGTAAATCCGCAGCGAAATCGCTGTGATAATTTTCAGGAGCGATGGTCAGATAGCCATCACTGGATTTAGCAAACGGATGCGCGCTGTTGGGGAATTTTTTACCGTTGATGGCTTCGGTTTCGCCGTTATCCAGCGCGTGTGCGGCGATATACACCAGACCCACCACCTTGCTGTCATTTCCGGCTTCGGTGATGATCGCGCCACCATAACTGTGGCCGACCAGAATCACCGGTCCATTCTGCTGATCGATGATGCGGCGTGTCGCGGTGACATCTTCCGGGAAACCGGTCAGCGGCTCCTGCACCAGCGTCACTTTATAGCCATCGTGCGTCAGGCGGTCATACACCGGACGCCATCCTGCACCACCCACAAACGCACCGTGTACTAACACAATATTCTTCACCGGTTGCGCCTCGGCTTGCGCCACGCCGCCTGCCATCGCCAATAAAATGCCCGCCGCTAACGTCAGTTTTTTCAGTTTCATGTTTGTGCTCCAGATAAGGAAGGTTCGGGCACAGGATATGAAAACGGCGCTGACAGCAGGGTGAGCGAGTTATGACAAAAGAATGACAGGGGGTATTAAGTAATTTTTAATGGGGTGTGAAATTCCTCTAACCTATTAATCAATATAAGAATTCACTCTACATAAATCCATTTTTTTAGTGGTGGTAATGTTTCCGTCATGTTATTAAATCTCCATGCCGTTGTGAATTTACCTGCCTGCTGGAGATAACAATGAAAAAGAGTTTGTCCTTCGCGTTACTGCTTTCACTGGGCGCTTTCAGCACCTTATCGTTTGCTGAGCAGACGTTGCGTTTTGGTGTTGATCCCACTTTCCCACCGTTTGAATCTAAGGCCAGTGATGGCTCACTAAAAGGATTTGATATCGATTTGGGCAACGCCATTTGTGCGCAGGCAAAAGTCAAATGCCAGTGGGTGCAGATCGGCTTTGATGGCAGTATTCCGGCACTGCAGGCTAAAAAATTTGATGCGATTCTGTCGGCGATGTCGATGACGGAGAAACGCCGTGAGCAGGTGGATTTCAGCAACATGCTGTATATCACGCCGAGTGCGTTGCTGACGCCAAAAAGCAGCACCCTGACCGAAGATATCAGCACGCTGCGCGGTAAAAACATCGGCGTGGCGCAGGGCACCATTCAGGAAACCTACGCCAAAGCAAAATGGGCGGCACAGGGTGTCAATGTGGTTTCCTATCCGAACCAGATGGAGATCTATCCCGATCTGGTCGCGGGGCGACTGGATGGCACTCTGGCGAATGCGGTGTCTGCGGATCAGGGTTTCCTGAATACGCCGGAAGGCAAAGATTACGTCATCAAAGCCACGCTGGTGGATAAAGAGCTGCTGGGCAACGGTGTGGGAATTGGCCTGCGTAAGGGCGATACCGTGCATCTGAAACTGATCAATGATGCGCTGGCCGAACTGCACAACAATGGCACTTACGATCAGCTAGCGAAAAAATACTTCAAGTTTAAGGTTTATCCGTAAGCGCCCTTATTTACAGGAAACAGCATGTCAGATTTGCCGCATTACTCGTCCCAACGTGCCCGTTTTGTTGCGGCAGTCGAGCGCCAACACGGCGTTTTGACCTCATATCCGCATCCGCTGCCGGGCCCACAAGGTGAAACGCTTTATACCGATGTCGCCGTCATTGGCGATCCCGGTGCAAGCAAATTGATGATGATCATCTCGGGCACGCATGGGGTGGAGGGCTACTACGGATCGGACAGTCAGATTGAGTGGCTCAATCGCTTCAGTCTGACTGCTTTGCCCGATGACACCGCGATTGTGCTGCTGCACCTGTTGAATCCCTGGGGAGCAGCCCATTTGCGGCGCGTCAACGAAGACAACATCGATCTTAATCGCAATTTTATCGATTTTACTCAGCCAGCCCCCGCCAATCCGGAATACCCGTCATGGCACGGGATTTACCACGGCGATCGGACACAAGCTGATGAGCTGTTAGTTAAAACCCTTAACGGCGCAGGTTGGCTGGCGGTAAAACGGGTGGTGGAAGCCGGGCAATACCAATTCGCTGACGGTTTCTTCTACGGTGGACAGCAACCGAGCTGGTCTTATCGCACCATGCAAACCATCATCGCCGACCATTTATCGCAGGCAAAAACCATCCTGAGTTTCGATCTGCATACGGGAGCCGGAGCATGGGGGCATCCAATGTTGCTCTCTATTGCTGAGCAGCAAGTCGCTGCGCATCAGTGGGGAAAATCACTGTATGGCGAGTGGTTAACGTTACTGTTTACCGGTGCAGGTCGTGACAGTGTCACCGGAGTGACCGCGACCGCAACGGGTTATCTGTCGCAGTTCCTGCTGGAATCACTGCCGCAGACGCATATTTTGCCACTGGTGGTGGAGTGCGGAACGTATCCCGGCGAAGAGATGCATCGTCGCGTGCGTGATGATCATTGGTTGCATCTGCAAGGTGAACCGGCCAGTGAGTCAGGGCGCGCCTTAAAGCATGAGCTGGTGGAAGGTTTCTGGCCAGCAGACCGCGACTGGCGCGATCTGGTGGCTTTTCGGACCCAGCAGATATTTGTACGCGGCTGGCAAGGTTTGTTAAACGCCGATCACAACCGACCATAAAAAGTCATACGCGCTGTTTCCGATAGAGCGATGCCAGGCTGTGTGTTATACGCCAGCACTGCCAGCATGCGTGTGATGTCGCCTTCGGTTGGCGTCACACGATGCATTGAGTTGCGACCACGGAACAGCACTAAGTCACCCGCTTCAATCGCCAGCGCGTCCACCGGCTGGCGCTGATCCAAAACCGCCGCCACGCCATCAAAGTTCATCTCACCGGCATCGGCATCGCGCAGATCCTTCACATACTGGAATACGCCGCCGGCGCGGGGTTTCTGTACCAGCAGGGTGATGGCGAAGGAGGAGTTATCGAAGTGCCAGCCTAGCTCCTGACCATCAGGCGCGTAATGCAGATTGATGGAAGAGAGCGGATCGGCGTAAGGATAGAGCGCGGTTTCACCCAGCACGTCGCACAGGAAACTTTTAAACAGTTCGTCGTTGTACAGCTGGCGCAGCGGCGATTCGGCGGCGATCACGTCGTCGGTAATACAGCCTTTAGTGCTGATTACATCACGATTGCGCGGATGGTCAGCGTCATACGTCTCGTCTTTCTTCATCAGATAGACGTTATGCTTGCTGAGGGTGTGATAGGCCAGATGGCGCTGAGCGTTTCCTTCGGCAATGATGCTTTGCAGCGCGTCGGGTTGTAAAAACTGACGCAGGACCAGCGCGCCATGCTGGTTGAGCTGTTCACGGCATTCACGTCGCCAGTCGGCGTCGGCCAGTGGATGCAAATCGAAACGAATCAATGCAGACATAGCAACAGTTCTCATTGTGACAGGTGTGTTATCACAGTAACTCACTGATATGTTAGTGCGTAACGATATAAATTTAATGCCCTGCTAAGGAAACTTTAATGCCCGCACAGTCACCGCGTTTACCGAAAATCAGCGTTATCCAGTCATTTAAGGTGGCAGCGGAATTGGGCAGTTTAGCAAAAGCCGCCGCGCAACTGGCGCTGACGCCTGCGGCGGTAAGTCAGCAGATCCGCCAGCTAGAGGAACAGTTGGGCAGCGCGCTGTTTGTGCGCACGCAGAGTGGGGTCATGCTCACCGAAACCGGCAAAGAGTATCTGCGCTATGTGACGGAAGCTTTTGATATTTTGCATCTCGGTCAGCAAAACCTGCGTCATGTGGCGGCGATGCCCAAGCTCACACTCTATTCATTGCCCGCGCTAGCCTCGAAGTGGCTGCTGCCCAATATTGCGCAGTGGCGCGTTCACTGTCCCGACATTGATTTATCGCTACACGGCACCCATGCACTGGTGGATTTTAATGCCACACCAGCTGACTTTGTCATTTGCTTTGGTGAGGATCGCTATCCCCAGCTTGATAAGCAGCGTCTGTTTTTGGATGAGGTGGTGCCCGTGGTGAGTCCCAGGCTGTTGCAGCAGTTTCCATTAGAAAACGTGTTGCAACAGGCTCCATTGATCCATCTTGACTGGGGTAATGAAGGGCGATTTTTGCCGGACTGGCGCAGCTGGTATCAGGCGAAAGGGATGGCGGAACCTGCGCCTCAACCCGCGTTAAGCTTCAATCTCACCTCCCTGGCGATCGATGCTGCGGTGGCAGGCGCGGGTTTGTTATTAGGGCAGAAAAGGCTTATCGCTGCAGAGCTGGCACGAGGCGATTTAGTTATGGTTGATGCGTTAAGCCTGCCGTTAAGTAAACCCTATTTTCTTGCCTGGCCGCAGCGTTCGCGCAGCCAGCCGGGCAGCGAAGCGTTAATTAATTGGCTCGGACAACTAGCAATTTAACAAACTGTTAACTGACTCAGCGTTGCACACCGTGGATTGCACTATGCTTATCCGCTTTGTGCGACGGATCGTAGACAGGGAGTTCAGTCAGTGACTTCAGATATGCATTTCTGGCTTACCACGCTGATTATTGCCATCACTATTCTGCTGTGGGCGAGCGCTCGTTTGCCCGAGTATCTTACCGCGCTGCTTTTTTTTGCTGCTGCCACGTTATTCAACATCGCCCCCGCCAGCACCATCTTCAGCGGATTTGCCTCTTCAGCCTTCTGGCTGGTATTGAGCGGTTTTGTGCTCGGTGCAGCAATCCGTAAAGTCGGGCTTGCACAACGCTGGGCTAACTATCTGGTGGTGCCGTTCAGCCAGAGCTGGCCGCGCATGGTGGTGGGGACTCTGGTGCTGACCTATCTGCTGGCATTGGTGATGCCTTCCAATATGGGACGCATCGCTTTGCTGATGCCGGTGGTGCTGGCGTTGGGTGAACGGGCCGGAATTAAAGCCGGGAGCCGTGGCAGCATTGGTCTGGCGCTGGCGGTGGGTTTTGGCACTTTCCAGCTCTCCGCCAGCATCTTACCGGCTAACGTGCCCAATCTGGTGCTGAGCGGTGCTGCGGAAAACGCCTATCAGATCCATCTCCAGTGGCTGCCCTGGTGGCTGCTGCATATGCCGGTGGTGGGGATTGGCAAGGGGATGGTACTTGCAGCCGCTATTCTTTTCCTGTTCCGCGCGCAACCTCAGCCCGTGCGCCATCGCGATCAACTTGAGCCGCTCAGCCGCAGCGAATGGCGGTTGATGGGCCTGTTGGCTATCACTCTGTTGCTGTGGATGACCGATAGCCTGCACGGCTTGCCTGCCGCATGGGTTGGGCTGGCGGCGGCCTGTATTTGTCTGCTGCCGCGCATTGGCTTTCTTTCAGGAGATGATTTCGCCAGCGGGGTTAATTTCCGCACCTGTATCTATATCGCGGGTATTCTCGGGGTGGCGACAGTGGTGGTGGATTCAGGACTTGGCCGACTGATTGCCAATTTGCTGCTCAGCGTGCTGCCTCTGCAGGATCACGCTTCGTTTGGTAATTTCGCGGTGCTTAACTCGCTGGTCTCGCTGCTCAACTTTGTGCTGACCGCCAACGGCGTGCCAGCGATGGTCACGCCGATCGCGCAAGAGCTGGCAACCGCATCCGGCTTTTCTCTGATGAGCGTCGTTATGATGCAGGTGTTTGCCTACGCGACGCCGCTGTTGCCTTATCAGGCTTCGCCAGTGGTGGTGGCGATGGGGCTGGGTAATGTGCCTGCCAAAGCGGGCCTGCAACTGTGCGTGCTGGTGTTTATCTTCAGCGTGCTGTTGCTGTTACCACTGGATTATCTCTGGTTCAGGCTGCTAGGCTATGCCTGACTTTCCCTCACAGCCTGAGCACGCCGTTATGTCAGCCAATAAAGATTGGGTCGATTTTCGTCGCGATGACGAAACCGGTATCGAAAGCGTCAACGCGCATTTTCGCGGACACGCCTACGATCCGCACGATCATGATGAATTATTGGTGGGCGTGACGCAGCAGGGCTTACAGCGTTTTAACTGCCATCGAGCATTGCACACCAGCACGCCTGGCCGCGCCATTTTGATTGAGCCAGGCGCGGTGCATGATGGCCACGCGCCTAACGAAGAGGGTTTCACCTACACCATGCTTTATCTGCCGCAACATTGGGTGGCAGAGATGATGCAGCGACGCGGTCTGGGTGATGTCTCCAACATCGAAGGGGCTTTTCGCCACACGTTAAATGATGATGCGCTGCTGGCCAGTGCCATCCAGCAGGCGTGGTTTTCAGTGCATCACAGTGAAGGGCGACTGGCGCGCGACCAAAGCCTCGATCATCTGATGACGATGCTTTCCCGCCATCTTGAAACCAAACCCAATGCGCAATCAGGCGCAGCGATGCAGCACATGCAGCTATTACGCGACTATCTGCACGATTTTATGGCGCAGGATATAGGGCTGGATGAGCTGTCACGGCTGGCGGGCATCGATCGCTTTAAGCTGACGCGTCAGTTTAAGCAGGCGTTTGGTCAGTCACCGCATGCCTACCTGGTACGACTGAGGTTGCGCAGCGCACGTGTGTTGCTGGCGCAGGGCATTGAGCCGGTGCAGGTTGCCGCTCAGGTTGGTTTTGCCGATCAGAGTCATTTAGGGCGTTGGTTCCAACGCGCCTACCGCATGACACCGGCCTCCTATCAACGACAGTGCACAAACGTTCTATATCCCACCCCCGCGACTCTTAGATGATGCTGTTTTAGACCCCATCGGAGAGTAGTGACAGATGTTTGATACCAAAATCGCCCTGATTGTTCGTGATGATTTAGCCACCTGGCAGCGCCTGAATGTGGTGGCCTTTCTTGCTACCGGCATTGCTTCTGCTGCGCCTGACATGATGGGCGAACCTTACGTGGATGCGAAGGGGCGTCAATACGGCAATATGGCAGGCCAGCCGATGCTGGTGTTTGCGGGTGATGTCACGGGATTACAACGGGCTCATCGCCAGGGTTTGGAACGGGAGTTGACGGTGATCCCGTATGTGGAAGCGATGTTCGCCACCGGACATGATGCCGCCAACCGCGAGGTATTCATGGCTGAAGATGCCGACAACCTGAACCTGGTCGGCATCGCGATTCGTGGGCCAAAGAAAGCAGTGGATAAGGCGATTAAAGGTTTGTCACTGCATGGGTGAAAGCGATCGCCACCTGTGGCGACCGCATTAATTTCTTTAGCGACTGCGCAACTCGATGATTTCAGCCGCGCGCAACAACAAATCTTCCCGGCCACGCAGCGCCAGCAATTCGACGCCAATTGGCACCCCATCTTGACTGAGGCCTGCGGGAATCGAAATGGCTGGCGCGCCAGTCACTGCGGAAACCAGCGCATTGCTGCCTTCCGGCATCTCGCCGTGTTTGACTGGCGCACGGCGCACCACCGGGTAGGCCAGCAGGTTAATGTTGTGCTGGTCGAACATCGCCACCAACTGCTGGTAAAGATCATGCTGGCGCTGCTGCACCCGTGCATAACCTTCGCTGGCCGTGCCAGGATGTACCGCGCGGGTCTTAAACACGGTTTCGAGCTGAGGATGATACAGCCCGGACGCAGTGATATCCGGCAGGGTATGGAACTGCGCCTGCGGCTTATCGGCTAAATACTTCGCCAGCGCTTCAGCAAATTCATAGCCGATGATATTGGCATCAGCCGCTAACGTCTCTAATTCTGGCCAGCTCAGCGTGGCAGGCGCGAACCCAGCCACGGCAGCCTGCACCGCCTGGTTAATCTCATCTTCATCAGCGGCAAATCCCTCCTGCCAGATGCCGACCCGTAATGCTTCTCCCTCCGTAGTAAACGTCTTGCCGCTAAGCACTTCGCTGGCGATGCGCAGATCGGCCGCGCTGCGTGTCAGCGGGCCGGGGATATCCTGAGTGGGTGACAGCGGCACAATTCCGGATGTGCTAAGTGCACCTCGCGTCATGCGTAAGCCGAACAGGCCATTAAACGCCGCGGGTATACGCACCGAACCTGCTGTGTCGCTGCCAATGGCGAGCGGCACATAACCGGCGGCAACGGCAACTGCAGAGCCGCTGCTCGATCCGCCCGGTGAGCGTCCTTGCAGCCAGGCATTGTGAGTAAAGCCGCTCAGCGATGAGGCGCCAGTAATGCCCGCTGCCAGTTCATGCATCGCAGTTTTGCCGATCAAAATCGCGCCTTGATTGCGCAGTGTGGTGACCAGCGGAGCATTGTTATCAGCGATGACGTCGCGCAACATCACCGAACCCGCGCTGGTGGGCCAGCCGCGCACTTCAATATTGTCTTTAATCAGCACCGGTACGCCGTCCAGCGGACCCCACGCCTCACCGCGTTGGCGGCGTTTATCACTCCGTTCTGCTGCTGCACGCGCCTCATCAGCAAACAGCCAGGTGATGGCGTTGTAGCGCGGCTGGTCTGCCTCGCTTATGCGTTGCAGTGCATAGTCGGTCAGCTCGCGTGCAGTGACGTCACCGCGTTGCAGTGCCTGGTTTAAGTCGCTGAGCGACGCGGTGAGATAGTCAGCGTATTGCATCCGGTCAATCCTCGATTGGACTCCATTGCCCATCAGGCGTAACACGGCCCAAAGAGCTGCTGTGGAAATGGGAACTGAACCAGATTGCCTGATGTTGCTGGCACCAGTCTATAACGCGTTGACGTGAAGCCATCGCGAGCGGAAGGTCTTCACAGAAGAGCGAGTTCCAGTGCGGGTGTTGAAACTGCACAGGATGGTGCATCACATCACCCGGGAAAATCGCATATTCACCCTGGCTTTCCAGCACAATCGAGGCGTGATCGATGCTGTGACCCGGCGTGGAAATATAGCGCAGCACGCCGGCGAACAGCGGAGATTCCGGCACATCGATGGTCTGCAACTGGCCGCGCTCGATGAGCGGCAGAATACTGTCGCGATACAGTTCCTGACTGGCGGGATCGTCCTGACAGTGCTGCAATTCAATCGCCGAGCAGACATAACGCGCATTAGGGAACATCGGCTGCCACTGGCCGTCAACCCAGTGGGTGTTCCAGCCAACATGATCGGTATGGATGTGCGTCATCAATACCAGCGTGACTTCAGCAGGATCAACGCCCGCCCGTGCCAGATTTTCGACATAAGGCGTATTCAGCTGATGGAATAATGGTTTGTTATCCCGATTGCGCCCATTGCCGGTTGCGGTATCAATCAGAATAGTGTGTTCAGCGGTACGCACCACCCAGCTGTGTATCGACACTTCAGCCGGCTGTTCGGCAAAGGCGTCACTCATCTCAGAACGATGTGCCTTAAACAACGCCCCAAACGGAAAAGCGGCGCGCTGCTCAGTGATTTTTTCAACCCGGCACTCGCCCACCTGAATCTTCATGCTGTGCTCCACTTGATAGAGGACGCGTTCAACAGCGTCCGTGACAGTAAGTTGAAAGTCACTATACTGAGGCGGAGAACATTATTTAAATCGATTAAAATCATGAATAACATCAATGAAAATGATTTCTCTCGTATCGACCTCAATCTGCTGGTGGTGTTGATGGTGATGTACGAGGTACGCAGCGTCACGCAGGCCGCCAACCGCCTTTACCTCGGCCAGCCAGCGGTGAGTGCCGCTTTGAAAAGGTTGCGTGAAATGTTCGATGATGCGCTGTTTATCCGCACGTCATACGGCATGACACCGACGCCGCGTGCCGAACAATTAGTGCAGCAGTTCGCACCGCTGATGCAGGGGCTGCATCGGGTGATTTTCACGCCCGATGCATTTGATCCACAGCGTGATAACCGCCGTTTTCGCATCGGCATCAGCGATTGGCTGGAACAGTGGTTGATGCCTGATTTGTTAGCGGAACTTGCCACTGCCGCGCCCGGTGTAGATATTCATGTCGTCGCTGCCGATCCCTGGCAGGCGATTCCGTTAATGGAGCAGCAGCAGGCAGATGTGGTAATCACCGTTGGGAATGAAGCCAGTCGCGACTTAACCCGCGAGAAAATCGGCCCGGCGGGTTTTCGCACTGTGTGGAGCTGCCAGCAAATTGCACTGGAACGCCTTACACTGGCTCAGTTTGTCGGTCATCAGCATGCGCTGGTGTCTTATCGCGGTGCCAGCGAAAGTGCCCTTGACCATGCTTTGCAGCGCCTGGGTAAATCCAGACGTGTACGCTATGTCACGCCGCACTTTTCCAGCTTACCGCTGCTACTCCAGCAGTTGCCGCTGTTCGCCACTGTACCGCAGGGGCTGGCTCCCGCGTGGTGCCAACGCTATGGCTTAAATGCTGCGCCCGTGCCGGTTGAAATGCCGGATTATGAACTGTCTTTGTTGTGGCACAACGCGCAGCATGACGATCCGGCAAACCGCTGGCTGCGGGAGATTTTGTGCAGTCTGCTGCAGCGGAAGATTTAGTCTGGCGTTCAGAATTCAGGCTCAGGCTTCAGACATCAGACATCAGACTTCAGACTTCAGACTTCAGGCTCCGGGCTGCAGCGTCCGGCGCATCCCTTTGACTTCACCACGGCACGACGCGACCCAGATAATCGAGATAATGCAGCCCGGTGCGACCCGCATAGGCTTCCATCGTGTTGAGCAGATTGGGGATGCTTTCATCGATGGTCAGGCGAGCTTCCGGCCCGCCCATATCGGTTTGCACCCAGCCCGGTGCCATCAACAGCAGCGTGCGCGCATCCTGATGACGGGCGGCAAAGCTGCGCATAAACATGTTCAAGGCTGCTTTGCTACCGCGATACACCTCGTAGTTGCCATTGGTGTTGTTGGTCAGACTGCCCTGACCGGAGGACATCACGGCAATCGTGCCGCTGGGGCTGACCCGATCTTTGAATGTCTCGATCACGCGTAATGGGCTGAGCGCGTTGGTCACCATCACACGGGTGAACTCCTCGGTTGAAACATCGGCTATCGTTTCCCGATCGTCATTTTTCACCCCGGCATTGACGAACAGCATGTCAAACTCCGTGCCCGCCAGGCGTTGATGCAGAGCGCGAACCTGCTCGGGTTCAGTGATATCCACCGTTTCTACCGTCAGCTGTTGCGGATAGCGCGCAGCCAGCTGCGCCAGTTTATCGGTAGAATGGGCTCGCCCGGTGGCCACAACCTGGTAGCCTCGCTGTAGCATGGTTTCTGCCAGTGCGAATCCCAACCCGCGTGACGCGCCAATCAATAATGTTTTCATCCTGTGTTCCTCAGTTGAGTTCTTAAGAAAAGTCTAGCGCGGAGTGAGGGGAGGCGGAACACGCAGCCTATGCAGTGGTAACATGCACCAAACGCCTTGTTATGCCGCTCGACATCCAGCAGGATAGTGTCCATGAACACCACCGATCTGAATTTACTCACGGCACTCGACGCGCTGCTCACCACGGGCAGCGTGGTGGGGGCGGCACGTCAGTTGAACCTGAGCGAATCCGCGATGAGCCGCACGCTGGGTCGCCTGCGCAATGTCACGGGCGATGCGTTATTGGTACGGGCCGGCCGCCAGATGGTGATGACCCCTTATGCAGAAGCGATACGGGAACGGACGCACCGTACGTTGCGGGAAGCACATGCCGTGCTCAGCCCGGATGCTGAAACGCTGGATTTAGCACAACTGAATCGCTGTTTTAGGTTGCGCACCAACGAAGGCTTTGTCGAAGCGTTTGGCAGTGCGTTGATTGCTGCTGTGACCGCGCAGGCACCGAAGGTCGAGTTGGTCTTTGTGGCAAAGCCGGAGAAAAGTGATCGTGAATTGCGTGATGGCAGCATTGATATAGAGATTGGCGTGCTCGGCAATATGGGGCCTGAAATCCGCTTGCAGGCGCTGTTTCGCGATCGTTTTGTCGGCGTGGCGCGCGCGGGCCATCCATTGACACAGCAGATGGACATCACCCAATTGGCCCGATTTGGCCATATTGTGGCGTCTCGTCGCGCAGAACGGGGGGGACCGATCCATGACGCCATCGAGCAAGCCGGATTGCAGCGCAAGGTTGTTGCTGTTGTGCCGGCTTTCTCTGCCGCTGTGGCGCTGGTGGTCGATTCGGATTGGGTGGCGCTGGTGCCCCGTTCGCTGGTTGCACATCACCCATTGATCGCTCACAGCCAGGCGTTAGCGATGGTTGAGTTGCCCTTTGCCACGCCGGAAATGACAGTGTCACAAATGTGGCATCCTCGACTGGAGAATGATGCCGCGCATCGCTGGTTGCGCGGCGTGGTGAAACAGGTTTGCGTTATGGCGCGTAACTGATCGGCGTAATGGCGGTAGGATCAAGTTGCTGACCGAATTTCGCTAACGTGGATGCCATTGGACAAAGCGTACCCACCTCGGTGACCCGACAGTCAGGCGCTCGCCACTCTTCTCGCAGCAGCGGATGCGCCTGATTGACGGACTGCAGATGACGAAGGTCGTCGAGGCTTTGTGCCTGGAAATAAACATGCAGCCAGCGCTCGCCACTCTGCTTATCGCGCCAGCGTTCAAACACCAGGCTACTGCCGGGCGGAATATTCCCGCGCGTGTAACCCGGCAAAGTCCAGGTGAAGCCCATCAACGTGCGCACCATCGCGATGTTAGTGTCATGTGCGACAAACAGCAGCCAGCGTGCATACGGCACGGCATCTGAAACGGGGCTGACACCCTGTTCAACACCCTGAATCATTTCATTCAGCAGAATGGAGCCACGCTTTTTCGCCGTATACAGCACGTCGTTACTGAGGTCGTAATTAGCGGTTAACAGCGGTAATACAGCGGTTATCTGTGTAGAGTGGGTGATATTGCCCCAGGCCAGTTGATCTGCCGGCAGGTTCTCACTCCAGCCCAGACGCAACGTCTCCACCATGCTGGCAAGAACACTCAATCCCTGCACATAGGTCTTGCCGCTCTTGCTCTGCTTGATCTGCCACGGTTTGTCAAAGACCGAGCAATCGCTGCCTGGCTGACAGACAGCACTTTTTAATGCCTGAACGGCAGGTTGTAGCGCCTGCTGACGTGCGACCAGATTCCCCGTCGTAGCGGTCACGGCGGCAAGTTGTTGTGCGGGATCGGTATCGGTAGCCGGAAACGCTTCGGTCTGGAACAGGGGATCATCCTCACCCGCCACGTGATGCACCGTAACGCCACAGCCTGGAAATGCACCATCCACCAGCGCCTGGGCAGTGGCGCGGGTGCGTTGCAACGGGCTGGCGCGAACATACACCTCTTGTGCCTGTGGGCAGTCTGACGTCAATAAACCCAACTGACGATAATGATCGCCTTCCCAGCGCCCCTTGTTCACCACGGCAGCGTAGCCATGCCCGGTCAACTCGCCATCGTGTGTGGTCCAGATTGTCCACGGGCGTTGAGTCGCTGCTTCAATCTCTTTACGGTTGCCAGACGTGGGTGGGCGAATACCATGTCGGCTTAGTTCCACGACCTTTTCCAGCTGATACTGCGCTTCAGCGTGTGCCGGTAGGGCGCTTAGCCACATAGAACAGGCAATCAACAGGCCTGCGGAAATCTGATTCCTGGGAAGGTTCATCGTGATCCTTATGCGAGAACGTTGCGCCTATGCAGAACAGGGTTGGATATCATGCTGGGCTTAGGCGCCCCGCACCGACCCGCGCCACACTACATCGGCCTGGTACAGCAAGCTGTCATGCTGTTGCTCGGTTTGCGGAGTAAAGCCGGTTTCATCGGCTTCGGTTTGCATCAGCCAGTTCACGGCATCACGCGCAAACAGCTCAACCGGTTGGGCAAAGGTGGTGAGGTTATAGGAAGACCAGCCTGCTTGCGCAATGTTGTCATAGCCAATCAGGCACAAATCTTCCGGCACGCGCAGGGCGAAACGGTGGCGCGCTTCATCCATAAATCCGCAAGCAACCAGGTCGGTCACGCAAAACACGGCGTCGGGTCGTTGATGCTGAGTCAGCAATCGGTGGGCCAAAAACCGCCCGCTTTCATAAGAGGTGGAGCCAAAGCGCTCAACGGTAACCGTCATCCCAACGCGCTGCGCTTCGGCAACGAATGCCGCTTCCCGTTTCATCAGACTGGGTGTGCCCGCCAGGGAGTTAGCAAAGGCGAGGTGGCGACAGCCAGCACGCTGAAACGCCATCACCGCTGTGGCAGCGGCTCGCTGTGCATCCAGATTGATGCTGAGTGAACCGGGTAGTGCTTCATCGCGGTTAATCAAAATGATGCGCTGACCATGCTGATAACACTGACGCGTGATGGTGCGATCCGGCATACCGGAAAGGATGATCGAGGCGTCCGCACGGAAGTTAATCGCCTGCTGTAACGCGGCTGACACGCTGTTATCGGAACGATCCGTATTGATCAGCATGGCAATTTTTCCCGCTTCCTGCAGAAACTGGGTCAGCCAGCGCACCAGGCTGGCGCGATAGGGGGTAGCGATCTCCGATACCACTAAGCACACAATTCCACTGCGATTACGCACCAGGCCGCGCGCCAGATGGTTGACGTGATAGCCGAGTTCTTGCGCGGCTTTCATGACGCGGATTCGCATGGCAGAGGACACGCTGGCACCCGGTGTAAACACGCGTGATACCGCTGAGCGTGATACGCCAGCGCGTTCTGCCACATCCTGCGCACTGACCACGGTTTTCTCACTCTGCATGCTCAACTCCTGTGCAAACATCGGTTGAAAAAGAGTCTGCCTCAAATTGCAAAGCTGTGCAAACCGTTCAGAATCTAATTTGTTGCATTTTTGTGACACAACCTATCAATTGCATCGCAAGCCATTTGACAGCTGTTTTTTTGTTCATTACTACTTTGCACAGATGTGCAAAAAAGGTGCCAGTGAAGCACCACCCTACAATCAAAGGAGAACACCATGCGAGCCACCTCAATCGCCGTCGCACTATCCCTCTCTTGTACTGCACTGCCTTTCGCTGCCTCTGCGGCAGGCAACCTCAACATGGTTTGTTCCGCTGACGTGGTGGTGTGTGAACACATGACACGTATCTTCAGCCAGAACCATCCAGATATCAAAGTCAGTATGGTGCGTTTGTCGGCGGGGGAAGCGTATGCGCGTTTACGCAGTGAAGCGCGTAATCCGCGTACCGATATCTGGTGGGCCGGTACCGGCGATCCGCATATGCAGGCGGCCGATGAGGGGTTAACACAAGTGTACAAATCTCCACTGCTTGACCAGCAGCAGGATTGGGCACAAAAACAGGCTGAAAACTCGGGCTATCGCACGGTGGGAATTTACGCGGGTGCACTGGGTTGGGGCTATAACACCAAACTGTTAGCCGATAAAAAACTGAAAGAACCCACTTGCTGGAAAGATCTGCTGGATCCCGGCTTTAAGGGGGAAATTCAAATCGCTAACCCTAACTCCTCCGGTACCGCCTACAACACACTGGCCACCCTGGTGCAAATCATGGGGGAAGATCAGGCCTTCGACTACCTGAAAAAACTTAATGCCAACATTTCGCAATACACCAAGTCTGGCTCTGCACCGGTGAAAGCCGCGGCGCGAGGTGAAACCACGGTCGGTATCGTGTTCATGCATGATGCCGTTGCAATGCAAGTGGATGGCTTCCCGATCAAAACCGTGGCGCCCTGTGAAGGCACAGGCTATGAAATCGGCTCAATGTCGATTGTGAAAGGGGCGCGCAACCTGGCGAATGCCAAAGTCTGGTACGACTGGGCGCTTAGCGCAGAGGCGCAGTCGCATATGAAGGAAGCGAAATCCTTCCAGCTGCCGTCAAATCGTAACGCTGAAATCTCGGAATACGCCCCACGCTTCGAAAACATCAAGCTGATCGATTACGACTTCAAAACTTATGGCGACTCCGCTAAACGCAAAGCGCTGCTCAGCCGCTGGGATAAAGAGATTGGTGCCAGCGCACAGTGATGGCCTGACTGCGTGAACCCGCGCCACATCCTGCGAGATCCTATCCTTGCCGTGGCGCCTTTCAACACATCATTCCACTGCGAGCCGGAGAGGCAGACTCTCCCTCTTGAGGTGTTTTATGCATGCAAATAATCGTCGGCTTACCGGCGCACTGTTGATCGGCCTGGCATCTCTACTCTTGCTGCCGTGGTATAGCCTGGAAGCCGGCTTTTTTGATGGCGGCTGGTTGTTCAATTTGTGGCGCGATCCTGCTAATGCGCCCGCCTTGTGGCAGGTCAGCTCACATCCGTGGCTGGCGATTGCACTGACCTTGTTCGCGCTCTGTGCCGCGTGTGGATTACTTCCCTCTGGCGCCCGCAGCCGCCTGATGCTGTTATTTAGCGCACTGGGCGTCATTTTTCTGGTGATTGAAGGACATGCCATCGGCTACAGCGGCTGGAGCTGGTTATGGCTGGAAAACCGCTTCGGGGCACTGGAGCAGGGCCAACCGGCGATGGGCGCGGGTGCACTGCTGTTGATGACCACCTTTTTGCTGCTGTTTTCCTTTGCGCTGGCCGAGCGAGGCGTGTTGAAAGGCGATGCCTTTGTGGTGGCGTCCCTGGTATTACTGACCGCGCTGGTCAGTATTTTTGTGCTTTATCCGGTGCTGAGCATGTTTGTGGTCTCGGTACAGGACGTTGATGGCAGTTTTAAACCCGACGGACTGATCAGCAATATTCAGGATCCTTCAATCTGGAGTCTGGCCTGTTTGAAAGGAGGTACCTGCGGTACGGCCTGGCGCACACTGTGGCTGGCGCTGATGACGGCTTCTGGTTCTACGTTATTGGGGCTGGCCTTTGCGCTGGCCGCCACGCGCACGCCGCTGCCCTGTAAAAAAGCGCTGCGTATGCTGACCATTTTGCCGATTATCACGCCGCCGTTTGTGATTGGTCTGGCGCTGATTCTGCTGTTTGGCCGTTCAGGCGTGGTCACGGAATATCTGGCGGCGCTGTTTGGCATCGAACCTGGACGATGGCTGTATGGTTTAACCGGCATCTGGATTGCGCAGGTGCTGTCATTCACGCCTATCGCGTTTCTGGTGCTGATTGGTGTGGTCGAGGGGGTAAGCCCTTCACTGGAAGAAGCCTCACAAACGCTGCGCGCCAACCGCTGGCGCACCTTCAGCCGCATTTCCCTTCCTTTAATGGCGCCCGGTCTGGCCAACGCTTTCCTGATCAGCTTTATCGAAAGCATGGCTGATTTTGGTAACCCGATGGTGCTGGGCGGCAGTCACGGTGTTCTCTCCACCGAAATCTTCTTCTCGGTAGTCGGCGCGCAGAATGATCCCAGTCGGGCAGCGGTGTTGGCGATGATTTTACTCAGCTTCACCCTGGCGGCGTTCGTACTGCAGCGTTGGTGGTTGGGCGGCAAAAATTTCGCCACCGTCACCGGTAAGGGCGACGGCGGCAAACATGGTCAACTGCCCAGACTATTACGCTATGGCGTGTATGGCATGGTGATCCCGTGGGGGCTCTTCACGTTGGTGATTTACGGCATGATCGTCGTCGGTGGGTTTGTGCAGTCATGGGGGCTAAATGACGCCCTCACTGTCGAGCATTATGTGCGAGCTTTCCGTGTCAGCAGCAGTGACGGGCATTTGCTTTGGACCGGCGTGGCGTGGAACTCGTTCTGGACCACGCTGGAGATAGCGCTGATTGCCGCGCCGCTCACCGCGATTGTCGGCTTGCTCACCGCCTGGCTGATTGTGCGACAGAAGTTTGCCGGCCGTCAGACGTTTGAATTCTTGTTGATGCTGAGTTTCGCTATTCCGGGCACGGTGATTGGTGTGAGTTATGTGATGGCGTACAACTTGCCGCCGCTGGAGATCACCGGTACGGCTCTCATCCTGATTGCCTGCTTTGTGTTTCGTAATATGCCGGTGGGGGTGCGCGGGGGCATTGCGGCGATGAGCCAACTGGATAAAAGCCTTGATGAAGCCTCATTGACGCTCGGTGCCAACAGTTTCCGCACGCTGCGCAAAGTGGTGCTGCCGTTGCTCAAACCGGCGATCAGCGCCGCGTTAGTGTATGCCTTCGTTCGCGCTATTACTTCCATTAGCGCCGTGATCTTCCTTGTCAGTGCGCAGTACAACATGGCGACCTCCTACATTGTCGGGCTGGTCGAAAACGGTGAGTACGGCGTGGCGATTGCTTACTCCACAGTACTGATTGTGGTGATGTTGCTGATCATTGGCGTGTTTCAGTGGCTGGTGGGTGAGCGAAAACTGCGTCGCGTTGCCCGCCCCGTGGATATCGCCGTGCCGTCGACTTCAACTTCGTTAACTCAGGAGAGAACCGTATGACCAGTATCAATGCGGGTTCCGTGGTATTTGAGCATGTCACTAAACGTTTTGCGGGCTTCAACGCCTTGCCGGATCTGTCACTGACGGTGGAACCTGGCACGCTGGTTACGCTGCTGGGCCCCTCTGGTTGCGGTAAGACCACCACGTTGCGCTTGCTGGCGGGGCTTGAACATCCCACCTCCGGGCGCATTCTGATCGGCGGCAAAGACGTAACACATTTGCCTGCCAACGAGCGCGATGTGGCAATGGTGTTCCAATCTTACGCGCTGTTTCCCCATATGAGCGCGCTCGACAACATCATGTATGGGCTTCAGTCCTCGGGAATGAACAAGCGGGAAGCGCAAGACCGGGCGCGCGAAGGATTGAAACTGGTGGGACTGGAAAACCAGGGCCAGCGATTGCCGTCTGAGCTTTCGGGCGGTCAGCAACAGCGTATCGCAGTGGCGCGTGCGCTGGTGCTGGAACCGCAGGTGCTGCTGCTGGATGAACCCTTATCCAATCTTGATGAACGTCTGCGTCGCCGTGTGCGCACCGATATTCGCGAGCTACAACAAAGGCTTGGCTTTACCGCAGTCTATGTCACGCACGATCAGGAAGAAGCGCTGGCGGTGTCTGATAAAATTATTGTCATGAAAGAGGGTGATATTGCCCAGCAGGGCGCACCTGAAAGCCTGTACCACTCCCCGAATTCGGTGTTCATCGCTGATTTTATGGGGGAAGCCAACATTCTGCCGTGCGAAGTCGAGCAAGTGGAGGGCAACGATGCGCTGGTGCGGCTGGGAAATCTGCGTTATCGCGTGCGCGGTAACGGCGTGCCAACCGGCTCGGCCCAATTGTCGGTGCGTCCGCAGTTTATTACGTTGCACAGCGATGGGCAGGGAGCCTTGCAAGGCGAAGTGACCCACAGCACATGGCTGGGTGATCACATCGAATATGAAGTGGCCACGCCGCTCGGTTCCTTGTTTATCGTTGATGCGCAGATGGAGCAGCGTCTGCCGCTGGCTTCTGCCGTGGCGATTGATTTTAAACCTCAGGGATTAGCCCTGATTGCCGGATAATTTAAGGACAGATAATGAGTGACACCGTGAATGACGCGCTGCTGGCACGTTTGATTTTGGCAGAGAAAGTGGCACGCGCAGGGGGCGAGAAGGCGCTGGAGTATTTCCATCATCGCGACACGCTGGTGGTCGAGACCAAGTATGATCTGCAGGATGTGGTGTCTCGTGCTGACCGCGAAGTCGAGCAGATGATCGACCAGCAGATTCGCGCGCAGTTTGCCGACGACGGTTTCCTGGGGGAAGAGTACGGATTGCAGGAAGGCACATCGGGATACACCTGGGTAGTCGATCCGATTGATGGCACCAGCCCGTTTTTGAACGGCATGCCTAACTGGTGCGTCTCCGTCGCGGTACTGCATGACGGCGTGCCGGTGATCGGGGTGATCTATGCGCCCACCTATCAGGAGTGCTATGTAGCGGCGCTGGGGCAAGGCGCGACTTTGAATGGTCGTCGCTTGCAGGTCGATCCAAACCGCACGCTGCAAAACCATGTCACTGGCTTTGGCGCTAACAGCCACGTTAGCCCCGCTGAAGTGGGTAAAATCCTGGCCTCATTGCTGGAAGCCGGGGGCAACTTCATCCGTATCGGCTCTGGTGCACTGATGCTGGCGTGGGTAGCCGCTGGCCGCGTAGTGGGCTATTACGAACCTTATATGCACGCATGGGATTGTCTGGCGGGCTACTGCCTGGTGAAAGAGGCGGGCGGCTGGTATCACCCGTTCAATACCGAAGGCGAACGTTTGCTGAAAGGCGCTCAGGTGCTGGCGGTGGCGCCTGGCGCAGAAGCTGATTTGAAACGGATTGCTGGAATTTAAATGCTGCCTTCTCTGTCGGGAGCCGTTGTCGCTACGCGGCTCCCGGCAAACACTTTAAAACGGCACTAAAGCTAATCAGCCCGCTATAACTCAGCAGCATTGCAATTCAACCCTGGCGATGCTGTTATAACCCATCGCCATATTTAACGGGTTATCGCGTGTCGCTCTCCTCATCAGAATGGTTTAGCCGTAATGGCATTGAATGTTCGCGCGTGAACGCCACTGGCAGCCGCTTTCCGCGTCATCTGCATGACGAATATGTAATTTGTGCCAATCTCAGCGGGCGCGAAGAGATTTGGCTCGATGGCAAAGTCTCTGACGTGTTTGCCGGGCAGGTGACGATTTATAATCCCAGCGCGATTCAGTCCTCCTTATTCAGCAATGATCCGGTGAGTTTTATCAGCATTCACTTGCCGCAGGTGATCTTATCCGAAATGTTTGGCACTACCGCTGCGCCCGCTTTGCGCGAAGGGGTGTTCCATGACGCGCGGTTGTTTCAGGCGATCACTGAATTCAACCAGGCCGCGCGCACAGGAGATGAGTTACTGCTGGAACAACAGCTGCTGTGGCTGTGTGGTGAACTGCTCGACGATAAAGAGAGTGCCGAGCAGGGGGAAGTGCAGATTATCGAACAGGTGAAGCAGTTTCTTGGTGAACACTTGCACGAGAAACCGCAACTGGATGCGCTGGCGCAACGTGCCGGGCTGAGTAAATATCATCTGGTGCGTCGTTTCACCCAGCTCACCGGGTTGCCACCGTTGCAATACCATATGCAATTGCGGCTACAGCAGGCGCGGGAACTGTTGCGCCGTCGGGTACATCCGCAGGAAGCCGCGCTGCAACTGGGTTTTTACGATCAAAGCCACTTCATTAACGCCTTTCGCAAAGTGATGGGCACCACGCCACGCCATTACGCCCAGCAAATTGCCTCAGCCCAATACAAACTCCCGATAGCCTGACACCATCACATAGGCAGCGAAGTAGCAGAAGATCAGCGCCGAGGCGAGATAGGAGTATTTTAACAGGCGCTGCCCCAACAGCTTACCGCCCATGCTGCCCACCAGGCATAACACACAGGTCCAGACCACTCCCGCGATAAAGAACCCACCGAGGAAAGAGGAGGTGGCATTGACGCTGCCGTGCCCCATGCGAGCAATCAGTGCACCGCCCACGCTGGCAAACCATAAAATCGCCGTGGGAGATGACATCGCCAGCACCACGCCACGGCTGAACTCGCGCAGTAACGAACGATAAGGCTGTTGCTCCGCTGGGGGTAACGCCGCGTCTTTACGCAGTGCAGCGATCAACATTTTACCTGCGAACCACAGTAGTAATAATCCACCGCCAATCCACAACACCCAGCGTACCGCCGTAAACTGCAACACCACCGCCATGCCAGCCAGCGCCAGCAGCGCATAAATCAGGTCGCCAATGCAGGTGCCAATCCCTAACCAAAAACCGTGAAAATAGCCACGCTGCATCGCGAGGGTAATCATGGCGATATTGGCCAGCCCAATATCAAGGCACAGCGATAAACTCAGCAGAAAACCATTTGAAAACTGCAGCATAGCAACAAGCCTGTCCTTATTTTTTCTGTGAGCGGCATTAAACCACGGCACGAATCACACTGTATTGGAAAGAATTGCGCCACCGCGCCCGGAGCACCACGGCATTCGCTCCAGGATGAATCGTCTCTGCGTCTGGTTTTCTCGCCGTCGCAATTATGTTTATATGCATCCATCTGCCATCAACGACCAAACGCCATGAATCTTCGGGAAAAAATTGTCGGCCAGTTCAGTGAGCTGTCACCAGAACTGCAGCGCGCGGCTGAGTTCTCTCTGCAAAATGCCAATCAGCTGGTGGTGCAATCGATGCGTGCGTTTGCCGTTGAAGCCGGTGTCAAACCCGCCACGCTGCTGCGACTGGCGCAACGTTTGGGCTACAACGGCTGGGGCGAACTGAAAGATGCCTTCATTGATGACATTGGCCTGCGCAATGATACATACGTATCCAAGGCCGAGAAACTGATCGCCAAAGGAACACAGCCGCAGCTGTATGATGAGGTGTTTAGCGCGCATCAGGCCAATCTTGCCTTTACGCAAAACGAAAATCAGGCGGAAATGGAACAAGCTGTGACCTTGCTCGATGCGGCTGATAACGTCTATATCTGCGGCTTTCGCGCCAGTTTTCCCATCTCCTGGTCGCTGTTTTATGTTTACCGACTCTTTAACCGTCAGGTCTCGTTGATTGATGGCCTGGCCAGTAATATCGAAGTGTTTACCCGTGAACTCACCGCGCAGGATTGTGTGCTGCTGACCAGCTTTGCGCCTTATTCCCGTGAGTCACTGGATGTGTTACACGCCGCGCAGCAGGCAGGGGCAAAGATCATCGCGATTACCGATTCACCGGTTTCCCCGCTGGCGCAGGCCGCCGACTGCACCCTGTTATTCTCTATCGACAGTCCGTCGTTCTTCCCCTCAGTGGTCTCTGGCATGGGGCTGGCAGAGTGCTTACTGGCAATGCTGGTGGCGCGCCATGGCCGTGATGCTGTGCATAAAATCGAAAATGCCGAACGCTATCTGATTGAATCTGGAGCATATGTGGTGCCTGGCAAATCCTGAGGGATGATTCATTTGTATCCGTCATAAGAAAATAGAATGCATGTGAATCATTATTGCATTGACGTGATCCAAATGAATCCTGCAAGATGCGCTTAATCACCGTAGCGTATTCAGGAGCAGTACCCAGTATGAGCCACATTATTCACCGCAGTTTGCGCAGCACGCCCGCCGTGGCTGCTCGCGCCGAAGGGGCGTACATCTTCGATAAACAAGGAAAGCAGTATCTCGACGCCTGCGGTGGTGCTGCCGTTTCCTGCTTAGGCCACGCGCATCCTGATGTGTTAGCCGCGATGCATCGTCAAATCGACCAACTGGCCTATGCTCACACCAGCTTCTTCACCAGCGACACCGTTGAACAACTTGCCGAACAATTGACGCGCACGGCGCCTGGCGATCTCAACTACGCCTATTTCGTTTCCGGTGGTTCGGAAGCCGTGGAAACCGCGCTGAAATTAGCGCGTCAATATTTCGTTGAAATCGGGCAGGCGTCACGTACCAAATTTATTGCGCGTAAGCAGAGCTATCACGGCAACACGCTGGGTGCGCTGGCCGTCGGCGGCAATGAGTGGCGTCGTCGCCAGTTCGCGCCATTACTGATTGACGTGATTCGCGTCTCAGCCTGTAACGAATATCGCGATCGTCGTGCTGATGAGACGCAGCAGCAATACACCACGCGACTGCTCAACGAACTGGAACAGGCAATCATTGATGCCGGTCCGGAAACCATTATTGGTTTCTGCGCTGAAACGGTAGTGGGTGCCACCACCGGCGCGACACCGCCGACGCCGGGTTATCTGAAAGGCGTGCGCGCACTGTGTGATAAGTACGGCATCCTGTATATCGCCGATGAGGTGATGTGCGGAATGGGTCGCACAGGGACGCTGCACGCGTTTGAACAAGATGACGTGGTGCCGGATCTGGTCACTATCGCCAAAGGGTTGGGTGGCGGTTATCAGCCGATTGGTGCGGTGCTGGCCAGCGAAAAGATCGTCTCCGCACTCCAGTCGGGCAGTGGTCTGTTCCAGCATGGTCATACTTATATTTGCCACGCTACGGCGGCTTCAGCGGCACTGGCCGTCCAGCAGGTGATTGAACGCGATAACCTGCTCGATGCGGTGAAGCAGCAGGGCGCTTACCTGCAAAATGCCTTGCGTGAAGTGCTGGGCGCATTACCGCATGTGGGCGACACACGTGGGCGCGGCTTATTTGCCGGCGTGGAACTGGTGCGCGATAAAGAGAGCAAAACCCCGTTCGATCCTGCACTGAAACTACATGCTGGCATTAAAGCCAACTGTATGGCTCGTGGCCTGATGGTGTATCCGATGGGCGGCACCATTGACGGGCAGTATGGCGACCACATCCTGATTGCTCCACCATTTATTATTACGCCGAGCCAGCTCGATTTTGTGGTGGATACGCTGGCGACTGTGATTCGTGAAGAGACCGGTAAATTATGATTAATCGTTTGCCGCCGCTGGCGGAACACGAGTGGGACGACCAGCAACGTCCACTGGCAGAAGAGATCATTAATGGGCCGCGCGGCGCATTGCTTCCGCCGTTTGAGCCTTTACTGCGCAGCCCGGAATTGATGGCGCACGCGCAGCGCATGGGAGAGTACCTGCGCTATCGCAGCGCGCTCGGTCAGCGCTTATCGGAACTGGCGATTCTCATGACGGCGCGTCACTGGTCGCAGCCGGTGGAGTGGGCGATTCATGCGCCCATCGCCCGGGAAAAGGGCATATCCGGCGCTGCCGTTCAGGCCATTAATGAGAAGCGCCTGCCCGATGACTTAAAGCCGGATGAGTGGGTGATTTACCACTTTTGCCAGCAACTGCATCAACAGCAAAAAGTCACTGACACCACCTGGCAACAAGCCATCGATTTATGGGGCGAAAAGGGCGTGGTGGATCTGATTGGCATTAACGGTTATTACAGCTTCCTCTCGATGATCATGAACGGCGCACAGACGCCGGTACCCGAAACACGGGATGATATTATCCCGGCATAAGCCGTCGTTTTCATCAGGGCGTGATCGAATGCGCCCTGAATATCAAATGGATTTATCTTTTTACTCCCGCCGAAATATTTCGCTGGGTGACATTCATCGCACGCTATTTCACTGACGCTGAGGGTTATTATGTCTGCATTATTCTCTAAATTAAAAGTTACGTTAGCATTGGTTGCTTGTTCAGCCAGTTTTGTCGCAGCAGCGCAAGATAAATTAACCGTCGGAGTAGACACCGCATTTGTTCCGTTCGAATTTAAACAAGGTGATAAATACGTCGGCTTTGATATCGATTTATGGGATGCCATTGCGAAGAAAATGCACGTTAGCTACGAATTACGCCCAATGGATTTTGGTGGGTTAATTCCGGGCTTGCAATCGCGTAATCTGGATGTGGCGATGGCGGGCATTACTATTACGGATGCGCGTAAGCAGGTCGTCGATTTCAGTGAAGGATATTACGACGCCGATTTATTGATGGCGGTAAAAAGCTCCGATAATTCCATCACGAAATTTAGCGATTTATCGGGTAAGAAAGTGGGCCTCAAGCAAGGCACCGCCGCTGCCAGCTTTATGAAAAGCAAATATAAAGCGAACTACGTTGAATTTCCGAACATAGATAATGCCTATCTTGATCTGCAAGCGGGCAACCTCGACGCCGTGGTGCATGACTCACCGAACGTGCTCTATTACGTGAAAACGGCAGGCGATGGCAAAGTGAAATCCACCGGTGAAACTGACAGCATTCTGCCACAGCAGTATGGCTTTGCGATGCAGAAGAACAGCAGCTTAACACCTAAGGTGAATGCTGCGTTGCAGGCACTGCGCGCAGATGGCACCTATAACAAAATCTACGTGAAATGGTTTGCTAAGCAGCCAAAATAATCCCGCCAGGCCGGTGAGAATCGGCCTCGTTTCGTTTTTACGGGTTGAAAGATGAATTTCGAAAGTAAATATATTTGGGAGTCCCTGCCACTGCTGTTACAGGGATTACAGTTAACGCTGATTATTTCGCTATCAGGATTGCTGGGTGGTTTTATTATTGGTTTGCTGGCGGGCACCTGTCGTGCATTGGGCGGTAGAATATCAAAAACACTTTCACTGATTTTCGTTGAGTTAATTCGCGGCACGCCGATTATGGTGCAGGTGATGTTCATTTATTTTGCACTGCCGATGGTCATGCCGATCCGTATCGATCCGGTGACGGCTGCGATTGTGACCATTGTGATTAACTCTGGCGCCTATATTGCGGAGATTACGCGCGGTGCGATCCTCTCCATCAATAAAGGTTTTAAAGAAGCCAGTCTGGCAATGGGATTATCACAGCGCAGTACCGTATTACACGTTATTATGCCACTGGCGCTACGTCGTATGATCCCCGCGTTAGGCAATCAGTGGATTATTAGTATTAAAGACACCTCGCTGTTTATTGTGATTGGCGTAGCGGAATTAACTCGTCAAGGGCAAGAGATTATTGCCGGTAACTTCCGCGCACTGGAAGTCTGGACCGCAGTGGCAATGATTTATCTGCTGGTGACGTTGTGCCTGAGTTTCCTGCTGAAGCAACTGGAGAAAAGGATTCATATTTTATGAGCATGGTTGAATTTAGCGCGGTGTCGAAGAGTTTTGGCACCACTCAGGTACTGCATGACATCAATCTAAAGATTGAAGCCGGTGAAGTGGTGGTGATTATCGGGCCATCGGGCTCGGGTAAGTCCACGCTGTTACGCTGCATCAATAAGCTCGAAGAGATCTCCTCCGGTACGCTGTTGGTGGCGGGCATGCACATCACCGATCCACACGCCAATGAGTGCGATATTCGCCGCGAGGCGGGCATGGTGTTTCAGCAATTTCATTTGTTCCCGCACCTCACCGCGTTGGAAAACGTGATGTTTGGTCCGATTCGCGTGCGCAAGCAGAGCAAAGCTGCAGCCCGTGAACAGGCGATGGCACTGTTGGATCGTGTGGGTTTGCGTGAGCGCGCCAATCACTATCCGTCTGAACTCTCTGGCGGCCAGCAGCAGCGAGTGGCGATTGCACGTGCGTTAGCTGTTAAGCCGAAGATGATGCTGTTCGATGAGCCAACCTCAGCTCTCGACCCAGAATTGCGCCACGAAGTTTTGAAAGTGATGCAATCACTGGCTGAAGAGGGCATGACGATGGTGATCGTGACACATGAAATCGGCTTTGCCCGTGATGTGGCCTCACGACTGATCTTTATTGATGGCGGCACCATTGCCGAAGACGGTTCACCTGATATGCTGCTGACGGCCAGCGACAATCCGCGTCTGAAAGAATTCTTGCAACACGTATCCTGAACAGAAGTGAACGATAACAATATGAAAAAAATCGCAATCCATGGTTCCGACTTCGAAATTGGTCAGCAACTGGGTGAATTTGGCCGTGAAGCCTGGCATCAAAAGCTGACGCTCACCGCACTCTGGCAGACAGTGACAGCCATGAAAGACGCCGACCAAACGGTGGCCATGCGCGCGTTGGTCCAGGCGCACTATCCGCTGATCTGGCAGGAGCTGGAAGGGCTGGCCGCAGGATTACAGGCGCCGATTGAGGAGGTTTTTGCCTGGAACTGCCGTGGCGATTTAGTACGTTCAACCTCGGATGGATGTACCACCGTGGCGGGACAGCGTGCTGATGGCGTGTTAACTATCGCGCACAATGAAGATGGTTTTCCTCAATTACGCGATGACTGTGCCATCGTCAGCATCCGTCCGGATAGCGGCATGGCGTTTACCAGCTTTGCTTATCCGGGGTCAATTTGCGGTCATACCGTTGCCGTAAACGAGAAGGGCGTGGTGAACACGGTAAATAATATTCGTGCGCTGTATCGCCCGGAAGGAGTGCCGCGTCAGATTCTGGCCCGCGCCGCGCTGAATGCGACTACGCTGGATGAGGCTATCGCTATTCTGACCACATCACCGCGCGCCGGATCGTTCCACCATACGCTCGGACAGATGGGCGATAGCCGTCTGTTTAGCGTGGAAGCCACGGGTTCGGGTTGCTCCGTAACGCCACTGACCGCAGTGTTCGCCCATGCCAATCACCTGATTCATCCGCAGCTTGATGGCGTGGAACAGGTGATCACTGCCAGCTCCGGATCACGCCAGCAGCGGTTAATTGAGTGGCTGGAGGTGCAAACGCAGCTGGATGGCGATGCAGCAAAAGCGATTCTCTCTGACCAGCATGATGCGGTGCTGCCCATTTATCGCCTTTCGCCGAACGATCCGGATGAAGAGAACACCCTGGCGACAGCGGTATTTACGCTTCATGCCAAACAAGTTGACTGGCAGATATTTACCTTGAATCGTGATGAGTCAGAATTTAAAGGCACGATTTCCTAAAAACTAATCTGCTATATTGTGAACCCGGTCACCCTGGCCGGGCGCTATTCAAATTAATCCCACTATAGTCGTTAAACATTCCGATTATGGTGGGGGACGAAAATGAATAGAAATAAAAAAGCCGCATTCAGCGGTTTAGCATCAAACATAACCATGGCATTATCCTTAGCTGTTTTTTCACTGGCGGGGAGCGCTATGGCAAATGCTGCGGAACATCAACAAATCGCTTTAGTGGGTACCTGGACGTCGATTCCAGATGCCCCATTAGAGCAGAAACCGGATCATCCTGGCGAAGGTTTATATCGCCTCAAGGTGAATGCGGATGGCACTTTAACACCACTTGATGTGATCAAAATGAAAAGCCCGTCATGGATTGTAAAATCCCAGGATTGCCGCTTTGCCTATACCACCAATGAAGAAAACGCCGGGGCCGTTACCGCACTGTCCATTGATAAAAGCGGTCAGGTGAAAGTGCTAAATGCGGTGGATAGCCATGGGCAACAGCCGACGCACGCCACCATCAGCCCGGACGGTAAGTTCCTGTTTGTTGCTAACTACTCGGTGGCGAAAGGCGGCGCGGGCGTCTCGGTGTTCCCGATTCATCATGACGGTAAACTGGGTGAGCAGGTGCAGCACTTTGCTTTCGACCACGGCACGGGCGCGGTGAAAGGGCGTCAGGATGGCGGTCACGCACACTCGACCACCTTTACCCACGACGGTAAATATCTGTACGCTGCCGATCTCGGCGGTGACAAGCTCCATGCCTATCGTTATCACGCCAATAAGGCTGAGCCTCTGGAAGCGGATACCGCGCATGACGTGACCTTTACCGCCGGTTCTGGCCCGCGTCATATGGTGTTCTCACCAGATGGCAAACATGCCTACGTCACCACCGAAATGGCTGGTGAGATCGCGGTATTTACAGTGAAAGACGATCACCTGGATCGCAGCAATACCGTGAAGCTGAACACTGAAAATAACAGTGCTGAATACCGTAGCGGCGGCGGAATTATTCTCAGTCCGAACGGTAAATATGTGATTGCAGCGAATCGTGGTTCAGATAATAAGCTGTTGGTGTTTAAAATTGAGGCGGATGGCCAGTTAGGCAAGCCGGTCAGTTATAAAGCCAACGGCATTGAACCTCGGGCGTTCTCATTTGATGGCAGTGGAAAATATCTCTATGTCACTAACGTGTTCACCAACAATATTTCCCTGTTCCATTTCGATGAAAAGAGCGGTGAGCTGAAAGCAGCGGGCGATGCAGCAAAAATATCCACGCCCACTGATATAAAGTTCTTTAATTAAGCCGTTCGGTGGGCGCATTTTTTGCGCCTACTTCTCCTCGCTATTTTGCCTGTGACATTTCCAGCAGCGCCTCTTCCATTGATGCACCAAACATTTGTCCGTGGGACAGTCCCGGATAAAGTTGATAGCGTGCGGCTGTGCCGTTCTCTGCCATACCTTCGATAGTGGTGCGCACCGCGCGCAATACTTCAGGTTCCGCCGTGTTGCTATCGCTGCGGCGATCGCCATTGCCTTCCATCAAAGTGATCTGCCTATTACTGGCTTTGCGGGTCTGCATCTCACTCAACAGAGAGTTAAATCCCTGGCCGACCGATGGACTGGCAGCGAAATAGCGCGTAAACAGCTGAGAGGAGAGATAGCTGTCGAGTACAAACAATCCGCCGTAAGAGTGGCCCCACAGCGCGCGTTGTTGATGATCGACATGCACACCTTTCTCCGCTGCGGGCAAAATACGTTGCTCTAGCAAGGTGCGGAATGCGCTGCTGCCGCCGCCCTTGCGACCGCGACTAAAAGTGTATCCTGCATCGCCATGCTCTTTGTCAGGCGGGGTGTAATCGTAAGTTCGCGCGTTTACCTCAAACGGCAAAGTGGTTTGATACCCGACCACCACCAGAACCGGAGGGTTGCCTGCCGAGAGTTTTTGCAGCAGCGGATCGGTCAGCCTGTCCATTACCGCATTGCCATCCAGCATCGTGATCAACGTGTAGCCAGATGGCGGAGGCGCTTTATCTGGCACCGCAGTCCAAACTTTGTAATGCCGCTGGCCATCAGCCGAGTCATATTCACTGATGGAGAAGTGGTAATAAGCGGAGCCTTTGTCGGCGATATTCGGGCCGAGTGGCGTCATATTCGGGCGTGCAAAAACGCTGGTGGTGACACTGCTGAGCAACAACAGCAGGCCAATGGGACGGTTTATTGCTGAAAATCTATAAAGCATTGAAATCCTTGCTCTATTGGTTATTGGTACATATCACCTTGCACCATAATGAGAATGATTCTTGATTTCAATTCTTTTTACTGATGGCAGCCTGTTTCAGAAAAGGCTTTTTTGACAGGATGTTGAACCTGACAGGGGGGTCTAACACAAGCTGATGCCAGAAACAGGGCGGCACAAAGCCGCCATTGTACTTACAGCGCCCGACGCTTAGCCCGCTGTGAAAACAGCAGCCATACACCAATGGACGTTACAATCAGCACCCAGCCCATCTGACTGATGATTGCTTCCATCACGCCATCCAGCGCCGGGGAGAGCAGCGTGTTGAGTTGTAACACCGTCGACACTTCGTAACAGCCAATCGCGAAGGCCACCACAATTGAGAGTGATGAAATGGCGAGGGTGTAATTGAGGCTGCGCAACGGATCGAATTGCGACCAGCGATACAGTTTCAACATCATGACGCCATCTGTGGTATCGATCAGCATCATGCCGGCAGTGAATAAAAGCGGCATCAACATGATGTGCAGCATCGCTTCGCCACCCGCTGCGTGGTTGGCGGACATACCGAAAATCGCCACTTCGGTTGCGGTATCAAAGCCAATGCCGAACAGGAAACCGATCAGGAACAGATGATGGCTTTTGCTCACCATGCGAAACAGTGGCGCGCATAGCCGGGTGAGCACGCCGTGGTGATGGCTCTTCTGCGGGACCCGCGTTGCATCGCCACGCAGCAACCGCTGACGTTGGCGAAAACATTGCCACAAAGTGCGGGAGTTAGCCCAGGCGAGTAGCAGCAGAAAAGCACCGGAGATCAGTGTGCTGATCATGCCGCCAATCTCTTTCACGCCGGGGAACATCTGCTGCAAAGGTTGCGTGGTCAAAGCGAATATCAGGCAGGCGATCAGCACCACCGAAGCGTGGCCGAGTGAGAACCACATACCTGCGGTAAACGGGCTCTTGCCCTCATTACTCAACTTGCGCGTGGCATTATCAATGGCGGCGATATGATCGGCATCGACGGCGTGGCGCAAACCAAACAGATAGGCCAACAGCGCGACACTCAGCGCGGCCGGTGAATGCTGAAACGTCACCAACGCCGTACCGATGACCAGCAAATTAAACAGCATGGCGCCACCCATCACCGCCGCGCCTTTTTGCCTATGACTCAGCACCTTCATAAATGCTCCTGAGAATTACCCGACGGCGGCAAAGACGCGCAGCGGCTGGATCAGCGGCTGCGCGGCGTGATGGTCGTGATGATGATGATGATGATGGTGGTGATGGTCATGATCATGCGGGTGGTCGGGCGGGCAGCTGGCGGCAGCGAGATCCACCGGGCTGCCGTGTGGCGTGTTAAGGAACGCCTGGCGCCACTGCTCTTCACGAATCAGCAATTCTGACATCGGAATCAATTGATGTTGTGACAGGATCTTTTCCAGACAGCTCAGCCATTGCCGATAATAGGCGGTATGGGCGCTTTCATCGCTGCGCTGCGGGAAGTCGCGGATCTCCTGGGCAAATTGTTCCACCCATTGTGGCCAGCTAAAATAGCCGCGTTGTGACAGGGCCACCGCGATGACAAACGCATCGGCTTCCCAGGGTTGTGCAAAGGTGGGATCGGCTTCGTTCACCTGAGCAATAATCGCGTTTAACTCATCCATGCGCAGCATCCTCACATCTGCCCTGAATATAGTCGGACCAGACGCTCAGGTGGACGCTGAAATTCTCGTTATTCTCTCCCCACAACTCGGCGGCACTGAATTTCACCAGGTAGACGTACTGCGGTTTCTCCTGTTGCTCTGCGACCAGCGCATCGGGAAATACGCAGGCGCCGTAGTTGGCAACAATCACGCCCTTTTTACCCCGCGCATAGCGCGGCAGGCGTGTATGACTCAGCGGATTTAAATTGTGCGTAGTAATAGTGTCACCCGGTTGATATTCCGGTGCGATCTCAACATCACGATGGTAATTGGGCGGTGTAGTAATTAAATCCAGGTAGACCTGCGGCGAATAAGTATTCATGTTGTATCCTCAGGCGGAGAGTTCGGTAAGACGCTGCTGTAACTCTTGTTCAGTGAATACGCCGGCTTTACACATCAACTGCTCAATGGCAAATAACCAGTGCTCGTAATAACTGGATTGCAGATACTCTGTTACGGACATTTTCTCAATTTCATAACGGAAGTCATCCAGCACGATCTTTCCGCTCATAAAGAACACCAGCGTGGTGGCGAAAATATCTTTTTCCCATTGGCTGTGAAAATGAGGTTCATCGACTTCAATCTCGATTGGACCTAAATTATGCATGCCGCCGCAATCGTGGATATTATTCATGGTGTTTCTCCGCTTAAAGCGTGCGTGTGCCGATCATGGAGTCGCGTGTGACCAATGCGGCCAACTCGCTCTCACTCTTGTTTTCACTGTCAGCAGGGGGCTGAGGCAGCACGAAATAACGGATTTCGGCATTGCTGTCCCATACGCGAATCTCCTTATTGGCCGGGATTGCAGTGCCAAATTCAGCTAATACGCCACGGGGATCGATCACCACACGTGAACGATAGGGTGTCGATTTAAACCAGATGGGCGGCAAGCCCAGCACCGGCCACGGATAGCAAGAGCAAAGCGTGCACACCACTACGTTGTGCACGCTGTCGGTATTCTCCAGCACGTGAAGGGTAGCGGCTTCAAAGCCGGAGAAGCCGAGTTCATTCACCGCCTCGCGGCCATTTTCCAGTAAGCGGGCCTTGAAGGCGGGATCGCACCAGGCTTTTGCCACCACCTGCGCACCATTACGTGGGCCGACCTTGGTTTCGAAATAATCCACGATGGTGTCAGTGACCTCCTGACTCAGAAATCCCTTTTCTGCCAACAGGGATTGGATAGCACGGATCTTTAACGCGGCATCCGAAGGTAATACCGAAGGGTCCGACATAATGTCTCCTCCAAAGATTTTTACTGATGAGATGAATGAGTGTGTGAGAGACGTTAACGCTTCTGGTAATTACATCTTTGTTAATGCTGCCATTCGCTGTGTTTGAGCGGACAGCGCAGTGTTAAAAGATTTAATTGCACCGCGCTGGTGCTTATTGCTTTAATTAAGTGCAGTAAAGTGGGGTGGTTTGAATTAATTAAAGCTGGATGTAATTAAATGCAGTAATACTTCTCGTTGTCGTCGCTTCTTCTGGCAGGGAATAAGATTAATTTAAGCGGTTGGCCAGGTTTTGGCCCGCTTATTGCTAATCTAAAAAACGTGCCCCAATGTTGTGGCCCTTTTCTCGCATTAATGCAGACAGCGCTGTCTGTGTATCCGCTTATCTCTTCCGGTTCCCGGAATACTTCATCTCTATTTATTCCAATAACTTCATTGCGAGGGTGCTATGGCTATTAGTCGTCGTTCATTTATTCAGGGGTCTGCCGTATCCGCATTGGGTCTGGCTGCAGGGGTTGCACCGAAATTCACCTTAGCCGCTGACAGCAAAGACGCCATTAAAGTGGCGAGCATTCTCGACCTGTCAGGCGGGCTGGATATTTATGGCAAGCCGATGTCCAACGCCATCAATTTAGCTGCAGATGAGATCAACGCAGCAGGGGGATTATTGGGCCGACCGCTGCAAATCATCAATTACGACGCGCAATCCAATATGCAACTCTACGCGCAATACGCCCAGCAGGCCGCGCTGAAAGACAAAGTGGCGGTGGTGCACGGCGGCATCACGTCTGCGTCGCGCGAGGTGATTCGTCCGGTATTGGATCGTTTCCGCTCACTCTATTTCTATCCTGCGCAGTACGAAGGTGGCGTCTGCGATCGCAACTACTTCTCTTCAGGCTCAACGCCCGCACAAACCGTGGAGAAACTGGTGCCGTACGCCATGAAGAAGTGGGGCAAGAAAGTCTATGTGCTGGCGGCTGATTACAACTACGGCCAGATTGTTTCGTCATGGGTGAAGAAGTCGGTGCGTGACAACGGCGGTGAAGTGATGACGGTGGAGTTCTTCCCGCTGGATGTCACGGACTTCGGTGCCGCCATTTCAAAAATCCAGAGCGCTAAACCCGACATGGTGTGGTCAGCGCTGGTGGGCGGGGCGCACATCTCCTTCTACCGCCAATGGCATGCGGCAGGCATGAGCGGCAAGATTCCCATCGCTTCTACCGTATTCGGCGGCGGTAATGAACACATCATTCTGTCGCCGGAAGAGAGCAACGGCATTCTGGTGGCGGCGAACTACATGCAGGAAATTCCGTCTGCCGAGAACAAAGCGTTTGTCGATAAATTCCATGCTCGTTACGGCGAAATGTACATCAGCGATCTGGCGATGGGCGCGTATCAGGGCATGTTGATTTGGGCCGAAGGGGTGCGCAAGGCAGGCGACATCGACCGCATGAAAGTGATTGAAGCGCTGGAGTCGGGCGTTACGCTGACCTCGCCAAGCGGTCAGCTGAGTGTCGATCCCACCACGCATCACTGTTCGCTGGACGTACACATTGCCGAGGTGGAGAACCATCAGATGAAAATTCTGGAAACCTTCACCAACCAGGCACCGGTTGATACCGCCATGGTGTGCGACCTGAAGAAAAATCCACGTGATACCAAACAGTATCAGATTGAGCTGTAACGGGAGGCGCTAATGGATCTGTCGGTTATCTATGGCATCGAAGTGCTGAATGCCATCGCGGTGCTGGTGATCATGAGTCTGGGGCTGGCGGTGGTGTTTGGCATGATGAAAATCGTCAATATGTCGCACGGCGAATTTATGATGCTGGGCGGCTACAGCGCCATTATGGCCACTAACCACTTTGGCGTGCCGATCTGGATCTCCATGCTGGTGGTTGCGCCGATTTGTGTTGGCGTGTTTGGCATGGTGATTGAACGCGTCATTATTCGTCATCTGTACGGCAGGATGATCGACACCATGCTGGCCACCTGGGGATTGAGTCTGGCGTTGATCGGTGCCGCGACCATGCTGTTTGGCAACACCACGCTGGGCATCAGCTCGCCGCTGCCCAGCGTGAATGTGGGAAGTTACAGCACCAGCGGCTATTCGCTGTTTATGATTGTGTTTGCGCTGTGTCTGGTGGCGGCATTGTGGCTGTTGCTGCGCTTCACCACATTGGGATTGTGCGCACGTGCCACCATGCAGAATGCGCGCATGGCGGCGGCGCTAGGCAGCAATCCCGGTAAAATCTACAGCCTGACCTTCGGTCTGGGAGCCGCGCTCTCCGGATTGGGTGGCGCGCTGCTGGCACCGATCACCGGCGTGATACCGACCATCGGCGTTAGCTTTATTGCCAAAGCCTTTATCACGGTAATCGGCGGGGGCAGCGCCATCATCGCTGGCACGCTGACCTCTTCCACGCTGTTTGGAACCATTTCGCAACTGGTGACCTATCTCTCCACGCCGGTGTTTGGTGCGGTGGCGCTGCTGTTGAGTGCCATTGTGCTGCTGCGACTGCTGCCGCAGGGTATCACCGGGCGCTTCTTCAGGAGATCGCTGTAATGAAACTGTTTTCGGAAAAAGTGCGCATTGTGCTCAGTGCCCTGATGCTGATCCTGCTGGCGTTTTGGCTCGCTGGTGCGATTGAGCTGTACACCTTGCTCTCCATTACGGTGTTTTTAGTGATGGGACTGTTGTCACTCAGCCTGGCGTTTATCTGGGGCTACGGCGGCATCCTCTGTTTTGGTCAGGCGGCATTTTTTGGACTGGGGGCCTATACCTACGCCATTTGCGCCATTAACTGGGGGGATTCCACCTGGGCGGTGGTGATGGCGATTCTCCTGCCCACGCTGTTCTCTCTGCTTCTCGGTTACGTGATCTTCTACGGCGGTGTCAGTGATGTGTACCTCGGCGCGATCACGTTAGCCGTGAGCCTGGTGCTGTTTAACTGGGTAAACTCCACCTCGGGCAGTGAATACCATATCGGCGAAGCGCTGCTGGGTGGGTTCAATGGTATTCCGTCAGTGCCGACACTCAACATGCCATTCCAGCCAGATGCCATTTTGTCACCGGAGGCGATCTTTATGGTGACCGCCGGTGCGTTGGCGCTCTGCTATGCGCTGCTGAAGTTTGTGCTGCTCAGCCGCTTTGGCAAAACGGTGGTGGCCATTCGGGAAAACGAAAAGCGCGCAGGACTGCTCGGCTACAACGTGCCGGCACATAAGCTCGTCACCTTTGCCATTGGCGCGGCGATTGCCGGGTTAGCGGGATGCCTGTACGTCAACTGGGGTGCCTTTGTCAGCCCCGGGGTGTTTAGTATCAGTCAGTCGGCACAGATCATCATTTGGGTGATTGTCGGGGGGCGCGGCACGTTGATCGGTCCGGTGATCAGCTGTGTGCTGTTGCAGTGGATGGTGACGCGGCTGGGCGCGCAGCAAACGGTGGATGTCAATCTGGTGCTCGGCGTGATTCTGGCAGTGTTTGTGCTGCTGATCCCCGGAGGCATTTTACCGACCTTACAACGGCTGTGGCGACGCAAGCGTCCGAACACGCTGCCTGCAACCCGCACATCGGTGAGTGAGGTGAAACCATGACGGCAACAGTCCTGTTGGAAACCCGCAAAATGGGCGTCAGTTTTGGTGGTGTGCATGCGGTGAAGGAGGTGGATTTCACCCTGCATGAAGGGGAGCTTCGCTGCCTGATCGGCCCGAACGGCGCGGGGAAAAGCACCTTTTTCAAAATGCTCAGCGGTCAGGTAACGCCCACGCGCGGTGAGTGCCGCTACCGCAATCAAGTGATCTCCGGCAAACGCCCGTGGGATATTGCCCGGTTGGGTATCGGCATCAAAACTCAGGTGCCGAGCGTCTTTGAAGGGTTGAGTGTTCGGGAGAATCTGTGGCAGGCGGCAGCCAATAAGCTGGCGAAAGCGGCTCTGTCCTCCGCAATTGATCAGGTGTTGCACGATATCGGACTGGAAGATCATCAGGATGCCGTGCTCTCGGAGTTGGCGCACGGGCAGCGACAGTGGGTGGAGTTAGGGATGATCCTGATTTCTCGTCCGCAACTGGTGTTGCTGGATGAACCCGCCGCAGGCATGACGCATCAGGAAGTGCGCAAAACCGCCCAGCTGATTAAAGCGATCAATCAACAGAGCACCGTGGTGGTGGTGGAGCACGATATGGAGTTCATCAGCATGATCGCGCAGCAGGTCACGGTGTTTAATCAGGGCGCGGTGCTGGCGGAGGGGACTTTCCGCGAGGTGACGCAGAATCCTCTGGTGAAAGAGGCGTATCTCGGCAATCTGGAGATTAAACATGCTTGAAATAAAAGAGATGGTCTCGGGCTACAACAAAATTCCGGTCCTGCACTTATCCGAGCTGTTTGTCGGGGCGAAATCCTTCACCGGTGTGTTAGGACGCAACGGCATGGGAAAAACCACGCTGCTGCGCACCATCATGGGAGAGCTGCCCGCCTGGCAGGGAACTATCGCGCTCAACGGCATTGATATCACCCGCTATCAGGCCCACCAACGGGCGGCGGCGGGCATCGGTTTTGTGCCGCAAGGGCGGCAAATCTTCCCGCTGCTGACGGTGGAAGAGAACCTGCGCATGGGCTGCGTGAAGCACTTTTCGCGTGCGGGTCAGATCATCGAGCAGATGCTGGAGATTTTCCCGCGCCTGAAACGTTTACTGGCTCAACCGGGCGGGGCGCTCTCGGGCGGCGAGCAGCAACTGCTGGCGTTGGCGCGCTGTCTCTGCGGGCAGCCACAGCTGGTGTTGCTGGATGAACCAACCGAAGGCATTCAACCGAATATCTGTGAGGAGATCATCGAGACGCTGCAGCGGCTGAGGCATGAAATGGATATCTCGATCATTCTGGTAGAGCAGGATATTGAGTTTCTGTATGCGTTATCGGATCGGATCCATGTGATTGAAAAAGGGCAGATTGTGCAGCAGATTGATCCGCGCGCCCAGCCGAGTGCCAGTGTGGCGGAGCAGTTTTTAGGGTTTCACGCCTAAATCGGTCAAGCGGGACGGGGTGCATGCCCTGTCTCGCCTGACACAGCACCCGGCAGCAGCAACACAGCATCGATTGCCTGACTCCTCTAACGTGATGCTTCGAACTTCAGAATGCACACGGGTGAAACATGAATGAGCCATCTTTGCTGAAAACGCTTGCGGGTGTGCGGTTGCATATTTTCCATCCTGATTCGCAAAGCGTGCGGGCTTTTTGTGCCTCGTTGACGCAAATCGGTTGTCACGCACAACACAGCTGGCCGCCTGTCGCCGAACGTCCGGCTGACGCGCAACTGCTGTTGGTGGCGATTGAAAATCACCACGAGGCGGTATTAACGCCGCTGTTTCGTTCATTGCAACAGCATCACACACCGGTGATTGCCCTGGCGAACTGCCACGATGCGCGCTTGTTTCCGCTGCTAATGAAACTGCAACCCGCTGCCATCGCCGAGCGAGAACTAAACCCCGTTGCCTTGATTGTGCAGATCATCGGCACCTGGCAATCCGCCCAGCAGAATGCCCAGTTGCGGGGTGAACTGCAGGCTCGCCAACAGCGTAAACTGAGGAATGAGCGACTGGCGCAGGCTAAAGGCGTGTTGATGCAGACTTTCGGTCTGGATGAGTCGGGGGCATATCGCTTTATGCGTACCGAAGCGATGAACACGCGCAGCAGCCTGGAATTTACTGCTGAGCGTGTGATCAGTCAGTTGCAGAAAGGGTAAAACAAAACGCCGTTACGCCTCGGTTTGTCTCAGCAGACTGCTCGGGGTGTAACCAAAGGCTTTGCGGAAGGCGAGACTGAAATGCGACATATCGCTAAAGCCGTGATCCAGCGCCACCTGCGTGATGTTGCGCGCTTTACCTTCGGCTAGCGCCTTGCGACACGCCAGCAGGCGCTCCTGCCAGACAAAATTCATCGGCGTGGTGCCGTGTGCAGCAAACACGCGGCTGATGGTGCGCGGTGAAACATGATGGGCATTGGCAATTTGCGCCATAGTTAGGTCCGCTTCCTGCAGATTTTGCCGTAAATAACTCACCACCCGCGAGTAAAGATCCGGTTTTAGTGCGTCATCGCCTTTCTGCAAATTGACACTCACTGAGATCATATTGATCAACGTATTGGCGAACTGTTCCGCGAGAAAGGTGTTCTCACTCTCCGCGTTAAAGACAAACGCCTCTTCCAGTAGTTGCTTGAGTGAGGTCATTCCGGGACGACTAAGATCCAGCGTTTTCCCCGCGAGCCGGGCAATCGCTGGCGCCTCTTTTTCAATCATCTGGCGCGGCAAATGCACAATGTTGATGGCCACGTTATCCATGGCGAAATCAAAGGGCGTTGCGGCATCGTAAATCACCACATCCCCTGCGCTCACCCGTGACTGGTTATCGTTTTGCCGCAATGTCCCGATGCCGGAACGAACGTAGCCGAGATAAAAATCATGATTAGGATGGCGGCGAATGCACTCGGTAGTGCGTTGCCACACCAGCGCGGTTTGTGACACATGGTGTGCGATATCGACATGGCCCAGCATGGAATAACCAAAGCTGCCGGAAAAAGTACCGGCATTAACCTGACGCGCCTCGGCATTAATCAAGCGCGAACAGACGGCATCGCGCCAGGCATCAAAGCGGTGGCGATTATCTAAGTGATCCGTGGTGAACGTTTCTTTCATGGCAACATCCCCTAAACCTGGCGAAAAGGGTGAAATCACAACAAACCAAGCAAGTTTCAGGCCATATCGACACGAAAAGGCCGCACCCGAAATGCAGTGCGGCCAAAATAAGCAGCTTTAGATAGCAGGATGTTTTTTATGCCATTCAGTGACTTGCTGATAAGCCCAGGCGCCCTGAATCATTGCGGTTTCATCGAAATGGGCGGCGACTAACTGGAAACCAATGGGTGCACCGGCGGAAGTCATGCCACATGGCAGGGTGATGGTCGGATGCCCGCTCGCGTCAAATGCACTGGTATAGCGCAATACGCCGTTAAAAAGTGCCTGATCGGTACCAAAACGGGTCATGGTGTCCCAGGTTAATCCGGCATAAGCGGTGGCGGGTGCCAGAATCAAATCCACTTTGCTGAACAGAGCTGAGATATCGCCACGCAGTGCAGCACGGCTTAGCAGCAGGCGCTGATACTCCAATGCGGTGACCTGATGGCCAAGATCCAGCAGACCAGATAATCCTGGACCATATTGATCTTTCTGCGCTGGATAGGTCTCTTCATGCGCCAGGGCGGTTTCCACTGCACAAAGCGCACTCCACTCGGCGGCGGCTTTTTCCGTGTCTGGCACAGTGATGTCCACGAAGGTGGCACCCAGCGATGTCAGGGTAGCTATCGCCGATTCCAGCGCGGCACGGGTTTCCGCATCCACCTTTTCCAACGCCCAGCCCGCATCTAATCCGATGCGCATTTTACTGACTCCGCGCGTCATCAAGGCCAGATAGTCAGGCACCGGCTCGCTACTGGAGGTCGGATCTTTATCATCACGCCCGGCGATAGCCTGCAACATGGCCGCCGCATCGGCGGCTGATCGTGCCATTGGCCCAATATGGTCAAGCGAGGCAGCCAGCTCACAGGCACCGTGGCGCGTGACGCGACCCCAGGTCGGTTTGATGCCGGTCAAGCCGTTGGCGTTGGAAGGAAAACGAATAGAACCACCGGTATCCGTTCCGATCGAGCCAAAGCACAGGCCAGCGGCGGTTGCCACGCCAGAACCGCTGGAGGAGACACCGGTCCAGAGGGCGCTGCCCCAGGGGTTATTAGGGCGGGTGATGTCCGGATGGTGATCGGCAAAGGCGCTTTCAGTTTGCGTCAGCTTGCCGAGGATCACCGCACCGGCAGCGCGGAAACGATCAACCACCGTGGAGTCTTCCGCCGGATAGTGATCCTTGTGGATGATCATGCCGTGGCTGGTGGGCGCATCTTTGGTCCAGATCAGATCTTTTAGGGCAATCGGCACACCGTGCAGCGGGCCACGCAGTTTACCTGCGGCGATTTCCTGATCCGCCTCTGCCGCCTGTTTTAATGCACTGTCGCGCATCACGTAGAAATAACTGTGCAGATCGCTATCCAGTGTGTCGATGCGCGTTAATAGTGATTCAGTGACCGCTACCGAGGTGATGTCGCCAGACTGAATCAGGCGTCCAATTTCCAGCAAGCTTTTGTAATGCAGATTATTCATCGCGACCTTACCTCTGTTGAAGGGGGCTACCTGTGCGGTAGACAATGTGTTGATCAATAACGTAAATCAGACGCGCGGGTTCGGCTGTGTTTAGGCAGACAGATGCTGTGCCAGAAGTGCCAGCGGCCTAACAGGAGCTGGCGTTAACCGGAGGGGAATGTTAAAGCATGGCGATATGATGCCGATAACCTTCAGGAATAGTTCACAAGAAGGATTATTTTGATGCTAAATGGGATTGGCAACAGCGTTCTACGCAACCTGATTTCTGCGGGTTCAAGCGTAAATACCACCGCAAACAGCAAGGCAGCACAAAGCCACTTACAGGCTGAAGCGTCCACCAAAGTGACCTTCAGTGAAGCAAGCGAGGCCATTGCCGACATCTATAAAATTGTGCCAGCACAGGTAAAGAGTAGCGGCACGATCAGCAGCAATTTACAGGCGCAACTCAACGCGGCAGCGCAGTCTGGCGGCGTTGGTATGAACGCTATCGGCACTAGTTTGCTCAAGGGCCTGGTGCAGAGTGGTGACAATGTCACGTTAAGCGTGCCCGCAACCTCATCAGCCAACGGCACCAGCAACAGTCAGAGCGCGGTGGCGCTCACTATGACCACACAATCGGGGATTGAAGTGAGTCTGCAAATGACACGCCAGCAGGGTGGACTGGTGGTGGAGCTGAATACCAGCGGGGGTAAACTCAACCGTGATGAAGCCGCAGCCATCAGTCAGCTCTCCGACGGTTTGCAAAAAGCGCTGGACGGTTTGGACGCAGGGACCACGCAGCTAGATATCAGCGACTTGATGAAGTTTGATATCTCGCAGCTGAAAAGTGTCGATTTGAAGACCGATCTGCGTAATGGCGACAATGTGACGCAGTCCCTCAACCTTCACGCAGATGATAAAGAGCGCTGGCTCGGTTTTCACAACGGGGATGTCAGTATCAAACTCGATACTGATGTGTCAAAGCTGACTCAGGCAGGCAGCGCCGAACAGCAGGCCGCCGCACTCGAACAGTGGTCTGCCAAAATGGATCAGGCCGTAACGCGTGGGCACGGCGATCGCGACATGCTGAATCTCTTCAAAGCCAGCTTCCGGGCGCTGAATACCACGCAAGGACAGGCAAGCCACAGCGTCAACACCCAGCGAGTGATCTCCATTGATGCTAATGCCGCTAAAAACGGTGCCATCAGCGGATTGGCCGATTTTTCCGCCAGTTATCAGCAGACGCCACGTTCTGATAATCCTTATAAACCGGAGGAACAGGACACTTTCTCTTTGGACGTCGCGCAGCAAACCCGCTCGCAGCAACACACTGATAGCCAGGATTTGACACAGGATACGCTGTTCAAACTCAAAGCCAGTTTCCACACCGCGCTGGATTCTGACGGGGCAGCGAAACTGACGGCACTTAAGTCATCGCAAAATTACCGCTATCATCTGATTGATGATGAAGAGCGCAGCCAGACCGTGGTTTCGCAGAACAAAAAAGGTGAGCTGGCTGCGCAGACCACGCAGCAACTCACTCAGCATGAGACAGTGAAAAGCTATCAGCAAGCCAAGCTTATCGATAGCGTGGAGATCCCGCACAGCGAGAAAAAAGTCTCTTCTCAGAATTACGCCCGCGCACTGTTTGACCCCGAAAATTAATCAGGATCCCCTGTGCGATCCTGATACGGGGACACTGGCCCGCTGAAAACCTGCACGTCATTATGGTTGCGCTCGCGGTAGCAGGCGGCCTTCAGGCCGCCCACTTCAGCGAATCTGTAATTCCTTCAGCGCGGTCAATAGCGCATCGACTTTCGGCAACAGCTGCTTGCGGCGCGGCCATATCAGCGTCAAAGCCAATCCATCGGGCTGTTGCTCCGGCAAGATGATCTCCAGTTCACCGCGCGCCAGTGGCTCGCGCACCAGCCAGGATGGCATCTGCGCCACGCCTAATCCGCCACACAGCGCCTGGACTTGCGCATCCACGTCACCCAGCGCCATCCGGTGTGGCACATTGCGCCAGTGCGGGTGACCATCTGAAGTGGTAAACAGCCATGGCTTGCTGCTGCCATCCACACGTTCATACATAATCGCCTGATGCTGCAGCAACTCGCTTTCGTTACGAGGGCGACCCGCGCGGGCTAAATATTCCGGCGCCGCGCAAAACACCATACGCTCGCGACCCATCTGACGGCAGCCAAGCGAGGCCGGTACGTCCGGCGATCCGCCAATGCGTACTGCGACATCGATCCCCTCATCAAACAGATCGATAAAACGATCCGAGAAGGTGAGATTGAGTTCCAGCTCGGGATGTTGCTGACAAAACGGAATCAGCACCGGCATGACGCTAAGGCGGCCATAGGTATTCGGCACCGCCACGCGCAATCGCCTTGAGGGAATGCTGCGCTGTGCTGCCAGTACCGCTTCGGCTTCGGCCAGCTCCTCCATGATGCGCAGGCAGGTTTGGTAGTAGGCGTTGCCTGCATCGGTGAGCTTCAGACTGCGCGTGGTGCGCTCCAGCAAACGTGAACCAAGACGAGTCTCCAGCCGTGTGACGCTTTTACTGACTGCGGAACCGGTCAGGTGCAAACGTTCCGCCGCCGCTGCGAAACTGCCACTCTCAACACTGGCTACAAAGGGAACAATGTCTTTAAGGCGTTGATCGTGCATCTATTCGTGAATCCAGGTTGTGAATGATGTGAATTAAAGCCAGAGATAGGAATTGAATTCTCTATTAGGCTAATGATTACCGAAACCGAGGAGAATTGAAATGCAAAAGCAGGCGTTAATTGTCGGCATTAGCGGCGTGATTGGGCGTGCGCTGGCGGAAAAACTGCAAAGTGAAGGATGGCTGGTGACTGGATTATCTCGTGGACGCGGCGCGATCCCCGAAGGTTGCCGCAGTCTGACCGCAGATCTGACCGATGCTGATGCGGTCGGCACTACACTGTCACAAGAGAAGCCTGATGCGGTGTTCTTTAGCGTCTGGGCGCGTCAGGAGAACGAAAAAGAGAACATTCGCGTGAACGGCGGCATGGTACGTAATGTGATTGAAGCGCTGGGTGAGCGCCTGAACGGTGCGCACGTGGCGCTGGTGACCGGGCTGAAACACTATCTGGGACCATTTGAGGCGTATGGCAAAGGTGCTGTGCCGGTGACGCCGTTCCGTGAAGAACAGGGACGCCAGCCGGTCGATAACTTCTACTATGCGCAGGAAGATGAAATCTTTGCCGGTGCCGAGCAATATGGCTATCGCTGGAGCGTGCATCGCCCGCACACCATCATCGGTTATGCAGTGGCTAATGCCATGAATATGGGGCAGACGCTGGCGGTGTATGCCTCGCTGTGTCGCGAGAAGGGCTGGCCGTTTATCTTTCCTGGCTCGCCGGAGCAGTGGAACGGTATTGCGGATGTGACCGACGCCGGTTTGCTGGCGGAGCAGTTGCTGTGGGCAGCGACGGCGGATGTAGCAGCGAATCAGGACTTCAACGCGGTCAACGGCGATGTATTCCGCTGGAACTGGTTGTGGCCACGGCTGGCCGCTTACTTTAACGTTGAAGCCGCCGCGTATCCTGCACAGATGATGCCTCTGGAAGGGCGCATGCAACAGGCCGCCGACGCATGGCATGAAATTGCCGCGAGCGAACAGCTGCGTGAGGCTGACATCAATAAACTGGCTTCGTGGTGGCACACCGATGCGGATCTTGGGCGTCCAATGGAAGCGTTCACCGACATGAGCAAAAGCCGCAAAGCGGGATTCACCGGATATCGTTCAACGCTGGATTCGTTTATTGCGCTGTTTGATCGGCTGAAAGCGGAGAAGGTGATTCCTCAGTAGTTTTATTCATTGTGATCGGTGTTCCAGGTGCGCATCAATGCGCACCTTCATGAACAACAACTCATACTATTTTGGGCTGTAATATCCGACATGAGGTATCCGAGCCCTTTAGTCCAACAAATATTCCCTGTCTTCCCGTTCCCGTATTTTACGCATTACAGGCCGGACGTCGTTACTCAGGTATTCCATGGTGGTGAGAAACACCATGCGTTGCTTATCAAAATTCTTGCGATAAAACATAAAGCGTAGACCGGGTGCACAGACCAGTAATTCAACACCTTCGTCCATAAGCGTTTCAATATTCGATTCTGTGGTGTCGCGCGTGAAGCGCCAGTTCAATTGGCGTTTATCGATCGCCTTCTGCACTGCGGCGATATATTTATCTTCGCGAAAATAGGCAACAAACAATCCGCCACTCACTCCGAATCCCGGTGTTCTGAACAATGTTGGACTGGGCATGTAGATAAATACGATGTTTTTCATCGACGATTATTCCTTAATCTTGATGGATGAACAGGGTAGCAGAAGCCTAATGAAGGATTCTTTACGTTAAACTGGCTCTATCTTGTTGATATCATGTGATGATAACATGAGAATGATTCTCAACAACAGGAGGTTGTTATGTTTAAGGTCATACCCATCATTCTCACTCTGGCATTATCAGGTTGTACCACTTCATCCGCCAATAAAGAACATCCTAAAGCCCTGCGAATGGATAAACCTGACTACCCTTTTTATGCTGCAAAGAATCATATCGAAGGAAAGGTGCAATTTTTTTATGATGTCGATGCGCAAGGGAAGGTCAGTGAAATGCGCATTGTGCAATCCACACCCGACCATCTGTTTGATGACGCGGTTATAAGAGCGGTGAATAAGTGGCGATTTGAAAAAGGCCATCCCGCTAAAAATATTCCAATGAAAGTGGTGATGCGCGTGAGTCCTCCGCCCAATATCAGTGATTCGATGTTGTGATGGGTGAGTGATCCTGGAGTGCCTAAGGTGTGGTGAGAAAAGCATACTGATTTCGAACCGTGTCTGCCCTGAAATGAAGTGACAGCCATCCTGCGATGGCTGTTTGTATGCCGCATCTAAACCTGGGTCAATCCACCATCAACGCAGATCTCAGCGCCCGCAATGTAACTGCTTTCATCACTGGCAAGGAACAACGCAGCATTCGCCACCTCTTCCGGTTTTGCCATTCTGCCGAGGGGGATGGCGCTGGTGAGTCCATTTCGAACCTGTTCTGAAGCTGCTGCCATCATTTCGGTATCCACAGGGCCGGGTGCGACCACATTGACGCGGATACCGCGTGCGGCGAGTTCACGGGTCCAGGTGCGGGCAAAGGAGCGCAGAGCGGCTTTGCTGGCAGAGTAAACACCATAGCCTTCCGTGCCAATCACATCCGCAATCGAGCCAATCAACACCACGCTCGCGCCAGGTTTCAGCAGGGGCAATGCAGCTTGTAAGGCAAAGAGCGGCGAGCGCACGTTAAGTCCGAAAATCTGCTCGTAGTGAGACTCACTGATCTCGTCTAATCGGGCGTATTCCGACATACCCGCATTGATCACCAACACATCCAAATGGCCTGACGTGCTTTTGATGGTGTCCATAATATCGGCCAGCTCTTCGTTCTGACTAACATCGGCGCGTAATGGCTTCGCGATGCCGGATATCTTGCGGCTGGCAGTAGCTAATTCTTCTTCACGACGGGAGGTAAACCAGGTTGTTGCTCCTTCGCTGGCGAAACGCTGGCTGATCGCCAAACCGATACCTTTTGCGCCGCCCAGTACTACGGCAACTTTGTTTTCTAATCTGCTCATCTGCAATACTCCTTAAAGAGTGGAACCCAGATGATATAAAAACTATACTTGATATCAATTACGCACTTAGTTTATATCAGATATATACGGGTATATCGCCATGAATGACAAAACTGACAAGCCATTGATTGATATTGGTAAAACCCGACCTGTTTTGGAAAACATCACCAATAAATGGTCAATATTAATTCTCACCGTGCTTTGCACACAGCCCTCAAGGTTCAATGAGATTCGCCGCAGACTGGATGGGATTACGCATAAGGCACTGGCGGATGCGCTCAAACGTCTGGAGCGCAATGGTCTTGTGAACCGTAAAGTGCTACCAACTTCGCCGGTGAGCGTGGAATACAGCATCACACCTTTAGCGCAGACGCTGCAGCAGCCCTTTATGGCCCTGGCGAGTTGGGCGATGGAGTACGGCCCGGTGATGGAACAGGCTCAAGCCGCTTACGACATTGCTCGTAATGAAGAAAAGAAGGTGGCTGAAGAAGCCTAATGGTTGGGTTTTAATTACAGGAACTCAGAAAGACGGGCAGCGCGATATTTTACATTTCATGCGCTGCCGTTTTACTCACCTTTATCTTTACCTGTTTATATAACAGGGATGGATAATGCTGAGACTTTTTCTTTAGCCTCAGCAATCAAAATAATCCCCTGCAAGGATTCATCAGGATGAACGCTCCATATTTTACTTTCGGGGATGCAAATGCCGTCATAACGTATTTTGGTGCCATCGTAGGGATAAAATTTACCTTCGTTTGTATCTAAAACAAAAACCTGCAACAGACGAGACTTTTGCGCAATGTGTTTCCAAAGTGCTTTTCCGCCTTCATAGTGGTGATGATCACTCATCAGCGTGATATGTTGATGCACCACCAAGTTTTCATACATGCGGGTTGCCAGACCAAAACCTTGCATGATCTCTTGTACAACAACCCCTTCAACCTGCAGCGCGGCAGCATCTTGCCAGAATGACTTTACGCTGAGCCCATCAAAATTTTCAACGCGAATCAGTTCCAACGTAGCAATGACGCGATGGCGTAAATCGTTCTCAATTAATGCTGGACCAGCATCGACGACTGCTGAAAAAGGTGTTTTTCGATCATAGATAATCCAGTAAGTAAAACTACCCATTTCAAACTCATCAATAATCTCAAAACGTCGTTGTAATGTATTGGGGCTGTATGACATTGGCATTATGGCCATATTTGAATCCCCCTTGTTAAGCACTGGCATGTGTATTCCTTCACTTGATTGCCTCTCTCCATTAATTAACTTAACACATCAAAGGATAGTGATGAGGTAGATTTAATGAGAGCCAGACTCCTGTTTTCTATTTTAAGAGGGAGAATGACATCCTTTTATCACCTCAACCTAATCTTACCCAGCGGCGACCAAGCAGCACTGTCAGAGCAATAATCACCGCAATCGCGGCCAGATGCATGACAAAATCCATGGCGTGCAGATGCACCGGATGGCAAAACGCCAGCATGGTGACGGCCATGCAGGATATGCCCAGTCCGGCCATCGCCAGGCTGCGTACCGGATGGAGTGCACGTGTCTTGCGTAAACTGGCAATCATCAGCACCATCATCGGTGTGCTCACCACTAACAGGAAGGTAAAACAGCGCGTGCTGTCATTATCATGTGCCTCCACTACGGCGTGCGGGATACTGCTCAGGCTCAATCCCAACCACAATAAACCCAGAGGCAACAGCACTTTCCAACTGACACTGCGTCGGCCAGGGATGCTCATGTTGAACGCATTACGAATCGCGAACAAGCCGAGCACAAACGCCAGCGCCAACTGGATGAGCGCGCGCATCGCACCGGGTTGTGACCAATCGGTTAACGTACGCTGGACCAGAAAACTGGCGACGATGCCGCAGGGCAGTGCCAGTAGCAGCCACACTAAGACACGCCAATAAGTCGGCCGCATCGGTTGAACGGGCTGCATGTCGCGGCTGAGTTTTTCGATTAACAGGTCATGGTTATTCATGGTGTGCTCCAAAGCGACGCAGATTACTCAGCGCGCGATGCAGCAGCGACTTCACCGCTGCCACACTCAAATTGTTATGTTCTGCCGCTTCCGTCAGGGTCATTTCGCGCAAGTGAACATGCTCGACAATCTCGCGCTGGCGCGAGGGAAGCTGGCGCAGATAGCCAGCCAGTTCCTCTTGTGTATCCAGCGATGGTGCCTCTGGCGCAATGACAGCTTCAGTTAGCGTTTCTTCATGGACTTCCCATTGCTGATGGCGTCCGCGTCGCCGCAGGGCATCGACTGCGCGAGCGGAGATGATGGCCATCAGCCAGGGTAAAAACGGGTAGGCAGGATCATAGGTGTGACGCACCCGATGCACTGTTAACAGCACATCCTGAATCACATCTTCCACTAATGCCTGGTCGGTGAGTTGTTGGCGTATTTGCCCGCGTATCACCGGCACTAGCGCTTTGAGCAGTCGGGTGTAGGCGAGCTGATCGCCCGCCTGCGCCTGTTCCATTAGCGCGGGCCAACTTTCGCGCGCGCTATCACTTGCTTGCATAATCCGCCTTGAAACAATTACGCCTTGGTGCTGGCCGCTTGCAGCGCATTCACCACAATGCTCGGTGTCAGCACTTGCGGTAGCACTTTTGGCGGCCCGCCATCGGCGGGGTAAACCAGATACATCGGCAGTCCGCCCTGACCAAACTCGCTCATGGCGTCATCGACATCGGGATTAAACTTGGTGGAGTCCGCCACCATATACACCGTACCGGTTTTTGCCAACGCGTCTTTCACTGCCTGCGTCGAAAGGGAGGTTTTTTCATTCACCTGACAGGTAATACACCATGAGGCTGTGAAATCGACAAAGATGGCTTTACCGTGTCCACGTTGAGAGGCGACGGCTTGCGGTGTCCACTTCTCTTTAGTGAGCTGGCTGGCTACCTGGTCACCTGCCAGCGCTGCGCCCGGTTGAATTAACTGCGGCAGTGGGGCCAGCACGGCGATAACCAATACGGCGGTCACGGCGAACAGCACTTTATGGCCTTTACCGGCAAAGCGGCGATGTTGCGCCATCCCATATAGCCAGCCCGCGAATGCCACTACCACAGAGGCTGCTAACAGTGTAGCCAATGCCGCGCTGCCTGCCTGTTGCGCGAGCACCCACACCAGCCAGGCATAAGCGCCAAACATCGGGAAGGCTAAACCACGCTTCAGTACATCCATCCATGCGCCTGGACGAGGTAAGAATCTCGCCAGCTGAGGGAAAAGAGAAATCAGTGTGAAAGGCGCTGCGAAACCGAGTGCCAGGGCGAAGAAGATCACCAGCGCCACAGCAGGGGGTTGCACCAGGGCATAGCCGATCGCACTAGCCATAAACGGTGCCGCACAAGGGGTGGCAACCAAAATCGCCAATACGCCAGTGAGTGCAGAACGTAAGAAGGCGCCGCGATTGATTTCAACGGATCCAACACGTTGAACCGACAGGCCCACTTCAAATACGCCAAGCAGATTGAGCGCAGCGGCGAGGATCACCAATGATAGCAGGGCAATCACCAGGGGGGACTGTAACTGGAATCCCCAGCCTACAGCTGCACCGCCTGCACGCGCGGCCAGCAAAATACCCGCTAGCGCCATCATGGTAACGATCACGCCCAGTAAAAAGCCTAAACCTTCACGACGCGCGTTGGCGGCATTGTCAGTGTGGCGCAACAGGCCGAGCGCTTTCAGGGAGATGACCGGAAAGACGCAGGGCATTAAGTTCAGAATGATGCCGCCAATAAAGGCGGCCAGCATGGCGGTTAACATCGCTGGCCTCTTTGCTTAGTTAGTTTGCGGATGTGCAGCGTCGTACTGCTTCACGGCGGCGAGGGCTTTCTCGATGTGCGTATCCGGGTTTCTATCAGTGTAACTCAGCAGGATGTCGCCATTAGGCGCAATCACATAAGAGGTGCGATCGGAAAGGGTTTTGCCTTTCATCTGCATGGTGGTTTGATACTGAGCGGCCACTTTAGCACCTGGGTCGGCGGCAACAGCGAATTTGTCACGGCACTCCAGTTTAGAGAAATCGCTCACCTGATCGGTATTGCCTGCAGTCACACCAATAACTGTGGCGTGCATTTTGGTGAAGTTGTCGGTGGCTTCGGCGAAGTCATGCGCTTCAATCGTACAGCCCGCACTGAATGCGGCCGGGAAGAAGTAAAGCACCACTGGCCCTTTTTGCAGCGCTTTTTGCAGCGAGAAGGTCAATGGTTTGCCGGCTAATGCACCTTGCAGTTCGAAATTTGGTGCCTTTGCACCAACCGGCAGCGCGGCGCTGGCGTTAAAAGCGGTGGCAGAGAGGCCCAATGCGGCGGTGATGCTCAGAGTACAAACGAGGGTTTTAAACGATTTCATTATCTGCTCCTGCGATGTAAGGGAGGTCCGGTTTAAGTGACTCAATACATCAGTTCGCTGGAGTGGGCGGAAAGGTTTCGGTGCCAGAAAAAAAAAGTTAAATTAGCGACGCAATGTGACTCATGGAAAAAGAGGCTAAGAGAGATGAATCGGAATTATTTCAGTAAGATCATTTTGTTAATTGGGTTGTCTTGCTCGGCCACCGCGCTGGCGGCACCTGTCATTGATAGCGATGTGGCTTCCCTGATCAATCAACGCCTGTCCTATATGAAGGATGTGGCCGGTTATAAAGCCGCCAATCATCTTGCGATTGAAGATCTGCCGCAAGAAGAAAAAGTGCTGGCCAGTGCTGTGCAGCAAGCCGAAAAGCTGGGCTTAGCGGGCGAGTCTGTGAAACCCTTTGTGCAGGCTCAGATGGATGCAGCAAAAGCGATTCAATATCGCTATCGCGCAGATTGGCTCTCCACACCTGAACAAGGTTGGCAGCCTTTGCCGCTGGATCAGGTCAGAAGCAAAATTAATGTGCTGAGCGCCAGCATTCTGAGTGGTATCCGTGCGCAGTTAGCGCAGGGCAAACCCTTCACCGATAAAGCCGCCTTTCTGCACACGCTTGATCAAGCGAATCTGGAACAGGATGATAAAACGCGGCTGTGGGAAGCCCTGCAGAAAATTAGTCTGAAGAAGTAACGGTTATTCATAAGAGGCGTAATAAGATTACGCCTCTCTAATATGTCATTTACCTCTCAAACTGCAATATTATCCACGATATCCCCACCTCGGCATAAAATTCAGATGACCAACGATCCACTCCGCCACCTTTTCCTTATAACCCCAACTGAACTCCCTATGTCCTGCTCAAGAATGCCCTCTGCTATAACTGCTGCGAGTTGATAACGCGTAGGAAAAGTTTTTCATGGATATTCGTAAAATTAAGAAACTGATCGAACTGGTTGAAGAGTCCGGCATCTCCGAGCTGGAAATCTCTGAAGGCGAAGAGTCAGTTCGTATCAGCCGTTCACCTGCAAACGCTGGCTACCCGGTCATGCAACAGGCTTATGCTGCGCCAGTGATGCAGCAGCCTGCACTGGCGACCGCCGTTGCACCTGCAGCCGCTGCGCCGGCTGAAGCCGCTAAGCCGGAAATCACCGGCCACATCGTGCGTTCTCCGATGGTCGGCACTTTCTATCGCACGCCGAGCCCGGACGCGAAAGCCTATATTGAAGTCGGCCAGAAAGTGAACGCCGGCGACACTCTGTGCATCGTTGAAGCGATGAAAATGATGAACCAGATCGAAGCCGATAAATCCGGCGTTGTTAAGGCGATCCTGGTGGAAAGCGGCCAGCCGGTTGAATTTGACGAGCCGCTGGTCGTCATCGAATAACGAGGCGAAGCATGCTGGATAAAATTGTCATTGCTAACCGCGGTGAGATCGCTCTGCGAATTCTCCGCGCGTGTAAAGAATTAGGCATCAAGACCGTTGCGGTTCACTCCACTGCTGACCGCGATCTGAAGCACGTGCTGCTGGCGGACGAAACCGTCTGCATCGGCCCGGCACAGTCGGTCAAAAGCTACCTGAATATCCCGGCCCTGATCTCTGCCGCCGAAATTACCGGCGCCGTGGCGATCCACCCGGGCTACGGCTTCCTCTCTGAGAATACCGATTTCGCCGAGCAGGTTGAGCGCTCTGGTTTTATCTTCATCGGCCCGAAAGCTGACACCATCCGCCTGATGGGCGACAAAGTGTCTGCGATCACCGCGATGAAGAAAACCGGTGTGCCGACCGT